>JBJTNV010000090.1:0-20898 GCA_046074205.1 Hydrogenophaga sp.
GCGCACGAAGGGCATTCGGTTTCGCCGGCGTGCTGCGGGGCTTGAGTTGCAGGGTTTTCGGTTTGTCGGTCATGGCCCGATGATCCCACGGCCGAGAGTGGAGCACACGGTCCGCCGCCGGGCCGCCCCAAGGCGGATCAGCCCCAGGACCCGGCAATGACCGGGGCCCTTCCCGGTCATGGGGCAGCGACCCGCGCAACGGTAGAGCGTGGGGGCTCATAGATGCTTCTCCGCCCAGCGCAGCACCTGCGCCAGCGCGTCGGGTGCGTCGCAGGGCACGACCACCCGGTCGGGCATGGAGCGCAGCCAGGTGATCTGGCGTTTGGCGAGCTGGCGGGTGGCGAAAATGCCGCGGTCGCGCAGCTCGGCGCGCTGGGCATTGGTCAGCGGCGCGTCGCCAGCGGCATCCAGGGCTTCCCAGGCCTGGCGGTAGCCCACGCAGCGCATGGACGGCAGGTCGGGGTGCAGGTCGCCGCGGGCGCGCAGGGCGTTCACCTCGTCGATGAAGCCGGCCGCGAGCATGGCGTCGAAGCGTTCGGCGATGCGCGCGTGCAACCAGGCGCGGTCGGCGGGTTCCAGGCTGAGCAGGGCGCCGGGGGCGATGGGGTTGTGGTGCTGGCGAGGTTGACCGGTGAGCCCGGACTGCAGGGCCGACAGGGGCTGACCCGATACCTCGAACACTTCGAGCGCGCGCTGGATGCGCTGCGAGTCATTGGGCGCGAGCCGGGCCGCGGTGACCGGATCGACCTTGGCCAGTTCGGCGTGCAGGGCGGGCCAGCCGTGCGCAGCGGCGGCGGCCTCGATGCGTGCGCGCACATGGGCGTCGGCGCGCGGCATGTCGTCCAGGCCCTGCATGAGCGCCTTGAAGTACAGCATGGTGCCGCCCACCAGCAGGGGGGTGCGGCCACGTGCGGTGATCTCGCCGATCAGTCGCTGGGCATCGCGCACGAAGTCGGCGGCGCTGTAGGCGTTCAGCGGGTCGGTGATGTCGAGCAGGTGGTGGGGTACCTGCGCCTGCTCGGCCGGCGAGGGCTTGGCGGTGCCGATGTCCATGCCGCGGTAGACCAGGGCGGAATCGACGCTGATGATCTCGACCGGCCAGCGCTGGGCAATCGCCAACGAGGCGGCGCTCTTGCCGCTCGCAGTCGGCCCGGCGAGTGCGAGACACCCCCGCCGCGCTTCGCGCGACCCCCTCAAGGGGGGGTTATCTGCGGCCCGGCGAAGCCGGTTCCGCGATGCCTCTGGCTCAGGCACTTCGCTCATCGTCATGTGGTGGAATCCATCGCCATGCGCACAGGCGGCGCCTTGGGTTCTCCATAGCGTTGCACCAGGGTCCAGGCGGTGGCGGCGATGGCCACGCTCCAGAACCACAGGCCATTCGTCAGCGGCAGCACGCTGCCGGGGTTGGCCGCCAGGCTCTTGCCCAGCCAGCCGCCCATGGCAAAGGCCATCACCATCATCAGGAAGCCGCTCAGGGCCGACGCCGCGCCCGCTGCCTGCGGGAAGGGGCCGACCGCGCCGCTCTGGCCGCAGGGCTGGTGCACGCCGTGGCCGAGCATGAACAGGTAGAACGGCGCCATGATGGCGGCGACGCTTTGCACGCCCATGAGCGCCATCACGCCCATGCTGGTGCCGGCGGTCAGCGTACCCACCGCGGCAATGGCCACCGTGCGCCGCACACCGAAGCGCGGCAGCAGTCGCCGGCAGAGGATGGTGCCCACGATGTAGGACAGCGACATCGTCAGCATAGCCAGACCGTAGGCCGGTCTGGACAGGCCGAGCACGCCAATGAAGACGAACGAGCCCGCAGCCAGAAAGGTGAACAGCCCGGCGTAGGAGGTGGTGGCCAGCAGGGTGTAGGCCCAAAAAGTGGGATGGCGTGCGATCTGGCCCCAGGTGCGCAGCAGGGTCATCGGTTCCAGCGCACGCGGGTTGTGGCGCGCCAGGGTCTCTTCAAAACGCCAGGCCACCACAGCCAGCGCCAGCGCACCGAACACGGCCAGCGCCAGCAGGGCCACGCGCCAGCCCAGGTGCTCGGCCAGCAGGCCGCCCACGGGCGCACTCATGCAGGCGATCACACCCAGACCCGTCAGCCCCTTGGACATGATGCGCGCGCCCTCGGTGGGGGCGAACAGGTCGCGCACCACGGCGCGCGCGCACATCACGCCCGCACCCATGGCGGCACCCTGCAGCACGCGCAGCACGATCAGCTGTTCAATGGAGGTGGCAGCGGCGCTGCCCACCGAGGCCAGCACGTACAGCGCGGTGCCGACGAGCAGGACGGGACGGCGGCCAAAGCGGTCGGACAGCGGTCCCCAGAACAGTTGCGAGACGCCAAAGGCCAGCAGCAGGGCCGAGAGCGTGAGCTGGGCCTGCGGCATGGCCGCGCCGAACACCTGGGTGATGGTGGGCAGTGCGGGCAGGTACAGGTCGGTGGTGATGGGCTGCAGGCCCAGCAGCAGCGACAGCACCAGCACGATCAGGCCGGGCGACATGGCAGAACGGGAAGCGGACATCCGCCGGAGGGTAGCAGAAGGGGTTGCTCGGTCGGTCAGCGGCCACGCAGGAACAGCGCGTCTAGGTCCTTCATGCCGAGCTGGCGCCAGGTGGGCCGGCCGTGGTTGCACTGGTCGCTGCGCTCAGTCACTTCCATCTGGCGCAGCAGGGCGTTCATCTCGTCCAGCGTCAGACGGCGGTTGGCGCGCACCGCGCCGTGGCAGGCCATGGTGGCCAGCAGCTCGTTGCGCGCGCGCTGGACCACGGTGCTGGCGTCGTGCTGGCTGAGTTCGGCCAGCACGCTGCGCGCGAGTTCCACCGGGTCGCCAGCCGCCAGGGTGGTGGGCACGGCGCGCACCGCCAGGGTCTTGGGCGAAAACGGCACGACTTCCAGCCCGAGCCGGGCCAGCACCTCGGCCGCGGTTTCGGCCGTCGCGACTTCTTCGGGCGTAGCGGCGAAGGTGGCCGGGATCAGCAGTGGCTGGCTGGCAACCTGGTGCGCGTCCAGCTGCTGCTTCAGGCGTTCGTAGACGATGCGCTCGTGGGCGGCGTGCATGTCCACCACCACCAGGCCCTGGGCGTTCTCGGCCAGGATATAGACGCCGTGCAGCTGGGCGATGGCGCGGCCCAGCGGCCATTCGACGTCGGGCAGCGGGGTGGCCGCTTCGGGCGTGGCCGGGGTCGGCGCGAACACGGACTCCGCGCGGCGGATGTCCGGGGCGTCCTGGGGCGCTGTGATCCGCTCAGACGGCCGCCACAGCGCTTGGAGGTCGCTCACGCGCTGGCCGACCTGCGGCGTATCGGGGCGCCAGGGCAGGGGTTGCTGGCGTGGCACAGGACTGAGGAACGCAGACGGTGGCTCGACCGGCGCAGCAGACGGGCTGGCAGCCGACACTGGCAGCGTCTGCGCCGAGCGCGGCGCGGCCAGCGCGCCTTCGACCGCATGGCGTACCGCCTGGTGCACCTCGCGGCTGTCACGAAAGCGCACCTCGATCTTGGTCGGGTGCACGTTCACGTCCACCCGCGTCGGGTCGATGCTGACGTACAGCGCGTACACCGGCTGGCGGTGTCCGTGCAGCACGTCTTCGTAGGCGCTGCGCGCGGCGTGGGTGATGACCTTGTCGCGCACGAAGCGGCCGTTGACGTAGGCGAACTGCCTGTCGGCGCGGGAGCGGGCCGCGTCGGGCACGCCGGCAAAGCCCCAGACGCGCAGGCGCTGTTGGCCACCGGCGGTGGCTTCCTCGCCCGGTACGTCGTGCACCGGCCAGTTCACCGCCACGGCGTTGTCAATGAACGCCTCGCCCAGCACGTCGGCCAGGCGGCGGCGCAGCGCGTCCAGCCGGTGTTCGCCGCCGGCCAGGTCAGGCGCCACCGCGCGCCACTGAGCGACCAGCTTGCCGTCGTGCCAGATGGCAAAACCGACCTCTGGCCGCGCCAGCGCGTGGCGGCGCACAGCCTCGATGCAGTGGGCCAGTTCGGTGCTTTCGGACTTGAGGAACTTGCGCCGCGCGGGCGTGGCGAAGAAGAGTTCGCGCACCTCGACCGTGGTGCCCCGCGCGCGGGCGGTGGGCTGCAGTTCGCCGCTGCGGCCGTCCAGCAGCCAGCCATGGGAAGCGCCTTCCTCGGTGCGCGTCAGCACCGAAACCTCGGCAATCGAGCAGATGGCGGCCAGCGCCTCGCCGCGAAAACCCATGGTGTCCACGGCTTCCAGGTCGTGCAGGCTGGCGATCTTGCTGGTGGCGTGGCGCTTGAGTGCGGTGGGCAGTTCCTCGTGCAGGATGCCGATGCCGTCGTCCTCCACGCTGATGAGCCGGATGCCGCCGGCCTGCAGCCGCACGGTGATCAGGGTTGCGCCGGCGTCCAGCGCGTTGTCCACCAGTTCGCGCACCACCGAGGCGGGGCGTTCGACCACCTCGCCGGCCGCGATCTGGCTGATCAGCTCGTCGGGCAGTTCACGGATGGGGCGGCGGTGGCGGTTGGCAGGCGGGTTCACCCGGGCATTGTAGGAATGCGGCTGGGATAATCGGCCGCCATGGAACTTGCTGCTTTCCTGATCGACTTCATCCTGCACGTGGACCAGCACCTGCAGGCCTTTGTGCAGGCCTACGGTGCCTGGGTCTATGCCCTGCTGTTTCTCATCATCTTCGTGGAGACGGGGCTGGTGGTCATGCCCTTCCTGCCGGGTGATTCGCTGCTGTTCATCGTCGGGGCGCTGTGCGGCGCCGGGCTGATGGACTGGTCGATCGCCGCAGGCCTCATGTTGGCTGCCGCCATCCTGGGCGATCAGACCAACTACAGCATCGGGCGCTACTTCGGTCCGAAGGTGTTCCAGTGGGAGAACTCGCGTTTCTTCAACAAGAACGCCTTCAACCAGGCGCACAACTTCTACGAGCGCTACGGCGGCGTGACCATCATCCTGGCGCGTTTCATGCCCTTCATCCGCACCTTCGCGCCCTTCGTGGCGGGGGTGGCCGAGATGACGCGCAGCAAGTTCACTGCCTACAACGTGGCCGGCGCCATCATCTGGGTGATCGGCCTGACCGCCGCGGGCTACTTCTTTGGCAACCTGCCCTGGGTGCAGGCTCACCTCTCCAAGATCATCTGGGCGCTGATCATCGTGCCGGGCCTGATCGCGCTCTGGGGCGCATGGCGCGCAGCCCAGGCCGAGAAGGCGCGGACCGTGGCGTCCTGATCAGACAGCCCGTGTCCGGGCCAGTGGCGGGTTCGCTTCGAAATAGCGCACGATGCCGCGCAGCAGGGCGTCGGCCAGCCGGTCCTGATAGGCCTCGTCGCGCAGGCGACGCTCCTCGTCGGGGTTGCTGATGAAGGCGGTTTCCACCAGCACACTGGGGATGTCGGGCGCCTTGAGGACGGCAAACCCGGCCTGCTCCACCCGGGGCTTGTGCAGACGGCCGACCCGGCCCACCTCGTGCAGCATCGCGCCGCCCAGTTCCAGGCTGTCCCGGATCTGTGCGGTGGTACTCATGTCCAGCAGGGCGCGCTGGACGCTGGCATCCCGCGTCTTGACGTTGATGCCTCCCACCCGATCAGAGGCGTTTTCCTTCTCGGCCATCCAGCGCGCCGTGGCACTGCTGGCGCCGCGGGTGCTCAGTGCAAACACGCTGGCGCCGGCCGGCTCGGGACTCATGAACGCATCGGCATGGATGCTCACGAACAGGTCGGCCTGTACACGCCGCGCCTTCTGTACACGCGTGCCCAGCGGGACAAAAAAATCGGCGTCGCGCGTGAGGTAGGCCCGCAGGGGGTTGCCCTTGACGCGGGCGCTGTTGATGCGCTCGCGCAATTTGTGGGCGATGCTGAGCACCACATCCTTTTCCCGCGTACCCCCCGGGCCGATGGCGCCCGGGTCTTCCCCGCCGTGACCGGGATCGAGCGCCACGATGATCAGGCGTTCGGTCTGTGCCGCCGCCGGCGCGTGGGCCTGGCTGGAAGGGCGGGGCGGGTCGGCCGATCCCGTGCCGCTTCGGGCCGTGGCGCCGGCGGGCGGCGAAACACGGGCGCCTTCGCGTTGCTCGATCAGCTCGCCCAACGGATCGCCCAGGGTGTGATGGCCGCCGGCGGCCGAGCCGTTGGCGGGCTCTTCCAGGGCGTGTCCCAGCAGGCGCGCAGCGCGTGCGCTGGCGGCATCCCGTTCCCGCATGCGCTGGGCGACCAGCTGCTGCAGCGGATCGACCTGCTGCAGCGGATACAGGTCCAGCACCAGCCGGTGCTGGTAGGGCGCCACGGGCGAGAGCTGAAAGACCTGCGGACGCACCGCCTGCTTGAGTTCAAGCGTCAGCCGCGCCCGGGCACGGCCGTCGGGCGAGATGCGGACGCCGCCCATGTTCGGATCGTTTCCCTGCACCTTTCCCATCAGTTCACGCAAACCGTCGATCAGGTCGATGCCCTCGATGTCGACCGTGAGCCGTTCGGCATCGGTGTCGACCGCATGGACCTTGAGCGGACCGTCGGACTCGATGGTCACCCGCGTGTAGTCCTGGGCGGGCCAGATGCGCACCGCCACCACACCGGCGCCGACTGCCCGTTGGCCACTGCCGATCAGCAACACCAGCGAGCCGGCCTGCAAGAAGCGGCGGCGGTCGGGGTGGGGGCGCTGTGTCATGGTGTCAGGCAGGCCAGCAGCCGGCGACCGGCGGGGGTGAAAGCGGTCAGGCGGACGTCGCGAGCCGCGTCGTGTTCGGGCAGGGTCTGCATGGGGGAAGGCTCAATGTGCAGTTCGGCGTCCACGGGCGGCATCACACCCGCTGCCCGTTCGGGCCACTCCACCAGCTTGAGGCCTGCACTGGCAAACAGTTCCCGGAACCCGGCATCCTCCCACTCGCGCGGATCGGTGAAGCGGTAGAAGTCGAAATGCCAGACGCAGAGCACCTCCCCCTCGGGCATCAGCGGGCAGTCGCTGGTGCTGTGCGGCTCGACCACCGCGTAGGTCGGACTTTTGATGCGTCCGCGCACACCGAGGGCGCGCAGCAGGTGCCGCACAAAAGTGGTCTTGCCGGCCCCCAGATCGCCCTGCAGCGTGAGCGTGGCGTGAACAATCGCCGGGCAGGCGGCCAGCCGCTGCGCGAAGGCGGCGGTGTCGGCCTCGTCGGCCCAGTGGCCACGCCAGACGTCCCCGGTGTCGCCAGGGGGCCTTCCTACAATGCGCGGGTCATGACCGCCGGATTCGATGCTGCTCAAGGGGTGCTTCAGGTACAGGCCTGGGGCCGGGAGCTGGGATTTTCCCAAATCGGCGTGGCCGGTGTGGACCTGTCGGACGCCGAACCCGGCCTGCTGGCCTGGCTGGCGGCCGGTTTCCATGGCGGGATGGACTACATGGCGCGCCACGGTCTCAAGCGCGCGCGCCCGGCCGAACTGGTGCCCGGCACCGTGAGCGTGATCACCGCCCGGCTGGACTATCTGCCCCGCGACACCCGGGATGACTGGACCGGCGTCGAGCGTCGGCGCCTGTCGCAGCCGGGGGAGGCCATCGTCTCCGTCTATGCCCGTGGTCGGGACTACCACAAGGTGATGCGCAGCCGCCTGCAGGCGCTGGCCGATCGCATCGCCGCCGAGGTCGGTCCCTTCGGGCACCGCGTGTTCACCGACTCGGCGCCCGTGCTCGAAGCCGAGCTGGCCAGGCGCAGCGGGCTGGGCTGGCGCGGCAAGCACACCCTGGTGTTGAGCCGCGCAGGCGGCTCGATGTTCTTTCTGGGTGAAATCTATGTGGACCTCGCCCTGCCGGCCAGTGAGCCGGTCAGCGAGCATTGCGGCGTGTGCCGTGCCTGCATCGATGCGTGCCCCACGCAGGCCATCGTCGCGCCGCACCGGCTGGACGCACGCCGCTGCATCTCTTACCTGACCATCGAACACGCCGGGCCGATTCCCGAGCACCTGCGTCCGCTGATCGGCAACCGCATCTACGGCTGCGACGACTGTCAGACCGCCTGCCCCTGGAACAAGTTCGCGCAGCGCAGCCCGCTGCCCGATTTCGACCCGCGCGAAGGCCTCACCGGTGCCTCGCTGGTCGAACTGTTCAGCTGGAGCGAAGCCGAATTCCTGCGCCGCACCGAAGGCAGCCCCATCCGTCGCATCGGTCATGCGCGCTGGTTGCGAAACATCGCCGTGGCCATGGGCAACGCGCTGCGGCAGCGGGACGACCCGGCGATGCGGGTGGTCCTGTCTGCGCAGGCTGCGCACCCGGACGCCCTGGTGCGCGAGCACGTGGCCTGGGCGCTGACACAGGCCGGTGCGCACGGCGCCCACGGCGCGCCTATCATCCCGCCATGCACCCCTTCCAGCCCGCCGTCCAAGCCCTGATCCGCTGGGGCCAGCGCATCCGTGCGGGATGGGCCGCCTGGTGGCGTGCCCTCCTGCTGGCCGCCCAGATGCTGGTGCTGGCGGTGCTGCCGTCGAGCTACCGGCGTGGCGCGCAGCGCCAGACCGTGCTGCTCAACCTGTACCAGGCCACCGCGCCGCTGTTGACCTGGTTTGTCGTGCTGTCTGCACTGATCAGTCTGGTGCTGATCCGCATCGTGGTGGCCACGGCCACCAGCTACGGTCTGTCGCAGTACGCGCTGGAGGTGCTGGTGCGCACCCTGGTGCTGGAACTGATTCCCCTGTACGCGGCGCTGTTCGTGGCGTTGCGTTACGCCATGCCGGGGGCCCAGCACGTGCGCCGCCTGCTGGCCGCGCAAGAGCAGCAGGGCATGGCGCCAGCCAGCCAGGCGTTGCTGCGCACCGAACTGCTGCCGCGCGCGCTGGCCGCCATGTTCTCCATGCTGCTGCTGGCCGCCATCAGCTGCGTGGTGGCGCTGGTGCTCGCCTACCTCACGGTCTATGGCTTTTCCCCCTGGGGACTGCCCGCTTACACGCGCGGCGTGGGCAGCGTGTTCACGCCGGCGGTCACCCTGATTTTCAGTCTCAAGACGCTCTTCTTCAGTCTGGCCGTGGCGGTGGTGCCGCTGGCGGCTGCGGGCCAGCGCGATGCCGATGGCCGTGTTGTCCATCGCAGCGACATCAGCGAGTTCGCCCGGCTGTTCTCGGTGCTGCTGCTGATCGAGGTGATTTCCCTGCTGGGCAACTACTATTGAACCGTTCCCATGGCCCTTGCGAATCCGCCCCCTCCGCCGACTGACGTTCCCCCGGTGCAGAACCTGGCCCTCAAGGCCGCGCTGCTGCTGTTGCTGATGTTCGCCCTGGTGGTCGGTTCGGCGCTGTACGTGCTCTACGCGCGCGGTGCCTTTGAGCGCACCCAGCGCCTGGTGCTGATCGCCGACGACTCCGAGGGCGTGGTGGTCGGCATGGACATGAGCTTCGCGGGTTTCCCCATCGGTCGCGTGACGCGCATCGAGCTGGGCGAGGATGGCAATGCCCGCATCCTGGTGGACGTGCCCCGCAAAGATGCCCGGTGGCTGCGCGAAAGCAGCATTTTCACCATGGAGCGTGGCCTGGTCGGGGGCACGCGCATCCGTGCATACAGCGGGATGCTCAGCGATCCGCCGCTGCCCGACGGTGCCGAGCGCACCGTGCTGCGTGGCGATACCGCCGCCGAGATTCCCAGGCTCATGGCCTCGGTGCGCGAACTCACCGACAACCTGGCCGCCCTGACCCAAAAGGATGCTGCGCTGGCGTCTTCACTGGGCCATGTGCAGACCCTGACCGCCCGCATGAACGGCCCACAGGGCGTGTTGGGTGCGTTGATGGGCAACGAAGCCGATGCCCGGGCGGTGGTTGAGGTGCTCACGCGCACAAGCGCCCTGCTGGCCAGTGCCGACCGGCAGATCTTCGGTGCGGGCGGCGGCGCTTCAGGCGGTCCGCCTGGCGGTCTGGTGGCCGACACGCGCGTCACGGTGCAACAGCTCAACGCCTTGCTGGCCGAGGCGCGTGGCAGTCTGCAGCGGGTGGACGCCGTGCTGGTGCAGGCGCAGGCCATCGCCACCGATGCCAAGGCCGCCACCACCGATCTGGACCTCTTGCGCAGCGAGGTGGATGCAAGCCTGCGCAAGGTCGATGGGCTGCTCAACGAAATCAACCGCAAATGGCCGTTCAAACGCGATACCGAACTTCAGCTGCCATGACGAAGCGACTGGTTGCCTGGATGGCCGCGGGTGCACTGGCCGCCTGCAGCAACACCCTGCCTGTGCCTGACTGGCAGCTCAACGCCAAGGCCAGCGCCGAACGGGCCACCCAGGCCTGGCTGACCGGCGACCTGCGCGTGGAAGCGGCCGAGTTCGCGCGGGCGCGCCGCGAGGTGGCCAGCACGGGGCGGCCCGATCTGGCCGCGCGGCTGGAACTGCTGCGCTGCGCCTCACGGGTGGCCGCGCTGGAGGTGGCGCCGTGCACCGCTTTCGATGCGATCGCCGCCGACGCAAGCCGGGCTGACCTGGCCTATGCCCGCTACCTCGCGGGCCGTTCATCCACCGCCGACGCGGGCCTGTTGCCCAGCGCTCACCGTTCGCTGGCGGGCGGATCGGCTGGGCCCGATGCAGCGCTGGCCGACATCGCCGATCCACTCTCGCGCCTGGTGGCGGCCGGCGTGCTGTTCCAGCGCGGCCAGGCCACCCCCGGCGTGATCGAGCAGGCCGTCGAAACCGCCTCTGCCCAGGGCTGGCGCCGGCCGTTGCTGGCCTGGCTTCAGGTACAGCAGGCGCGCGCAAAGGCCGCAGGTGCCGTCGACGAAGTGGCCCGCCTGCAGCGTCGCATGGACCTCGTGGCGCCGGCCCGCTGAGCAGCGTCAGCCGCCCCCCAGGATGCCCAGCGCGAACGGCAGGCTGACCATGCCCAGCAGGGTCGACAGGGTGACCAGTGCGGCCACGTAGGCGCCGTCATAGCCCATGCGCGCGGCCAGCACGTAGCAGCTCGATGCCGTGGGCACGGCGGAAAACATCAGCAACACGGTGGTCTGCGTCGGCTCCAGCGCGAACAGCCGTGCCAGACCGAAGGCCATCAGCGGCATGCCCAGGTGTTTGACCGCCAGCACCGATACCCCCAACGCCTTGGCAGCGTGCAGGCTGCCCAGTTGCATGCCGGCACCGGCGGCCATCAGGCCCAGTGCCAGCGACGATTGCCCGATGCGGCTGACAGTGGGTTCGAGCCAGCCGGGCACGGAAAAGCCCAGCAGGTTCGCCACCAGGCCGCCGGCCGTGGCGAGGATCAAGGGGTTGCGCAGCAGCTCGCGGCCAAAGCCCTTGCCCGCATGGCGCGCCATGGGCCAGACGGCGCCCATGTTGAACAGCGGCACGCACACACCGATGATCACCGCGATCATCTGCAGCCCTTGCGGCCCAGCCACTTTGCCGGCCAGCGCCAGCGCGATGAAGGAGTTGAAGCGAAAACCCACCTGCGCGCTCGCCGCGTGCCGGTGCCGGTCCATGTGCGGGCCCAGGCCGGGCCAGCGGGGCAGGGAATAAGCCAGCGCGATGCCGCCCAGACCGAGCGTGAACCCGGCCGCCATCAGCGAAGACGCGGACGGCAGATCCAGCGGATTGCGCACGATGCTGTGGAACAGCAGGACGGGAAACAGAAAGAAATAGACGAGGCTTTCGATCGGTTCCCAGACCCGGCGGTCCAGCGCGGTGAAACGGCACAGCAGGTAGCCGATGAGGATCAGCGAGAAGTCCGGGAAAAGCAGCTGGGCAAAGTTCACGCGGCCGAGCATAGCCGCTGGCCTGTCACGGGCCCGGGGGTTTTCACTTATGTAGTGTCCCCATGGTGGCGCAGGGGGGGCGCGCCCTACAGTGCCGGTCGGGGGTAGCATGCCCTTTGCTATCAAATTTGTGTTCTCAAACCCAGAAGGAGTGCGCGATATGTTGTCCCGTCGTCAATGGTTCGCCTGTGGCCTGACCGCCACTTCCGTGCTGCTCGCCGGTGGTGCCTGGGCCCAGGCCTACCCGAACAAGGTGATCCGTCTGCAGGTGCCGTTCGCACCGGGCGGCACCACCGACATCATCGCCCGCGTCATGTCCGAACCCTTGGGCCGGACCCTGGGCCAGAGCATGGTGGTGGAGAACAGGGCCGGTGGCGGCGGGGTGGTGGGGGCTCAGGAACTGGCGCGCAGCCCGGCCGACGGTTACATCCTGGGCATGGCCACGGTGTCGACCACGGCGGCCAACCCGGCGATCAATCCCAAGATCCCCTACAACACGCTCACCGACTTCACGCCCATCATCAACATCGCGGCCACCCCGAACGTGATTGCGGTGCACCCCAGCTTCCCCGCCAAGGACTACAAAGCCTTCCTGGCCGAACTGAAGAAACACCCCGGCCGCTACAGCTATGCCAGTTCGGGCACGGGCGGTATCGGCCACCTGCAGACCGAGCTGTTCAAAAGCCTGGCCGGCGTGTTCATGACCCATATCCCTTACCGGGGTGCGGGCCCCGCACTCAATGACACCGTCGGCGGTCAGGTGCCCATCATTTTTGACAACCTGCCCTCTGCGCTGCCGCACATCAAGGCCGGTCGCCTGGTGCCCATCGTGGTGGCCGCTCCCGAGCGGCTGGCGGCCTTGCCCGACGTGCCCACCTTCAAGGAAGTCGGGCTGGAGCCGGTCAACCGCATGGCCTATTACGGTCTCATCGGTCCCAAAGGCATGCCCAGGGATGTGGTGGACAAAATCCACGCCGCCACCCTGCAGGCCCTCAAGGACCCGGCAGTGAAAAAACGCATCGAGGACACGGGATCGCTGATCGTGGCCAATACACCCGAACAGTTCACCGCCCAGATCAAGGCCGAATACGAGGTGTACAAACAGGTGGTGGTCAAGCAGAAACTGTCGCTGGAGTGATGGACGCCTCCCTGGCCGCGGCCAGCGAGGCCAGTGCCGGGGCTTTCATCGACGCGCTCTGGCTCGAAGAAGGCCTGTCGCGCAACACGCTGGACGCTTACCGGCGTGATCTCGCGCTGTTCGGCCAGTGGCTGGCCGAACAGGGTGTGGTGGTGCAGGAGGCGACCGAAGCCCACATCAACGGCTATTTCGCTGCCCGCCACGACCAGACCCGTGCCACCACCGCCAACCGGCGGCTGACGGTGTTCAAGCGCTACTACCGCTGGGCACTGCGCGAACGCCTCATCACCGTCGACCCGACCCTGCGCCTGCTGGCCGCTCGCCAGCCGCTGCGCGTGCCCAAAACCCTGAGCGAAGCGCAGGTGGAGGCGCTGCTGGCCGCGCCCGACACCGGCACACCACTGGGCCTGCGCGACCGCGCCATGCTGGAACTGATGTACGCCAGCGGCCTGCGCGTGAGCGAGCTGGTGACGATGCGGACCTTCAACCTCAGCCTCAACGAGCAGGTGCTTCGCATCACCGGCAAAGGCAACAAGGAGCGGCTGGTGCCTTTTGGCCAGGTGGCGGGCGACTGGCTGCAGCGCTACCTGCACGAGGGCCGGCCGCAGATCCTGGCCGGCCGGCCCAGCGAGGACCTGTTTGTCACGTCCCGCGGTTCGCGTGCCGGCGAGGCGATGACGCGCGTCATGTTCTGGCAACTGGTCAAGCGCTACGCGCGGCAGGCCGGCATCACCGCCCCGCTGTCGCCGCACACGCTGCGCCACGCATTCGCCACCCACCTGCTCAACCACGGCGCTGACCTGCGCGCGGTGCAGATGCTGCTGGGGCATGCCGACATCTCCACCACCACCATCTACACCCACGTGGCACGCGAACGGCTCAAGGCCGTGGTGGCGCAGCACCACCCGCGGGGTTGATGGCCGGCGCAGCGGCAGGCCCCTGAAACGCTAGTCTTCCAGCACCCGCACCTTCACGCTCTTGCCCTTGACCTTGGTGGTCGCCAGGCGGCTGGCCACCTGCTGCGCGATGGCGCGGTCCACCGCCACGTAGGTGGACCATTCGTTGACATTGATCTTGCCCACCTGCTCGCGGGTGTAGCCGAGGTCGGCCGTGAGCGCACCCAGCACGTCGCCGGGGCGGATCTTTTCCTTGCGCCCGCCCTGGATGTGCAGCGTGGTCATGGGCGGCTGCAGCGGCTCCTGGCTCGCTGGCGTCAACTCGCTGACCGGGTGCCATTCGGACTCGCGCCCCTGCAGTTGTTCGATGCGGCCGACGTAACCCATCTCGTCCATGCTGGCCAGGTTCAGCGCCAAGCCGCTGTCGCCCGCACGGCCGGTGCGGCAGATGCGGTGGATGTGCACTTCGGGGTCGGGCGTGACGTCCACGTTGATGACGGCGGCCAGGCTGGCGATGTCCAGCCCGCGCGCGGCCACGTCGGTGGCCACCAGCACACTGCAGCTGCGGTTGGCAAAACGTACCAGCACCTGGTCGCGCTCGCGCTGTTCCAGTTCACCGAACAGGGCCAACGCCGAAAAGCCCTGCGCCTGCAGCACGGCCACCAGGTCGCGGCACTGGGCCTTGGTGTTGCAGAAGGCGATGGTGCTGGCCGGTCGGAAGTGCAGCAGCAACTGGCTGACCACGTGCAGGCGCTCCTGGTCGCTCACTTCGTACCAGCGTTGTTCGATCTGCAAGGGGCTGTGCTGCGACTGCACTGCGATGGTCTGCGGATCGCGCATGAACTGCGCTGCCAGCTTGGCGATGCCTTCGGGGTAGGTGGCCGAGAACAGCAGGGTCTGGCGCTCCTTGGGACATTGCTTCGCCACCTTGACGATGTCGTCGAAAAAGCCCATGTCGAGCATCCGGTCCGCTTCGTCGAGCACCAGGGTGTTCAGGGCCTCCAGCTGCAGGCTGCCGCGCTCCAGGTGGTCCATGAGGCGGCCGGGCGTGCCGACGACGATGTGGGCGCCGTGCTCCAGCGTGGCCAGCTGCCCGCGCAATGGCACGCCGCCGCAGAGCGTGACGACCTTGATGTTGTCTTCCGCGCGTGCGAGACGACGGATTTCGGTGGTGACCTGGTCGGCCAGCTCGCGCGTGGGGCAGAGCACCAGGGTCTGCACCGCAAAGCGGCGAGGGTTGAGGTTGGCCAGCAGGGCCAGGGCGAAGGCGGCGGTCTTGCCGCTGCCGGTCTGGGCCTGGGCGATCAGGTCCTTGCCCAGCAGGGCAGGTGGCAGGCAGGCCGCCTGGATGGGCGTCATGCGCTCGTAGCCGAGCTGCTGCAGGTTGGCCAGGGTGGCGGGCGAGAGGGGGAGGGTGCCGAAATCGGCAGAGGGGGCAGAAGACATGGCCGATTATCGGCGTGGCGCGCTCAGGCGCTGAGCAGATCGTCCAGCTCGGCCTGGCTGAAACCGGCCGCCCGGCGGGCCTCATCGTTGAAGGGCGGGCGCAGCCTTGGAGCCGCGTGCAGGCGCGCCAGATGCCGGTAGTGCGACAGCGGTTCCAGGCCTTGCCGTTGGCACAGCCAGCCGTACCAGCGGTTGCCGATGGCCACATGACCGATCTCGTCGCGCAGGATGGTGTCCAGTATCGTCACCGCGCGCAGGGCGTCGGGTGTGCCCACCTTGCGCAGCCGGGACTGGATCAGCGGCGTGGCGTCCAGTCCGCGCGCTTCCAGCGTGCGCGGCACGAGCGCCATGCGCGCGGTGATGTCGTGCTGTGTCTTCACGCACATCTCCCACAGGCCGTCGTGGGCGGGGAAATCGCCGTAGTCGTGACCCAGATCCAGCAGGTGGCAGCGCAGCAGACCGAAGTGGGTCGCTTCCTCGCCGGCCACCCGCAGCCAGTCGCGGTAGAAGTCCAGTGGCATGCCGTCAAAGCGCCAGACCGCGTCGAGTGCGAGGTTGATGGCATTGAATTCGATGTGGCAGACCGCGTGCAGCAGCGCGGCCAGCCCTTCGGTGGTGAAAGGCGAGCGGTGCGGTACCGTCATGGGGGGCACCAGCGCCGGTTGCACCGGACGCCCCGGCAGAACCACGGCGTCGGGCAGGCGGACTGACGTGGCGGGCGCCAGTGCCTGCTCGCGTGCGGGTTCATCCGGCAGCGCTGCCCACCGCTGCCACAGCGCATGGGCGGCGTCCGCCTTGGCCTGTGGACCGGTCAGGCACAGGGCGGCCAAAGCCGTCTCGCGCAGGCGGGGTTCGGTGCTGGGCATGGAGGGCATCCCTACAATTCTAGGTTTGCCCTACACCCCACAGGAGACTTCGGCATGGCGATCTACGAACTCGATGGCATTCCTCCCCGCGTAGCCGGGTCGGCCTGGGTGGCCGAGAGCGCGCAGGTGATCGGCGATGTGCAGCTGGCCGCCGGCAGCAGCGTCTGGTTCGGCGCGACCTTGCGTGGCGACACGGAACCCATCGTGGTGGGCGAGGGCAGCAACATCCAGGACGGTTCGGTGCTGCACGCCGACATCGGCATGCCGCTGACCATCGGTCGCCATGTGACCGTGGGTCACCAGGTCATGCTGCACGGCTGCACCATCGGTGACGAGTCGCTGATCGGCATCGGCGCCATCGTGCTCAATGGCGCGAAGATCGGCAAGAACTGCCTGGTCGGGGCCGGTTCTCTGGTCACCGAGGGCAAGGAGTTTCCGGATGGCTCCATGATCATCGGCAGCCCGGCCAAGGCGGTGCGCCAGCTCACGCCGGAGCAGATGGAAGGCTTGCGCCGCAGCGCGCAGCACTATATGGAGAATGCCGAGCGCTTTCGCAGGGGCTTGAAAAAGCTTGGCTGAGCCCGATCTGCCGGCGTTGATGTTTTGAAAGTACTGCGTGTCCGAACTCCACAAATTCCTGTTTGAAGGCCTGCCGGTGCGCGGCATGCTGGTGCGCCTGACCGACAGCTGGCAGGAAATCCTGCGCCGTCGCCAGCAGGCCGGCGGTTACCCGGCCGCCGTGACCGAGCTGCTGGGCGAAATGGCCGCCGCCGCCACGCTGATGCAGGCCAACATCAAGTTCAACGGCGCGCTGATCCTGCAGGTGCAGGGCGATGGTCCGGTCAAGCTGGCCGTGGCCGAGGTGCAGCCCGATCTGGCCCTGCGCGCCACGGCCAACGTGCAGGGCGAGGTCGCGGCCGATGCGCCGCTCTCGCACATGGTCAACGTGAACAACCAGGGCCGTTGCGCCATCACGCTCGACCCCAAGGACCGCCTGCCGGGCCAGCAGCCCTATCAGGGCGTGGTGCCGCTGTTCGGCGACCGGCACGAGAAGCTGGAAAAGCTCAGCGAGGTGATCGAGCACTACATGCTGCAGAGCGAGCAACTGGACACACGCCTGGTGCTGGCCGCCAACGACCAGGTGGCCGCCGGTCTGCTGATCCAGCGCCTGCCGTTGCAGGGCGAATCCAACCTGTCCGGTGCGGGTGCCATGGCGCGCGACGAAGACCAGATCGGCCGCAACGAGGACTACAACCGCATCGCCATCCTGGCTGCCAGCCTCAAACGCGAAGAGCTGCTGACCCTGGACGCCGACACCATCCTGCACCGTCTGTTCTGGGAAGAAGACGTGCGCCGCTTCGAGCCGCAGACCGGTGCCGACGGCCCGCGTTTTGCCTGCTCCTGCTCGCGCGAGCGCGTGGCCGGCATGCTCAAGTCGCTGGGGAGCGAGGAGGTCGAGTCCATCATTGCCGAGCAGGGCCAGGTGGAGGTGGGCTGCGACTTCTGTGGTGCCCAGTACCGGTTCGACCCGGTCGATGCTGCGCAGGTGTTCCTGCTGGCGGCAAGTCAGCCGCCAGCTTCGGGCGGTATGCACTGACGGTAGCAGCCGGAGCGCGTGCCCGCATCCAGAGACGCCGTGGAACAGGCTTCGCCAGGCCACAGGCGCCGTGCCCCCTGCGGGTGGAAGCGGCGTCAGCCGCGCAGGGGGGAGTCGAGAATGTCGTGGCAGGCGCCCATGGTGTGGTAGTCCACCTTGCCGGCCGGGCTCTTTTCGTCCGAGTACTTGCGGTTGTCGGCTGTCAGGATGCGCCACCAGGCGCCGTGTGCATGGTCCACGAAATGGCGCCATGCATAGGCCCAGAGGTGGTCGTAGGCGGCCCAGTAGCGCTGTTCCCCGGTGACGGTGGCCAGCCGGGCGGCAGCGGCCAGCGATTCGGCCTGCACCCAGAAGTACTTGTCGCTGTCGCAGATGCTGCCGTCCGGCGCAAAGCCGTAGTACAGCCCGCCGTGTTCGCCGTCCCAGGCCTTGTGCATCGCGGTGTCGAAGAAGTGGCGTGCGCGTTCGACCAGGGCCGCATCGGGCCGGCGGTCGTGCAGCTGCAGCAGCAGCTTGGCCCACTCGGTCAGATGGCCAGGCTGGAAGCCCCAGGGCCGGAAAATGTTGGTCTTGTCGTCCTTGTTGTAGTCCCAGTCCACGCTCCAGTCGGCCTTGTAGTGTTCCCATACCAGCCCGTCGGCCAATGCCGCCTGCCGCACGGTGATGTGCTCGGCCAGCAGCGCGGCGCGGTTCAGGTAACGGGTCTCCTGCGTGGCGTCGAAGGCGGCCAGCAGGGCTTCGCACAGATGCATGTTGGCGTTCTGGCCCCGGTAGGGGCGAAGCTGCCAGTCGGCGGTGGCCTCGTCGGCGTACAGGCCGTGCGCGGGTTCCCAGAAGCGCTGTTCCAGCAGGTCAAAGGTCTGCGCGATGCCGGCGTGTGCGCCGTCCACCCCAGCCATGTGCGCATGCGCGTGGGCCAGCAGCACGAAGGCCAGACCATAGGCGTGGTGGGTGCCGTCGAGCACGCGGATCTGTCCGCCCCGCCAGTCCAGCAGCCAGACGTAGCCACCGGTGTCGGGGTTGCGGTGTGCCGGCAGGAAGTCGAAGGCCTGCTGCAGCGCCTGCCGCGTCAGGTCTCCACCCAGTCCGCGCCGCACCGCCATCGACAGCGTCACCACATACCGTGTGCTGCTGACCAGGTGACGTGTGTGGGCGTCATAGACGCTGCCGTCGTCGCGCAGGAAGTGGAACAGGCCACCACTGGGGTCGAGCGCGCGCGGCAGGTAGAAGCCCAGCGTGTCTTCGATGTGCGCGCGCAGAAAGGCGGGGCTGCGGAAATCGGGCAAGGGGGTGGCGGGGAGCATGTTCAGGCCTCGCGGTTTCGTTGTTGCAGCAGCTGGGTGAACAGCCGGTGTTCGCAGTCGGGGTCGCTGCACTTTTCGCAGATCCAGGGGCGGCGACCTTGTGCCCAGTGGGGATCTTGCGCGACCAGAGAGCGGCCAAGCAGCGGTCCGATGGCGCGCAGCGCCTGCTGCAGACGGCGTTCCAGCGGGCCGTACAAGGTCTGGAAGGCGATGCCGGCCGCCTGCAGCTCGCGGCGCAGCAGGGCATCGGTCGCCTCGCGCTGTGCCGGGCCGTCGCGGAACAGGCCGTCGGGCACCCAGGGCAGGTCCAGCCCCATCAGCAAGGTCAGGTTGTAGGTGCGCTGCTGTTCGATGGCGACGGACCAGAGTGAGCGGTCTTCAAAGTACAGCTCGCTGTAGGCGGCGACCACCAGAGCGGTGGTGTCGGCCAGCACCACGTCAACGGTGGGCGCTTGTGCCGCCGCCATGGCACGGCACTGGTCCTGCGCCCGTTCGGCCTGCTCGTGGGCCATGGGCGCACGGCCGTGGCGCTCGCACCAGGTGCGCAGCTGTTCGGGGACGAGGGTGTTGCGCACGCCCTGCGCATTCAGTGCCGACTGCAGCGCCTGAGCCAGCGTGCTCTTGCCGGAGGATTCGCCACCGAGCAGGGTGACGGTCAGTGCCATGTCACTGGGGGCGGGTCTGGGCGATCTGGACGAAGAGCTCGTTGGGCTTGACCATGCCCAGATCCTGGCGCGCGAGTTCCTCGATCATCTCCAGGCCCTCCTGCAGGTCGCGGACTTCGCTGGCGATCTGCTCGTTGCGCAGCCGCGCTTCGTGGTTGCGCTGCTCCAGGGCAATGAGGTCCTGCTGCATCTGGCCCACCCGCTGCACACTGCCGCGGCCAAACCACAGCTGGGCGTGCAGCACCAGCAGCAGCGTGACCAGCAGTGCGGGGACGAAGCGACGGGCCATGGTGGAGGGTCAGTGATCAAGGCGCTCGCCGCATGCCATCCAGCACACACCGTGGAACCGGCTTTGCCGGGCCACAGGGTGCGTCCCCCTGGCGGGGGGAAGGCGCGAAGCGGCGCAGGGGGCCATGTTCACTTCAGGTTGTAGAACGCGGCGCGGCCGGGGTACACCGCCACGTCGCCCAGGTCTTCCTCGATGCGCAGCAGCTGGTTGTACTTGGCCATGCGGTCCGAGCGCGAGAGCGAGCCAGTCTTGATCTGGCCGGCGTTGGTGCCCACTGCGATGTCCGAGATCGTGCTGTCTTCGGTTTCACCGGAGCGGTGCGAGATCACGGCGGTGTAGCCGGCGCGCTTGGCCATCTCGATGGCGGCGAAGGTTTCGGTCAGGGTGCCGATCTGGTTGATCTTGATCAGGATCGAGTTGGCGATGCCCTTGTCGATGCCCTCTTTCAGGATCTTGGTGTTGGTGACGTACAGGTCGTCACCCACCAGCTGGACCTTCTGGCCCAGGCGTTCGGTCAGCAGTTTCCAGCCGTCCCAGTCGCCTTCGGCCATGCCGTCCTCGATGCTGATGATGGGGTACTTGTCGACCCAGGTGGCCAGGATGTTGGTCCATTCCTCGGCACTGAGCACCAGGCCTTCGCCTTCGAGGTGGTACTTGCCGTCCTTGTAAAACTCGCTGGCGGCGCAATCCAGGCCGATGGCGATCTGCTCGCCAGCCACGTAACCGGCAGCAGCGATGGCTTCCAGGATCATCTGGATGGCGGCTTCGTGGCTGGGCACGCTGGGGGCAAAGCCACCTTCGTCGCCGACGGCGATGCTCATGCCCTTGTCGTGGATGATCTTCTTGAGCGCGTGGAAGACCTCGGCACCGTAGCGCACCGCTTCGCGGAAGCTGGGCGCGCCCACGGGGATGATCATGAACTCCTGCAGGTCCAGGTTGTTGTTGGCGTGGGCGCCACCGTTGATCACGTTCATCATGGGCACCGGCATCTGCATGCTGGCGCTGCCACCGAAGTAGCGGTACAGCGGCAGGCCAGCTTCCTCGGCGGCGGCGCGG
>JBJTNV010000091.1:0-8028 GCA_046074205.1 Hydrogenophaga sp.
TGACCTTATCCAATCTCAAGCTGGCGCAAGGCCAGCGCGGAGATTAGAAGGCGTGCATCAGACGCACGCGGAAAGCGGTGTCTTTAGATCCATGAGCACCGTTGACGTCGACGTCCATCGACTGGTATGCCGCTTGCAGGCTGGTGCGCTTGCTGAAAGCGTAGTTGGCACCCAGTTCGTAGCTCTTGACTTCAACACCATCCAGACCGAAGCCATTGCCGCCGTCGTGGTGGGCCATGGTGGCACCAACGGTGATGGCGCCCAGGGGAGCGCTCACACCCAGCATCCACTGCTCGTTGTCAGCACCGCCAGCGGTATTGTCTTTGGTCTGGTAACCAGCACCGACAGTGGCCACACCCAGGTTGTAGCTAGCAGAGACGCGCACGCGCGACTTCGTCACGCCCAATGCAGGAGCGGTGGGAACTGCAGAGTTCTTGCCAAAGGAGGTGTAATCAGCACCGACAGACAGAGGGCCTGCATCGTAGGTCACGCCGACCACGGTACCGTCGAGGGTAAGGGCTGCATTCTGCAGACCACCAGCGGCCGGGGTACCAACGGAGTCAACGATCTGAACGCTAGCGACGAAGCCGTTCATGGCGGGGGTGTAGTAAGCCAGCCAGTCCACGTTGGCGGGAGCGTCCAGGCCAATTTTGTTGTCCAGGCCGATGGTGGGGGCGCCAGCGGAAGCACGGCCGATGATGCCGTTACCGGCTTCAATCGTGCCACCCACGAGACGACCGAAGCCACCCGACAGGGCGATCTTGGCATCACGGCCGTTGGCGTCACCGCGGCCACGCAGACGCAGAGCCATGTCAGCAGAGGCCTTCAGACCACCACCCAGATCTTCCACGGCAGCGAACACCACGTCACCGTCGGTGGTGCCAAACCCGTTAGTCTTCGTACCGCCAGCGATAGCTGCGTTATCAGTGTCGGTAGCGGTGTAGGCAAAAGCGTACTTGCCCGACAGGGTCACGGTGGATTGAGCGAAAGCGGCGCCGGTGGCGGCCACAGCAGCCAGAGCGATCAGGGTCTTTTTCATTGAGAGTTTCTCCAAGGTTGAAAAAAGAGGCCCGGGTATAGACCCCTGAGCCAACCTCCGTTGCTGGAAGTTGCGCTTATTCCACCAGATGCCCCCAGCCGATGCAAAGCTTTCGGTCTGGTCCGGTGGAAAATGTCGCCCTGAAACAACAATCGCACCCACAAAACCGATGTTGCGACGCACCATTGCAGGGCACAACCCGGTTTTCGCGCTTTCATCATGCACATGAACCACCACCTCTCCCCCTCAACGCTGGACCATTGGCTCATGGCCGCAGACAGCGCTTTGCGCACCGTTTGGGTGCCCGCCCGCGCCGAACGCCCCTGCCCGACGCTGCCGGAGCATGACGCCACGGTGCTGGACCCTGCGGAGCAGCGCCTGGCCGGTGCGCTGATGCGGGTGAACCATGTGGGCGAGGTGTGCGCGCAGGCGCTCTACACCGCCCAGGCCCTGGCCGCGCGCCTGGGGCCGCAGCGGGACGAGGCGCTGGCCCGGCAACTGGAAGCGGCCGGCCGGGAAGAAACCGACCACCTGGCCTGGACGCAGGAGCGGCTGGACGCGCTGGGTGCGCGGCCTTCGTGGCTGAACCCGCTGTGGTACGCCGGGGCGTTTGGCATCGGCCTGCTGGCCGGGCGGCTGGGGCCGGGGGTGAGCCTGGGGTTTGTGGTGGAAACCGAGCGGCAGGTAGAGGCACACCTGGCCGGGCATCTGGAACGCCTGCCGACGGGCGACCACGCCTCGCGCGCGGTGGTGGCCCAGATGCAGGCGGACGAGGCGCGCCACGCCCGGGAGGCGCAGCACGCCGGCGCAGCGGCCTTGCCGCGGCCGGTCAAGGGGCTGATGCGCCTGGCCGCGAAGGTGATGACGACCGTGGCACACCGGGTCTGACCCCGGCCAGCGCCGGGGCTCAGGCGTCGAGCAGCTCGAAGCTGGTGCTGATGTCGGCCGTCTTGCCGAGCATGATGCTCGCCGAACAGTATTTGTCGTGGCTCATGGCGATGGCGCGCTCCACCGCCGCGGGCGGGATGCCTTTGCCGCTGACGGTGAAGTGCATGTGGATCCTGGTGAAGACCTTGGGATCCGTCTCGGCCCGTTCGCTGGTGAGCTTGACACTGCAGCCGCGCACGTCGTGCCGGCCCCGCTTGAGGATGAGCACCACGTCGTAGGCGGTGCAGCCGCCGGTGCCGGCGAGCACGGTTTCCATGGGCCGGGGGGCGAGGTTGGCGCCGCCGTTCTCAGGCTTGGCGGCATCGGGTGCGCCATCCATGGTCAGCACGTGGCCGCTGCCGGTTTCGGCGACAAAACCCATGGCAGAGCGGGTGCCGGCGGCGCCGGTCCAGGTGACGGTGCATTCCATGAGGGGCTTTCAGTGGTGAAAAGGTGACACGCGGCGGGGGCTGGGGGTGCAGCTCTCTTAAAAAGAGCAAAAACCGGTCGCCGGATGTTGCATTGCAGCATGACTTCGCTATACTCGCGGCATTGTATTGAAGGTTGTCTCCTCTACCCTCCTCGGGTGGATTCCAACCCGGACCGGCACCGCCAGTCCGGGTTTTTTTTGGCCTGGCGACCAGCGGCGGCCCACCCGGCAGGCGCCGTGCCGTACCGCACCACTATGATGCCGGCCAAGAGGAAACACCCATGCCCGCCCGATCGCCCACACCCGTTGACGCTTCCCCCGTGACCCACCTGGGCCCGGCCGATTACCTCAAGCTGATCCTCACGGCCCGGGTGTATGACGTGGCGGTGGAGTCGCCGCTGGACGTGGCCAGGAACCTCAGCCGGCGCCTGCACAACACGGTGCTGCTCAAGCGCGAGGACCAGCAGCCGGTGTTCAGCTTCAAGCTGCGCGGGGCGTACAACAAGATGGCGCACCTGACGCCCGCGCAGTTGCGCAAGGGCGTGATCTGCGCTTCGGCCGGCAACCACGCGCAGGGCGTGGCGCTGGGGGCGCACAAACTGGGCACGCGCGCGGTGATCGTGATGCCCACGACCACCCCGCAGGTGAAGATCGACGCGGTCAAGGCCCTGGGGGGCGAGGTGGTGCTGCACGGCGACAGCTATTCCGACGCGCACGGCCACGCCGTGTCGCTGCAGAAGAAAGAGGGCCTGACCTTCGTCCACCCGTTTGACGATCCCTACGTCATCGCCGGGCAGGGCACCATCGCCATGGAGGTGATGCGCCAGGTGCAGGCGCTGGGCAGCGGCCGGCTGGACGCGGTGTTCGTCGCCATCGGTGGCGGTGGCCTGATTGCGGGCGTGACCAACTACATCAAGGCGCTGCGGCCCGAGGTCAAGATCGTCGGCGTGCAGATGAACGACTCGGACGCGATGATGCAGTCGATTCGGGCCGGCGAACGGGTCACGCTGCCCGACGTGGGCCTGTTCTCCGACGGCACGGCGGTGAAACTGGTGGGCGAGGAAACCTTCCGCGTGGCCAATGGCCTGGTCGACGAGTTCATGAGGGTGGACACCGATGCGGTGTGCGCCGCCATCAAGGACATCTTCGTGGACACGCGCTCCATCGTGGAGCCAGCCGGTGCACTGGCGGTGGCCGCCGTCAAGCAGTATGTGGCCCGCTACAAAACCAAGGGCGAAACCTACGCCGCCATTCTGTGTGGCGCGAACATGAACTTCGACCGCCTGCGCTTCGTGGCCGAACGGGCCGAGGTGGGGGAGGAGCGCGAGGCGCTGTTCGCCGTGACCATTCCGGAAGAGCGCGGCAGTTTCAAGCGTTTCCTGGAGACCATCGGCAGCCTGCCCGGCGGGCCGCGCAGCGTGACCGAGTTCAACTACCGCATCGGCAACGCCGAGACGGCGCACGTGTTCATCGGTCTGACCACGCACGGCAAGGGCGAGTCGGGCCAGCTGGCCACCCGCTTCCGGCACGAGGGCTTTGACGCGCTGGACCTGACGCATGACGACCTGGCCAAGGAACACATTCGCCACATGGTGGGTGGCCACTCGCCACTGGCGCAGGACGAACGCCTGCTGCGTTTCGTGTTCCCCGAACGGCCGGGTGCGCTGCTGAAGTTCCTGAGCCTGATGCGCCCGGGCTGGAACATCAGCCTGTTCCACTACCGCAACCAGGGGGCCGACTACGGACGCATCCTGGTGGGCTTGCAGGTGCCCCCCAAGGACCACAAGGCCTTCGACAAATTCCTCCACACACTGGGCTACCCGTTTGTGGAGGAAACCGACAACCCGGTCTACCGGCTGTTCCTCAGAAGCTGATCGCCGTCTGTGCGGCCGGCCCGTCTCGTTTTCACCGGAGCTTTTGGACCATGGCCGTGACGCTGGAAGGACAACTGGTGGTCGCGATTTCCTCGCGCGCACTGTTCGATTTCGAGGACGAGAACCGCGTCTTCGAAACCGGTGACGACCGGGCCTACATGCAATTGCAACTGCAGCGGCTGGAGCAGCCGGCCGCACCGGGTGTGGCGTTTTCGCTGGTGCGCAAGCTGCTGGCCTTCAACGACGCCCAGAACCAGCGCGTGGAGGTGGTGATCCTCTCGCGCAACGACCCGGTTTCGGGCATGCGGGTGTTCCGCTCGGCGCAGCACTACGGCCTGCCCATCCAGCGTGGCAGCTTCACGCGCGGGCAGCCGCCATGGCGCTATCTGCGGCCGTTGGGCGCCAACCTGTTCCTCTCCACCCACCTGGCCGACGTGCGCGCCGCGCTGGACGCGGGCGTGCCCGCCGCGCAGGTGTACCCGCAGTCGGTGCGCGCCAGCGATGCGCACCCGCACGAGGTGCGCATCGCCTTCGACGGTGACGCGGTGCTGTTCTCCGACGAAGCCGAGCGCGTCTACCAGGCCCAGGGCCTGAGTGCCTTCCAGCAGCACGAACGCGACAAGGCCACCCAGCCGTTGGCCGGCGGTCCGTTCAAGCCTTTGCTCGAAGCCCTGCACCGCCTGCAGGCCGAAGGCACCCGCAGCATGCGCATCCGCACCGCGCTGGTGACCGCGCGCAGCGCCCCGGCGCACGAACGCGCCATCCGCACGCTGATGGAGTGGGGCATTGACGTGGACGAGGCCATGTTCCTCGGTGGCCTGCCCAAGGGCCCGTTTCTGCGCGAATTCGAACCCGACTTCTTCTTTGACGACCAGACCGGGCACATCGAATCGGCTGCGCAGCACGTGCCGTCCGGTCACGTGGCGGCCGGTATTTCAAACGCCTGAACGAAACCGCGACCGCGGTCGCGTCGCCTCAGGCCGCACCCCCCAGCGGCACCCCGACCATGAGCACCCCTGCCCTGTCCAAGCTCCAGAATTTCCGCGTGTTTGCCGGCAAAGTCACCCGGCTGGCCCTGCCCTACTTCCAGTCGGAAGAAAAGTGGACGGCGCGGCTGTTGCTGGCCGCCATCGTCGCGCTCAACCTGGGCGCGGTCTACATGCTGGTGCTGATCAACGAGTGGAACCGCGTGTTCTACGACGCGCTGCAGAACAAGGACGCCGCCGTGTTCTGGCGCGAGCTGGGGCGCTTCACCTACCTGGCTTTTGGCTTCATCGTCATCGCGGTCTACCGCTTCTACCTGACGCAGCTGCTGCAAATGCGCTGGCGCGCCTGGATGACCGGCCACTACCTGGACCGCTGGCTGGCGCACAAGGCCTTCTACCACCTGGAGCTGGCGCGTTTTTCCAAGGCGGAAACGGCCACGCCGGACAACCCCGACCAGCGCATCTCGGAGGACGTCAACCAGTTCACCAGCTACAGCGTGAGCCTGAGCATGGGCCTGCTCAACGCGGTGGTCACGCTGGTGAGCTTCGTCGGCATCCTGTGGGGGCTTTCGGGCAGTTTCCGTTTCAGCCTCGGGGGCAGTGAATACACCATCCCCGGCTTCATGGTCTGGATGGCCGTGGTCTATGCCCTGGCCGGCAGCGTGATCGCGCACTACCTGGGGCGCGCGCTGATCGGGCTGAACTTCCGCCAGCAGCGGGTGGAGGCGGACTTCCGCCACCACCTGGTGCGGGTGCGCGAGTACAGCGAATCCATCGCGCTCGACCGCGGCGAGGCGGTGGAACGCGGCCAGGCGGGCAGCCGCTTTGCCGCCGTGCTGGCCAACTACCTGCGGCTCATCCAGCGCCAGAAAACGCTGACCTGGTTCACCGTGGGCTACGGCCAGGCTGCCGTGGTGTTTCCCTTCCTCGTGGCGGCGCCGCGCTTCTTCAGCGGCGCCATCCAGCTCGGCGAACTGATGCAGATCGCGTCCGCCTTCGGCCGCGTGCAGGACGCGCTGTCGTGGTTCGTGGACAACTACGACAGCCTGGCCGCCTGGCGCGCGACCACCGACCGCCTGACCAGCTTTGAAGAGAGTTTTGCCCAGGTGCAGCAGTCCGCGGCCCAGGTCCAGGCCGGCGATATGCGCAGCACCACCGGTGCCGACACCCTGGGACTGGACGCGGTGCAGATCCACCTGCCCGACGGTACGCCGCTGCTGGCGGCCACCGGTCTGACGCTCAAAGCGGGCGATCATGTGCTGATCCAAGGCCCCTCGGGCAGTGGCAAGTCCACCCTGTTGCGCGCGCTGGCGGGCATCTGGCCCTGGGCGAAGGCGACGCTGGCGCTCCCGGCGGACTTTGGCGAACGCGCCATGTTCCTGCCGCAGCGGCCCTACTTCCCCAACGGGGCGCTGCGCGACGCGCTGGCCTACCCGGCCACCCCCGAACGCTACACCGACTCGCAGCTGCAGCAGGCCCTGCACGACGCGTTGCTGCCACAACTGGCCGACCAGCTGGACCGCCAGGACACCTGGGGCCAGAAACTCTCGGGCGGCGAACAGCAGCGCCTGGCGATGGCGCGCGCCTTCCTCAAACAGCCGCGCTGGCTGTTCCTGGACGAGGCCAGCAGCGCGCTGGACGAAGACAGCGAGCGCACGCTCTACCACCGGCTGCGCGAACGGGTGGCGGCCCAGAACGGCGCCCTGGTGTCGATTGCCCACCGCCCCGGCGTGGCCGCCTTCCACGACCAGCAGTGGCGGCTGGCGGGAGACCCGGCGCTGGGCCAGGGCCGGCGGATTCAGGTGGCCTGAGCGGTGCCAGAGGGAGGGCCCGGCGCGTACTGCCAGGCCTTTGACCTGCACCCCTTGCGCCTGCCCTGCGGGCGCCGTACCCTGTTCCCGTTCCCCTGACAGCAGAGGAGATGAGCATGGCCCCGCATCGCGCGCCCACCCCACCGCCGGCCCCGTCCCGCGCCCATCCGCAGGCCATGCCGGCCCCGTCCCGCGCCCATCCGCAAGCCATGCTGGCCCTGTACCGCGCGCGCGCCGCGCACTACGACGCGGAACTGGCCCCCTTCGAACCGCTGCGCACCGCCGCCATTGAACGGCTGCGGCTGCGGCCTGGCCAGACCGTGCTGGACGTGGGCTGCGGCACCGGCCTGAGCTTCGAACCGCTGCTGCAGCGCCTGGGACCACGGGGCCACATCGTCGGCATCGAGCAGTGCCCCGACATGCTGGCCCTGGCGCGCGCCCGGCTCAAGCCCGAGCAGCAGCAACAGGTGTCACTGCTGCACGCGGGCGCGGCCGATGCCCGCTGGCGCCGCCGCGCCGACGCGGCCCTGCTGCACTTCACCCACGACATCGTGCACACCCCGGCCGCACTGGACAATGTGTTCGCCCACCTCAAACCCGGAGCCCGCGTGGTGGCCACGGGCCTGCAGTGGGCACCGCCCTGGGCCATGGCGGTCAACGCATTTGTGATGGGTGCGGCGCTGTACTCGATCAGCTCGCTCGAAGGCCTGGACCGGCCGTGGAACAGGCTGCAGGAGCGGCTGCAAGACTTTGCGGTGTCAGACGAATGGCTGGGCGGGGTTTACATCGCGTCCGGGGTGAACCGCTCCCACCCCCTGGCCCGCAGTTCACACGCCGGACAAGTCCCGCACCCATAACCCCAGTCGTGCCGGTGTTCGCGGTCACCCAGGTAGCAGGTGTGCGTATGTTCGACGATGAGATTCACCAGCGCATCGCCCCCGCCGGCCACGCCGGATGCGTC
>JBJTNV010000092.1:0-15770 GCA_046074205.1 Hydrogenophaga sp.
ACCGCCGTCAACATGTTCGGCGGCTTCGCGGTGACGCGTCGCATGCTGGCCATGTTCCGCAAATAAGAAGAAAAGCAATCGGACAAGGACAAGGACATGAATTCCAGCCTGGCCACTGTTTCCTACATCGCCGCCACCATCCTCTTCATCCTCAGCCTGGGCGGGCTGTCCAACCCCGAGACCGCGCGCCGCGGCAACCTCTTCGGCATCATCGGCATGACCATCGCCGTGCTGGCCACCGTGCTCGGGCCGCGTGTCACGCCCGCCGGCATCCCCTGGATCGTCGGTGCCCTCGTGGTCGGCGGTGCCATCGGCCTGATCGCCGCCAAGAAGGTGCAGATGACGCAGATGCCCGAGCTGGTCGCGCTCATGCACAGCCTGGTGGGCCTGGCGGCCTGCCTGGTGGGTTTCGCCAGCTACGTGGACACCTCGACCGTCTTCGCCACCCCGGCCGAGAAGGCCATCCACGAGATGGAGATCTACATCGGCATCCTGATCGGCGCCGTCACCTTCTCAGGGTCCATCATCGCCTTCGGCAAGCTCAGCGGCCGCATCGGCGGCAAGCCGCTGCTGCTGCCCGGCCGCCACTGGCTCAATCTGGCGGGCCTGCTGGTGGTGATCTGGTTCGGGCGCGAGTTCCTGAACGCGCACGACATCCAGTCGGGCATGACGCCGCTGCTGGTGATGACCGTGGTGGCGCTGCTGTTCGGCGTGCACATGGTGATGGCCATCGGCGGCGCCGACATGCCGGTGGTGGTGTCGATGCTGAACAGCTACTCGGGCTGGGCCGCCGCGGCCACCGGCTTCATGCTGAGCAACGACCTGCTGATCGTGGTGGGCGCGCTGGTGGGCTCGTCGGGCGCCATCCTCAGCTACATCATGTGCCGGGCGATGAACCGCAATTTCATCAGCGTGATCGCCGGTGGCTTTGGCGGCGGCGCGCCCGCGCCCAAGGCCGCGGGTGGCGCGGCCGAGCCGCAGGGCGAGGTCTCGCCGATCAGCGCCGCCGAGACGGCCGAGCTGCTGCGCGAATCGAAGAGCGTGATCATCGTCCCCGGCTACGGCATGGCGGTGGCCCAGGCCCAGCACACGGTGTTCGAGATCACCAAGCTGCTGCGCGAGAAGGGCGTGAACGTGCGCTTCGGCATCCACCCGGTGGCCGGTCGCATGCCGGGCCACATGAACGTGCTGCTGGCCGAGGCCAAGGTGCCCTACGACATCGTGCTGGAGATGGACGAGATCAACGAGGACTTCCCCGACACCGATGTGACCATGGTGATCGGCGCCAACGACATCGTGAACCCCGCCGCCCAGGACGACCCGACCAGCCCGATCGCCGGCATGCCGGTGCTCGAAGTGTGGAAAGCCCGCACCAGCATCGTCATGAAGCGCTCCATGGCCAGCGGCTACGCCGGCGTGGACAACCCGCTGTTCTACAAGGACAACAACCGCATGCTGTTCGGCGACGCCAAGAAGATGCTCGACGAGGTGCTGGTGGCACTGAAAACCTGAGCGGACCGGTACAGCGCCCCACGGGTTGGGGGCTCACCTGACAGGGCTGGCGGCAAGGCCAGCCCTTTGTTTTTGTAGCGCTAAAACACCGCCAGACGTGGTCTCAAGCGACCGAGTCAGAATCACGTCAGGGAAAACACGTGCGCCGGAACCGGTGCGGGCACATGAAAATACCGCTCGCTTTTCAACACCGATCCGGGGAGACTTTTCATGAGCGAAACGACGCCAGCCGTCGCTGACCGTCCCTGGCTGGGCGCCTATCCGCAAGGGGTGCCGGCCGATGTCGATGTCGGCCGTTACACATCGCTGGTTCACCTGCTGGAGGAGAGTTTCCAGAAGTACGCCGACCGCACGGCCTACAGCTTCATGGGCAAGGAGCTGAGCTACGCCCAGGCCGACAGCCTGTCGCAGGCCTTCGCGGCCTACCTGCAGGGACTGGGCCTGGCCAAGGGTGACCGCGTGGCCATCATGATGCCCAACGTGCCCCAGTACCCGGTGGTGGTAGCGGGCATCCTGCGCGCCGGTTTCGTGGTGGTCAACGTGAACCCGCTCTACACCCCGCGCGAACTGGAGCACCAGCTCAAGGACTCGGGCGCCAAGGCGATGGTGATCGTCGAGAACTTCGCCCGCACGCTGGAGCAGTGCATGGCCGCTACGCCGGTCAAGCATGTGGTGCTGGCGGCCATGGGCGATCTGCTGGGCTTGCTCAAGGGCAGCATCGTCAATTACGTGGTGCGGCACGTGAAAAAGATGGTGCCCGCCTACAGCCTGCCCCAGGCGGTGAGGTTCAATGAAGCCATCGCGCGCGGCACGCGGGGCAGCTTCAAGCGGCCCGAGATCAGGGCCGACGACGTGGCCGTGCTGCAGTACACCGGCGGCACCACCGGCGTGAGCAAGGGAGCGGTGCTGCTCCACCGGAACATCATCGCGAACGTGCTGCAGTCCGAGGCCTGGAACGATCCTGTCATGCAGAAGGTGCCGGCCGGGGAGCAGTCCACCAGCGTGTGTGCACTGCCGCTTTATCACATCTTCGCTTTCACGGTGAACATGATGCTGGGCTTGCGCACCGGCGGCAAAGTCATCCTGATCCCGAATCCGCGCGACCTGCCAGCCGTGCTCAAGGAGTTGAGCAAACACACGTTCCACAGCTTCCCGGCGGTCAACACCCTGTTTGCGGGCCTGGCCAACCACCCGGACTTCCACACCGTCAACTGGAACAACCTCAAGGTTTCGGTGGGCGGCGGTATGGCGGTGCAGAGTGGCACCGCCCAGCGCTGGCTGGAGAAGACCGGCTGCCCTGTCTGCGAAGGCTATGGACTGTCCGAGACCAGTCCGTCGGCCAGTTGCAACCCGACCACCAGCACAACGTTCACCGGCACGATTGGCGTGCCCCTGCCCAATACCTGGATGAAGTGCCTGGACGACGAGGGCCGCGAGGTGCCCGTGGGCCAGCCAGGTGAGATCGCCATCAGGGGACCGCAGGTGATGGCGGGCTACTGGCAGCGTCCCGACGAGACGGCCAAGGTGATGACCGCCGACGGCTTTTTCAAAACCGGTGACATCGGCGTGATGGATGAGCGCGGCTACTTCAAGATCGTGGACCGCAAGAAGGACATGATTCTGTGCGCCGGGTTCAACGTGTATCCCAACGAGATCGAAGACGTGGTGTCCACCCTGGCGGGGGTTCTGGAGTGCGCGGCGGTCGGCATGGCGGACGAAAAAGCCGGTGAGGCGATCAAGCTGGTGATCGTCAGGAAAGATGCCTCCCTCACCGAAGAGCAGGTGCGTGCCCATTGCCGCGCCAACCTCACGGGCTACAAGCAGCCCAAAGTGGTGGAGTTCCGAACCGATTTGCCCAAAACGCCGGTGGGCAAGATCCTGCGGCGTGAGCTGCGGGAGAAATGAAACACCCCTGCCGCGCTGCGCGAGACCCCCTCAAGGGGGCAACGCGCCTGGCCCGGCAGAGCCGGTTCCACCGCGTTCTCGAACCAGACACGCGCTCCGGTGACGGGTGGGCGTCTGGTCCAATGTGTGCATGAACTCCTCACCGCGCACTGCCATCGTTTCCGCCCTGCACGACGAGCTCGCCAGCGTGCTGGCGCTGATGCCCGACGAGCAGAAACGGGTGGTCGGCGGGCGAGAGTTCTGGGTCGGCCACCTGCACGGACACGACGTGGTCGCGGTGCTCAGCGGCATCGGCAAAGTGGCCGCCGCCGCCACAGCGACCCTGCTGATCCAGCACTTCGGCGTGGATCGCATCGTGTTCACCGGTGTCGCCGGCGGCCTGGGGCCGGGCGTGAAGGTGGGTGACGTGGTGCTGGCCCGTTCCTTCCTGCAGCACGACATGGACGCGTCCCCCCTGTTCCCGCGCCACGAAGTGCCGGGCTACGGCCGTGCGCGCTTCGACGCCGATGCCGGCCTGGCCGATGCGTTGGAACTGGCCTGCGAACGCATGCTGCACCAGTTGCCGCAACAGCTGGACACCGACACCGTTGCCGCGTTTGGGCTTCACTCACCCCGCCTGCACCAAGGGCTGCTGATCAGCGGTGACCGCTTTGTCGCCACGACCACCGAAAGCGCGAACCTGCAGGGTGAACTGCCCGATGCCCTCGCGGTGGAAATGGAAGGCGCCGCCTTCGCCCAGGTTTGCTGCGACTTCGGCGTGCCGCTGGCCGTGGTACGCACCATTTCGGACCGCGCCGACGACGCCGCGCACGTGGACTTCCCGAAATTCCTGCGCGAAGTTGCCAGCCGCTACAGCGGAGCGGTGATTGAAGCGCTGTTCAATCGCTGAGATTCCCCGGAACGAAGTGCCTTCGGTCCAGGATGCGGTGGATCCGGATCCGCCGGTCCACACGCATCGCCCCTTGAGGGGCGGAGCCGGTTGCACGCAGTGAACCGGCGATGGGGGTGGACGTGCGACCCGCCCCCGGGCCGCCCCGAGGCGGGGCAGCCCCCTAAGGGGCAGCGACCTGCGCAGCGGCGGGGCGTGTGGGCGCTACTTCAACCAGCCCCGTTTCCTGAAGTACAGCATTGGCCCCAGCGCAGACAGCACCATCAGCGCCAGCGCGAAGGGGTAGCCCCAGGTCTGGTTCAACTCCGGCATGTACTGGAAGTTCATGCCGTACACGCTGGCAATCAGCGTGGGAGGCAGCAGGGCCACGCTGGCCACCGAGAAGATCTTGATGATCTTGTTCTGGTTGATGTTGATGAAACCGACCGTCGCGTCCATCAGGAAGTTGATCTTGTCGAACAGGAAGGCGGTGTGGCCATCCAGCGAATCGAGGTCGCGCAGGATCTGGCGCGCGTCCTCGAACTGTTCGGCGCTGAGCATGCGGGTGCGCATCATGAAGCTGACCGCGCGGCGTGTGTCCATCACGTTGCGGCGGATGCGACCGCTCATGTCTTCGTGGCGTGCGATGGCCGACAGCACCTCACCGGCCTTGTTGTCCGTCACGTTGCCGGCCAGCACCTGGCGACTGACCTGTTCCAGATCGTCGTAGATGTCTTCCAGCGTGTCCGCGCAGTACTCGGCGTCGGCGTCGAACAGCATCAGCAGCACATCTTTGGCGTTGTCGATCAGGCCCGGCATGCGCCGCGCGCGCATGCGCAGCAACCGGAACACGGGCACATCCTCGTCGTGGATGGAAAACAGCACGCCCTGACTTTTGAGCGCGGCATTGTGCTCGTTGAGGATGAAGGCCACGCGAATGGCGCGCGGGTCTTCGTCGTCATCGATCAGGAAGTCCGAGCGGATGTGCAGTTCGCCGTTGTCCTCTTCGAAGAAGCGGGCGGACTCTTCGATGTCCTCGTCCATCGCGTCTTCCGGGATGGACAGGCCGAAGTGCTGTTTGACCCAGCGCCGCTCTTCGGTGGTGGGGTTTTCCAGGTCGACCCAGATGGGCTTGAACCGGGTCAGCTCTTCGAGTGACTCGATCTCTTCCTGAAACAGGCGGCCGTTGGCCAGGGTGAAGACGTTGAGCATGGGGGCTCCCGGGCTGGGGGTCTGACAGGGCGGGGGGCCGGCGCGCGTGGGCGCACCGGCGAGGCGGTCGGGGTGGCGCTTTCAGCCAGGGCCCGTCGCCTGGTGTCAGGCACGGGAGCGGGCTGAAAGCACACAACTGGGGGGTGTGCTGTCCATGGTTTGTTGGGCGTGATTCGAGAGCGCATTATTGCATTGCACCCTGTGTCGGGTCGGCCGGACCCAGCCGGTGTCCGGTGGTTCGCACCCCGGTCGGGGCGTACCGGCAGATAGGCGTTTTCACCCATTGTTGCGTTGTGCCCTTGCGCCGTTTGCGGTTCATGGGCATAGTGAATCAAGGCTTTTCGAGACAGCCGGCCGCGCCTGGAGGCTGTCAATGTCAACCCCGAGCAAAAGGAGACTCACGTATGAATTTGACGATCAGCGGTCACCACCTGGAAGTCACGCCCGCACTGCGCGGGTACGTCACATCCAAACTGGAACGCATTTCCCGTCATTTCGACCAGGTGGTCGACATCAAGGTGCTGCTGACGGTGGACAACCTCAAGGAAAAAGACCAGCGGCAGAAGGCCGAATGCAGCATCCATGTCAAAGGCAAGGATCTGTTCGCCGAGAGCGCGCATTCCGATCTGTACGCTGCGGTGGATGAACTGGCCGACAAGCTCGATCGGCAGGTGTTGCGCTACAAGGACAGGACGCAGGAGCACCATCACGACGCAGCCAAGCGCCTGATGTGAGTTCCGCCGGCAGCCGCCGGGCTGCCGGTTCGTTATGTTGCATATTCATAAGCCGCTGGCGCTGTCAAGCGGCTTTTTTGTGTCTTGCCTCTGGTCAAGGTTGGCTGACTCGGCATAATTTGCGCTCCAAGAGGCCCGCATGAACCGTCTATCTGCCCTATTGCCCGCGCCACAGGTGCTCGTCAGCGTGGACGTCACCAGCAAGAAACGCGCTTTTGAAGAAGCCGGGTTGCTGTTTGAGACCCTGCACGGGCTCAACCGTGCACTCATTACCGACAGCCTGTTTGCCCGGGAGCGCCTGGGGTCCACCGGTCTGGGGCACGGCGTGGCCATCCCGCATGGCCGCATCAAAGGCCTCAAACAGCCACTGGCGGCTGTTTTCCAGCTGGCCAACCCCATCGGTTTTGATGCGCCTGACGAACAGCCGGTGCAGCTGATGATTTTTTTGCTGGTGCCGGAGGCGGCCACGCAAAAGCATCTGGAAATCCTCTCGGAAATCGCCGAGTTGCTGAGTGACAGTACCTTGCGCGAGAAGATGAAGCACGCCGGGGACGCTGCGCAGTTGCACCAGTGCATCACCGGCTGGCAGTCGGCGCACGCATCTGTCTGACTTCTTGCCTGACCGGCGCCGGACGCGTCCGCCGCCGGGCCCCGCCGCATGAAACCCACCGTTGTCAGTGCTGACGTTCTGTTCGAAGACCATCGCGATGCCCTGAAGTGGCAGTGGGTGGCCGGACTGGGGGCGTCCGAACGCAAGTTTGACGAGGTGGCGGTGCGCGAGGCGCGCTCGGGGGCCGACCTCGTGGGGTACCTCAACTACATCCATCCTTACCGCGTGCAGGTGCTCGGCGAGCGGGAGGTTGCCTACGTCGGCAGCCGGAGCGAGGACGACAACCGCCGTCGTGTGGCGCGCATTGTCACGCTGGAGCCGCCTGTGCTCGTGGTGGCCGACGACCAGCCGGTACCCGATGCGTTGATGGCCATGTGCGAACGGGCGCAGATTCCCATGTTCGCGTCCCCCGAGCCGGCGGCCTTCGTCATCGATGTGCTGCGTGCCTACCTCTCGCGCCACTTTGCCGACCGGGCCTCCATGCACGGCGTGTTCATGGACATTCTGGGGATGGGGGTGTTGATCACGGGCGAGTCTGGTCTTGGCAAGAGCGAGCTCGGGCTGGAACTGATTTCCCGCGGCCACGGTCTCGTGGCCGATGATGCGGTGGATCTCTACCGGATCAACCAGACCAGCGTGGACGGGCGATGCCCCGAGCTGTTGCAGAACCTGCTGGAGGTGCGTGGCATTGGCTTGCTGGATATCAGGGCCATCTTTGGCGAGACCGCCGTGCGCCGCAAGATGCGGCTTCAGCTGATCGTGCACCTGGTGCGCAAGGAGACGCTGGAGCGTGACTACGACCGCATGCCCCACGAGCCGCTGTACCAGGACGTACTGGGCGTTCCGGTGCGCAAGGCGGTGATTCAGGTGGTGGCCGGCCGCAACATTGCGGTGTTGGTCGAGGCTGCGGTCCGCAACACCATCCTGCAACTGCGCGGCATCGACACCTACCAGGAATTTGTCGCCCGCCACCGGGCGGTTATGCAGCGCGGCGATTGAGCGTGCTCCGCCGGCGTGCCGGGGCGGCCGCTCTGGGGTTCAGGTGCCGGGTTTGGCGCGGTGGGGGCAGGGGGTCTTGCTGCAATGCGCGTACAGCGAGAGCGCATGCTCCTGGAGCGTGAACCCCCGGGTCTGCGCCACCCGTTGCTGGCGGCGCTCGATCTCGGCGTCAAAAAACTCCTCCACACGACCACAGTCCAGGCACACCAGGTGGTCGTGGTGCTGGCCCTCATTGAGTTCGTAGATCGCTTTGCCCGATTCGAAATTGCTGCGCGAAAGCAGTCCCGCCTGTTCGAACTGCAGCAGCACCCGATACACCGTGGCCAGGCCAATGTCCGAACGCTCCTCCAGCAGCACACGGTAGACATCTTCAGCCGTCATGTGCCGCTGCTTGGCGTTGTGGAACACCTCCAGGATCTTCAGTCGTGGCAGCGTGGCCTTCAGGCCCGTGCTCTTGAGCTCGTCGACGTTGTTCATGGCTGTCAGGAGGGCGGGTGGCAGGCGGTGGGTACCGTGCGTGCGCGCAGAACCCCGGGGCTACAATGAACCGATGATATCGCCAGCCTGTGCAAGGCTCGGCATCCCGCCGCCGGCTCGATCCGGTCGCGGGGGTTTTTCCAGGGACCACTACATGCCGACCTCCCGATCCGACGCCGCCCGACGGTGTCCTGTCCGTTCCCTCGCCATGCTGCTGGGTGTGGTTGTCACCGTTCTTGCGGGCTGTTCCAGCCTGGGAGATGCTGTGCCCGGCGTGAGCGGTTGGGTGTCCCCCCACCAGATCGACATTCAGCAGGGCAATGTGGTGACCCGTGAACAGGTCCAGGCGCTGCGGGAGGGCCTGCTGCGTGTGCAGGTGCGCGATCTGCTGGGATCCCCGTTGCTGACCAGTGTGTTCCATGGCGAACGCTGGGACTATGTATTCACCTTCAAACGCAAGGGCCAGCCGCTGCAGCAGCGCCGGCTGGCGGTCTTTTTCAAGGGAGATGTGCTGGAGCGCATCGAGACCGATGCCATGCCCAGCGAGGCGGAATTTGTGGCTTCGCTGGACGTTCGCCGCGCTGCTGACAAAACACCCCGGCTTGAGGCCAGCGAAGAGCAGCTCAGGGCCTTTGCGACGCGCAACGCGCCCGGCACGCCCCAGGAGATGCCGGTGCCCGTCCGTACCGCGCCGGTCACGTATCCCCCGCTGGAGTCCTCGGGAGCTGGCCAATGAGCGCTTGGGTCCATCGCGTGTGTATTGCCGGGGCAAGTGGCCGTATGGGCCAGATGCTGATCGACGCCGTGTGCGCCGCCGATGACTGTGTGCTCTCGGGTGCGCTGGACATGGCCGGCAGCCCGTCGATCGGGCGTGATGCGGGCGTTCACGGTGGTCGGTCCACCGGTGTGGGCATCACCGCCGATGTGGCGGAGGGCCTGGCGGACAGCCGGTTCCTGATCGATTTCACCCGGCCCGAGGGTACGCTGGTGCACTTGCGCGAATGTGTGCGGCAGGGTGTGAATGCGGTCATCGGTACCACGGGCTTCACCGAGGCGCAAAAGGCTGAGATTGCCGAAGCGTCCCGGTCCATCGCCATCATGATGGCGCCCAACATGAGCGTGGGTGTCAACGTCACGCTCAAGCTGCTTGAGATGGCGGCCAAGGCGCTTTCGACTGGCTACGACATCGAGATCATCGAGGCCCACCATCGCCACAAGGTCGATGCGCCCAGCGGCACCGCGCTCAAGATGGGCGAAGTGGTCGCCAATGCGCTCGGGCGCGAACTCAAGGACTGTGCCGTCTATGCCCGAGAAGGTGTGACGGGTGAGCGCGATCCGTCGAGCATCGGTTTTGCAACCATCCGGGGCGGTGACATCGTCGGTGATCACACGGTCCTGTTTGCCGGGATCGGCGAGCGCATCGAAATCTCGCACAAATCCAGCAGCCGCTCGACCTATGCGCAGGGCAGCCTGCGTGCGGTGCGTTTCCTGGCCGGCAAGACCAGCGGTCTCTACGACATGTTTGACGTGCTCGGCCTGCGCTGAGCCAGTCTGCAGCGGAGCGCGCGATGGGTGTTCTGGCCACCATCCTGCAGGGCGGACCGATCAGCATGGGGGTGGCCCTGCTGCTGCTGGCCATGTCGGTCACCAGCTGGGTACTCATCCTCTGGAAGGGTTGGTTCCTGCGTTGCGCCGCCGGGTCAGTGCCCTTGGGCACTGCGGCTTTCTGGCAGGCGGCTGATCTGGACGCGGCGCGCAGCCGGGTCGCCCATTTTGACCGCCTGGCCCTGGTTCAGCCCCTGCTGGACGTCACCCGCACGCTGGACCAGGCGCATGCCGGCTCGCTCGCGCAGGCCGGTGACCGTTCGCAGCAGCTCACGCGCGTGCTGCGCGAAGCCCTGCACGCGGTGCTCGGGCGCTTGCAGTACGGTCAGACCCTGCTGGCCACCGTGGGGTCGACAGCCCCCTTTGTCGGCCTGCTGGGCACTGTCTGGGGCATCTACCACGCGCTGACCGCCATCGGTGACGACGGCGGGAGCTTTCGTATCGAACAGGTGTCGGGCCCGGTGGGTGAAGCCCTGGTCATGACCGCTGCCGGACTGGCGGTGGCCATTCCTGCGGTGCTGGCCTACAACGTGTTCGGGCGCCTGATCGCCCGCATCGAGGCCGATCTCGAAGGCTTCGCCCGTGACCTGCGCGACCTGCTGGTGCGTCTATGACAGCCACCCTGCGCCGCCGATTTGCGTCGTCCCGCTTGAGGGCGCCGCAGCGGTGGCCTGGCAAAGCCGGTACCACGGTGAGCTGGCGCCTCTGCTGCACCGGTGCCGCGTTCCAGAGGCAGAAAGCATGAGTTTCGGCCGGCTTGACAAGGCGCCGGGCCACCGCCCCATGAGCGACATCAACGTCACACCTTTGGTGGACGTGATGCTGGTCCTGCTGGTGATTTTCATTCTGGCCACACCGCTCATGGCCAGTCGCCTGGCGCTGGACCTGCCCAAGGCCGGGGCGCTGGCGACCAGCGCATCCGCTGAAGCGGTGTCAGTGACCATCGCGCTCGATGCACAGGGCAGGACCTACTGGGCTGACACGCCGATCGACCCCGTCACCCTGCCGCAGCGCCTGCAGCAGGCGGCGCTGCGCGATCCGGCCACCGAGGTGCAGTTGCGTGCCGACACCGCAGTCCCCTACGGCCGGGTGGTCCAGGTCATTGCGCAGGCGCAGGCGGCAGGTCTCTCGCGCATCGGGTTTGTGGCCGATCCGGCGTCGACGGCGGTGACTCGCTGAGGTCCGACGCGGCCTGCCGGGGGCGGTGCCGGAACTAGAATCACCTGCTTGCCCGGGCGCTGATCGTCCGGTCACCGATTCCTCCCCTGTCCCGCTTTTCCGGGCCCGCTTCATGCAAGACAAATACGCCCACCAGGACGTCGAGCGCGCCGCGCACGCCCACTGGACCGCCACCGACGCCTACCGCGTCACCGAAGACCAGAGCAAGAAGAAGTTCTACGCCTGCTCCATGCTGCCCTACCCCTCGGGCAAGCTGCACATGGGCCATGTGCGCAACTACACCATCAACGACATGCTCACGCGCTACCTGCGCATGAACGGCTACAACGTGCTGATGCCCATGGGCTGGGACGCCTTCGGCTTGCCGGCGGAGAACGCGGCGTTGAAGAACAAGGTGCCGCCAGCGAAGTGGACCTACGACAACATCGCCTACATGAAGCAGCAGATGCAGGCGATGGGGCTGGCCATCGACTGGTCGCGCGAAGTGGCTACCTGCTCCCCGGACTACTACAAGTGGAACCAGTGGCTGTTCCTGAAGATGCTGGACAAGGGCATCGCCTACCGCAAGACCCAGATCGTCAACTGGGACCCGGTGGACCAGACCGTGCTGGCCAACGAGCAGGTGATCGACGGTCGCGGCTGGCGTACCGGTGCGCTGGTGGAAAAACGCGAGATCCCGGGCTACTACCTGAACATCACCGCCTACGCCGACGAGTTGCTCACGCACGTGCAGCTGGGCAATGAGAAAGCCACGCTCAACGGCTGGCCCGACAAGGTCCGCCTGATGCAGGAAAACTGGATCGGCAAGAGCGAGGGCGTGCGCTTTGCGTTCGCGCACGACATCAAAGGCGTTGATGGCGCGTTGATCGGCGACGGCAGGATGTACGTGTTCACCACGCGCGCCGACACCATCATGGGCGTGACCTTCTGCGCTGTGGCAGCCGAGCACCCGCTGGCGCTGCACGCGGCGGCGACGAATGCGAAGCTGGCCGCCTTCATCGAAGACTGCAAGAAGGGCGGAACGACCGAGGCCGAACTGGCGACGCAGGAGAAGCTGGGCATGGCCACTGGCCTGTTCGTCACCCACCCGCTGACCGGCGCGCAGGTAGAGGTCTGGGTCGGCAACTACGTGCTCATGAGCTACGGCGACGGCGCGGTGATGGGCGTGCCGGCGCACGACGAGCGCGACTTCGCGTTTGCGCTCAAGTACGGGATCCGTATCGTTCAGGTCGTGGGTCCGGCCCGGTCGCCGGAAGCGGCGGCGGGCTCATCCGGGCATACCGGCCAATCGCCCGCCGCCACCTCCGACGCCCAGGCCTCGCTGGTGTTCGACGCCACGCGCTGGCAGGACTGGTACGCGGACAAGACGGGTTCGCTGGTGTGTGTGAATTCCGGCGTGCTCGACGGGCTGCCTTTCAAGGCCGCCGTGGACAAGGTCGCCACGTTGCTGGCTGAAAAAGGTTTGGGCGAGAAGAAGACCACCTTCCGTCTGCGCGACTGGGGCATCAGCCGCCAGCGCTACTGGGGCACGCCGATCCCGATCATCCACTGCGAGTCCTGCGGCCCGGTGCCGGTGCCCGAAAAAGACCTGCCGGTGCGCCTGCCCGAAGACCTGGTGCCGGACGGCAGCGGCAACCCGCTGAACAAATGCGACGCTTTCCTGAAGGTCGATTGCCCCTGCTGCGGCCAGCCCGCGCGGCGCGAGACCGACACCATGGACACCTTCGTGGACTCGTCCTGGTACTTCATGCGCTACTGCGATCCGAAGAACAGCGACGCCATGGTGGCCGGCGGCACCGACTACTGGATGCGAGACCAGAATGCCGCTACCGGCGGCAGCGGCATGGACCAGTACATCGGCGGCATCGAGCACGCCATCCTGCACCTGCTGTACGCGCGCTTCTGGACCAAGGTCATGCGCGACCTCGGTCTGGTGAAAGTGGACGAGCCCTTCACCAAGCTGCTGACGCAGGGCATGGTACTCAACCATATCTACTCGCGCCGCACCGAGAAAGGTGGCAAAGAGTATTTCTGGCCGCACGATGTGGAGCACGTGCTCGACGACGGCGGCAAGATCGTCGGCGCCCAGCTGAAAAACGCGGTCGGTGACCTGCCCGTGGGTACGCCCATCGAGTACGAGGGCGTGGGCACCATGTCCAAGTCCAAGAACAACTGCGTCGATCCGCAGGACCTGATTGAAAAGTACGGCGCCGACACTGCGCGCCTGTACACCATGTTCACCGCACCGCCCGAGGCCACGCTGGAGTGGAACGATGCGGCCGTGGAGGGCAGTTACCGCTTCCTCAGGCGGGTGTGGAGCTTTGCCCACAAACACGCCGATGCACTGCGGGCCGCCACCGCGCGCGATCTCAGCCAGGCCGCCTTGCGCGCCGAGGGCAAAAAGCTGCGCCGCGAGATGCACCTGGTGCTCAAGCAGGTCAGCTACGACTACGAGCGCATGCAATACAACACCGTGGTCTCCGGCTGCATGAAGCTGCTCAACGCCCTGGAGGATTTCACCTTCGACGACAGCGACGGCGATGCTGCCCTGCGCTGCGAGGGAATGTCTCTTCTGGTGCGCATGCTGTACCCCGCCTGCCCGCACATCGCCCATGCGTTGTGGACTGGGCTGGGGTATGCACAGGCGATGGGAGACCTGCTGGACGCACCCTGGCCGAAAGTTGACGACACCGCGCTGGTCCAGGACGAAATTGAACTGGTGCTCCAGGTCAACGGCAAGCTGCGCGGCAGCGTGACCGTGCCGGCCGGTGCCGACAAGGCCGCCATCGAGGCGGCCGCCCTGGCATGTGACGCCTTCCAGAAAGCCGCCAACGGCGCCGTGCCCAAAAAGGTGGTGGTGGTCCCAGGCCGTCTGGTCAACGTGGTGGTGTGACGCTGTGAGTCTCTCGCGCCGTCACCTGCTGCCCCTTCTGGCGGGCGTACTCGGGCTGCCCGGTTGCGGTTTTGCGCTGCGTGGTGCGCCCCGCTTTGCCTTTGAATCCCTGCGTCTGCGGGGTAGCGAGAGCACGCCCGTGGTCCGTGAACTGCTGCGCCAGCTGGAGGACGCCGGTGTGCGGATCTTCACCGCAGCGGGCCCGGTGAGCCCCGAGGGTGAAACCGGGCAGGTTGTGCTGACCGTGCTGACCGATCAGCGCGAGCGCGCCGTGGTCGGCCAGACGGCGGCCGGTCAGGTGCGCGAACTGCAACTGCGAACCCGCTTCCGCTTTCGCCTGAGCACGGCGCAGGGGGCTGTGCTGCTGGACACGACAGAGCTGCTGCTCGAGCACGACATCAGCTATGCCGAAACCGCGGCACTGGCCAAGGAAGCCGAAGAGGCGCTGCAGTTCCGTGACATGCAGCGCGATATCGTCCAGCAGGCCGTGCGGCGCCTGGCGGCTGTGCGCTTGCCCTGACCGCCATGCAGCTCGCTGCCAACCAGCTCGGTGCCCACCTCGCCAAAGGGCTGCGCAGCCTCTACACCGTGCACGGCGACGAGCCGCTGCTGGTGCAGGAGGCGGCCGACGCGATCCGGGCGGCTGCGCGCACGCAGGGTCATACCGAACGAACGGTGCACACCGTGGCCGGCGCGCATTTCGACTGGAGCGCGGTGTTGGCCAGCGGCGGCTCGCTCAGCCTCTTCGCCGACAGGCAGCTGATCGAAATTCGTGTGCCCTCGGGCAAACCGGGCAAGGACGGGTCGCAGGTGCTGCAGCAGATCGCTGCCAGCGCCGCCGGCAATGACAGCACACTCACCCTGGTGGTGCTGCCGCGGCTGGACGGCATGACGCTCAAGGGCGCCTGGTTTGCTGCGCTCGACAGCTTTGGCGTGACCGTGAAGGTCGATCCGGTGGAGCGCAAGGCGCTGCCGCAGTGGATCGCCCAGCGCCTGCAACAGCAGGGGCAGCGCGTGGCCGCCGGCGAAGAGGGGCAGCGAACGCTGGCCTTTTTTGCCGATCGGGTGGAAGGCAATCTGCTGGCCGCGCACCAGGAAATCCAGAAGCTCTCGTTGCTGCACCCGCCGGGCGAGCTGAGTTTCGAGCAGGTCGAGAGCGCGGTGCTCAACGTTGCGCGCTACGACGCGTTCAAGCTGGCCGAGGCGGTGCTGGGCGGGCAGACCCTGCGGGTCCAGCGCATGCTCGACGGCCTGCAGGCCGAGGGTGAGGCCGCCGTGCTGGTGCACTGGACCCTGGCCGAGGACATCCGCACCCTCCACCGCGTGCGCGCGGCCATGGATGCCGGCCGGCCGCTGCCCATGGCCCTGCGTGAGAACCGCGTCTGGGGCGTCAAGGAGAAACTCATGGAGCGTGCGCTGCCCCTGATCCGCCCCGCCCAGCTGGCGCAGTGGCTGCAGGACGCGCACACGGTGGACGGCATCGTCAAGGGGCTCAAGCAGCCCGACTGGCCGGCCGATCCGTGGGATGCCTTGCACCGCATGGCATTGCGTGTGGCCAATGCCTGTGCGCTGAAGTAGGCAGTCTGCGAAAATCGCGTCCTATGAACGCGACTTCCACCTCCGAACTGATGAACACCCTGGGCAGCCAGGCCAAGGCCGCCTCTGCGCTGATGGCCAAGGCCGGGGCGGCGACCAAGGTGCGAGCCCTGCGCGCACTGGCCCGGCTGCTGCGCGAGAACGTGGCGCCGCTGCAGGTGGAAAACGCCAAGGACCTGG
>JBJTNV010000093.1:0-23327 GCA_046074205.1 Hydrogenophaga sp.
GCAGCGCTACGGCCCGGAACACCCGCGCCATGTGGCCGCCAAGACCGACGTGGACACCAGCCGCGCCAACCTCAAGCGCCAGCTGGAGACGGTGGTGGCCAGCCTCAAGCGCGAGTTTGACGCCGCCACCATGGTGGAACGCGAAATTGAACGCACGCTGAACCAGTCGCGCGCGTCGGTGCAGGACCTCAACCGCGCCGAATTCCAGCTGGGTGTGCTGCAGCGCGAGGTGGACGCCAACCGCGAGATGTACAACATGTTCATGACGCGGGCCAAGGAGACCAGCACCACCAGCGACCTGCAAAGCCCGGTGGCCCGGGTGGTGGACCCGGCCCTGCAGCCGGGCGCGCCGGTCAAGCCGCAGAAGATGCGCGTCATCGCCATCGCGGTGCTGCTGGGCCTGCTGGCGGCGGTGGGCGCTTCGCTGCTGATCGACCAGCTGGACAAGACGCTCAAGACCAGCGACGACGTGGAGCGCAAGCTGCGCGTGCCGCTGCTGACCAGCCTGCCCCTGCTCAACCGCAGCGATGCGCGGCGCGCGGCGTCGGCCCGGCTGTTTGCAGACCAGCCCAATTCGGTGTTTGCCGAGGCGGTGCGCACCGCGCGGTCGGGCGTGCTGCTGTCGGCGCTGGACGAGCCGCACCGCGTGCTGCTGGTGACGTCCAGCCTGCCGGGGGAGGGCAAGTCCACCCTGTCGGTGAACCTGGCGCTGGCGCACGCACAGACGCAGCGCACCTTGCTGATCGACGCCGACATGCGCCGCCCGAGCGTGGCCAAGGCGCTGGAGCTGGCGCCCACCGTCAAGGGCCTGTCGGCCTTTGTGGCGGGCACGGCGCGCTTTGAGGACTGCGTGAAGGTGCTGGAGGGCACGCAGCTGACGGTGATGCCGTCGGGCGCGCTGCCACCGAACCCGCTGGAGCTGATCAGTTCGCGGCGCTTCCAGGAGCGCCTGGCCGAGCTGGCACAGCGCTTTGACGTGATCGTCATCGACTCGCCGCCGGTGGAGCTGGTGAGCGACGCGCTGATGCTCAGCACCATGGCCACGGGTGTGGTGTTCGTGGCCAAGGCCATGGACACCCCCACGCCGGTGCTGGCCAAGTGCCTGGAGCGCATTCGCCGTGCCGACGGCCACCTGCTGGGCGTGGTGCTCAACCAGTTCGACTTCCGCCGCGCCAGCCGCTACTACGGTGACTATTCCGGTTACGGCAAGTACGGCTATGGCAAGAAGGGCTATGGCACCGCCTACGGCGAGGCCTACGGCCAGAAGGCGGCCTGAGGGCCGGGTGGCGCGCCAACGCGCGGCGGCCCATGATTGACCTGCACTGCCACCTGCTGCCCGGCGTGGACGACGGCCCGGCCACGCTGGACGAGGCGCTGGCCCTGGCCCGCGCGGCGCTGGACGACGGCATCACCGCCAGCGTGGTGACGCCGCACATTCACCCCGGCCGCTACGACAACCGCCTGAGCCTGCTGCAGACGCGGGTGCAGGCCTTCCGGGCGGCGCTGCAGCGCGCGGGCATTGCGCTGCCGGTGCTGCTGGGCGCGGAGGTGCGGGTGTCGCTGGAAAGCCTGGAACTGCTGCAACAGGGCGAGGTGCCCTATGTGGGCGAGGTGCGCGGCACCCGCGTGCTGCTGCTGGAACTGCCGCACAGCCATGTGCCGCCGGGCACGCAGCAGCTGGTGAGAAAACTGCTGGACCAGAACGTGCGCCCCCTGCTGGCGCACCCGGAGCGCAACAAAGCCTTCATGGACGACCCGCGCCGGCTGGACCCGCTGGTGGGCGAGGGCTGCTGGCTGCAGCTGACCGCCGGGGCCGTGGTGGGGGACTTTGGGCGTGCGGCGCAGCGCCTGGCCCACCGCCTGCTGGAAGAAGACCAGGTGCGGGTGGTGGCCAGCGACGCGCACAACCTGGCCGGCCGCGCCCCGCGCATGACGGCGGCGCGTGAATACATTGGCCAGCACTGGGGCGCCGACCTGGCCGACGAGCTGCTGCTGCACAACCCGCTGCAGATGGTGGGCGCGGCGCTGCAGGCACTCCCGGCAGCTGCGCCGCCACGGGCGGCCAGGGGCCGGGCGTGAGGCCGCGCCGCTGGGCGGCACCGCTGGCCGCAGGCCTGCTGGTGCTGTGCACCGCGGCCGCCGTGGGCACGACCGCGCCCTGGGCCTGGGCCAGCTGGCTGGCCATGCCGGCGCTGGCCCAGGTGCGCGCCTGGCAGCGCACCCCCGCACGCCCACCGGCGCCCGAGGCCTGGCAACAGGCGCGCCTGCAACTGGACGAGGCCCTGGCCGTGGTGCCCGGCCACGGGGAAGTGCAGGAAGCCATGGGCTACCTCTACCTGAGCGCGGCGCTGCGCCCCGACCAGCTGCCCGTGGTGCGGCTGCCCTACCTGCGCCAGGCGGGCGAGCATTTGGTGCGGGCGGTGCAGGCGCGGCCCATGGTGCCCAGCGCCTGGGCCAACCAGGCGCTGGCGCTGCACTGGCGCGAGCGCTGGGGCGAACCGCTGCCCGCCGACGCGCTGTGGACCGCGTTTGACCGCGCCACGGCACTGGGCCAGCGCGAGGCCCTGGTGCAGCAGACCCTGGCCGAGGTGGCCCTGGCGCGCTGGGACCAGCTGGGCGAGGTGCGCCAGCGGGCGGTGCAGGCCATGGTGGCACAGGCCACGCCCGAGCAGCGCAAGGCCTTGCAGGCGCTGGCCCGCCGGCGCGGACAGGAGGGGCTGTGGTAGACGAGGGCCCGTCTGACGGCGCGCTGCTGATGGGCCTGTGGCTGCAGCTGGCCTGGGCGCCGCTGCCGCTGGCCAGCAACCGCTGGCCCTTGCTGTGGCTGCTGATGGCGGGCACCGGGCTCTTGCTGTTGCTGGCGCTGTGGCAGTGGCGCCGGCACCTGCCGCTGGCCGGCCAGCGCCTGTGGCAGGTGCGGCTGCCGCTGGGCCTGCTGGCCGCGCTGGTGCTGTGGCAGTGGCTGCAGACGGTGCCGCTGCCGCCGCCGGTGCTGCGCGCGCTCTCGCCCCAGGCCTGGGCGGCGCATGCGGCCGCCGCGCAGGCGCTGGGCCAGCCCCTGCAGGCCGCCACGCTGAGCGTGGAGCCGGCCATCACCCGCGTGCAGGCCGCCTGGAGCCTGTGCCTGTGGACCGTGTTTGCGCTGGTGGTGCTGGTGCTGCGCAACCGCCACCGCCTGGACCGGCTGGCCTTCTGGCTGGTGGTGGCGGCGCTGCTGCAGGCGCTGCTGGCGCTGCTGCTGTGGTCGGCCCAGGCACGCTACACGCTGCTCTACACCGAACTCACGCACCACGTTGCGCAGGGCAGCTTTGTCAACCGCAACCACCTGGCGGGCTACCTGGTGCTGAACCTGTCTCTGGGCATCGGGCTCATGCTCGCACGCCTGGGCCGTGACGGCCCGCCGCACGGACACGGCTGGCAGGCCCGGCTGCAGGCGGTGCTGCGCTTTGCCCTGAGCGACAAGATGCGCCTGCGCCTGATGCTGGTGGTGATGGTCATGGCGCTGGTGATGACGCGTTCGCGCATGGGCAACAGTGCCTTTTTTGCGGCCCTGCTGGTGACCGGCGTGCTGGCGCTGCTGGTGACGCGCCGATCAGCGCCGCAGATGGTGGCGCTGATCGCCAGCCTGGTGGTGATTGACGTGGTGGTGGTGGGCACCTGGGTGGGCCTGGAACAGGTGGTGCAGCGCGTGCAGGAGACGGAGCTGCTGATCGAGCAGGGCGGGACGCAGGAGTCGGTGGAGGCGCGGCAGCTGGCCGCGCGCTACGCGTTGGACCTGGTGCGCGACTTCGCCTGGACCGGCTCGGGCGCCGGCACTTTCTACGGCGCCTATTGGCCCTACCGCGTGCCCGGCGGCAGCATGATCGACCACGCCCACAACGACTACGTGGAACTGGCGGCCGACCTGGGCCTGCCCGGCCTGGCCCTGCTGGGCGCGCTGGTGCTGGCCACCGCCTGGGTGTGCATCATCACCCTGGCCCGGCGGCACACGGCGGTGCCGCGCGGCATGGCCTTTGGCGTGCTGATGGCCATGGTGGCGCTGGCCATTCACAGCACGGTGGACTTCAACCTGCAGATTCCGGCCAACGCGCTGCTGGCGGTGGTGTGGCTGGCCATCGGCTGGTCGGCGTGGGCGCTGCCGTCGGGCGCACGCGACCGGCACAGGGCGTCCTCAGGTCCGTAAAAACCCTGTGATGGACGTTGTATCAGGTGTACATTAGTCAAATTGACTGTTAGCAGTTAAAAAACCTGCCCCGCGAAGGAGTTTGCCGTGACCCACTGGATGACCCGTACCCTCACCCGCACCACCCTGGCCGCCGCGGCGGCGGTGTTCACCGTGTCTGCCTGGGCCCAGTTCAACGCCAACATGACGCAGATGCAGGTGATGCAGGAGATGACCCGCCAGGTCATTGCCGGCCATAGCATCGAGCAGGTGATTGCCCAGGCGCAGAAGGCGGGCCTGTCCGCCACGCTGGTGGCGCAGTCGTCGCTGGCCCTGGCCCCCAACAACCGCACCCTGGCCGCACTGGCCGCCGCCTACAAGACCGATCCGGCCGCGCTCAAGGCCATCCTGGCCGTGGCCGTGACCGTTCCCGCCCTGGGTACCGCCGACCAGGTGGCCAGCACCATGGCCGTTGCAGCGGGTGTGCCCGTGGCGTCGCTGACCGGTGGCCCGGCCCCGGTGGCCGAAACCCAGCCCAAGACGGCAACCGACCCCACCATGGGGCTCACCATCGGGGGCACCCTCACCAGCGGTGGCGGCACCGCAGGGGCCAGCTGCGGCGCGTCCTGCAGCTGACATCACCGCTTCCCCGACCCGCCTCTGGCGGGTTTTTTTTCATCATGAGGTTGTGAATGGAATCGTTAAGCATTTGGCACTGGATGGTGGTGGCGCTGGTGGTCCTGATGGGCCTGGGCGCGGCGGGTGTGGTGACGGGCCGCACCGGGGCCCTGGTGGTCAAACAGTTTTTTGTCAGCGCCACGCCGCGTGATGACGGCGTGTACGTGGAAGTGATTGCGCGGCGCGCCGGGGTGCTGGCGTGGCTGCTGTCGCTGCTGCGTGTGGACCCGCTGGTGGAAATGCGCATCCGCTACTCCCGGGTGGAGTACTTCAGTGGCAGCCTGTCGGGTTTTCACCGCGTTGTGCTGCCCATCGAGTCGGTCAGTTCGGTGTTCTTTGGGGTCAGCCGACCCTGGCTGAAGGCCGTGCTGTGGTTCCTGGCCTTTGTGGTCATGGCCCTGGGGGCGGCTGAAGCCGGCAGCACCCTGGGCGTGGTGGTGCTGGTGCTGCTGGGCGCGGCAGTGGCCGTGCTGGTGATGGTGCTCGGTCGCCAGCGGGTGATTGGACTGACCGAGATGACGGGCGACGAATACGCCTTGCGCGTCAAGCGGTCGGTGATCGAGGGCCAGGAGATTGACGAGGCCCGTCTGGAAGAGGTGTCGCGCATCGTGCTGGCGTTGCTGGATGCGCACCAGTTCAAGACCCGGGGTTGAACATGAGCGCTGACGATCAGGAGCGGGCGCAAGCGGCGGACCGGGTGGGTGCGCCGGTGTTGCCGTTGACCGAAGCACCGGGGCCGACGCTGACGGTGGATGCGGCCGGTCTGGGCTCGCGGGCTGCACCGCAGCCGCCCCATGTGGTGTCGGTGGTGTTTGTGGCCCTGGCGGCGCTGGCGCTGCTGGTGCTGGTGCCGATCAGCCGCATGGACGCCGACGCCCTGCCCGTGTGGGAGCGCCTGGGCAGCCTGGCCGGTGTGCTGCCCGGCGCTGGCGACCAGGAGGAGGGCGACGACGAGCCCGACGAGCCAGCCGCCCCGGCGCAGGCGCCGGCCGCGGCAGACGCTCCGGCCCGTGCGTCAGCCGGCGTGTGGTCCGAACCGGCCTTGCAGGCCCTGGAAGGCAAGTACTGCTTTGATTTCATGCCCGGCGGGGCAGACGCGGCGGCCCGCGAGGCGTTTGCGCGGTTGCTGTGGAACAAGCTCAACGACAACCTGCGCCGCACGGCGCAGGAGCGCCTGGACGTGTGTGCGCCGTTTGAGGCGGTCAGCGCCGACGTGGTGCGCGCGGGCGGCTGCCGCAAGAGCGAGTGCGGCTCCAATGACGTGAGTTTCTTCATCAGCAGAACCGGCCACGCCGCCATGGCCTACAACGTGGACGGCCAGTGCGACCACGCGGCAGAAGAAGGCTTCACCCAGACGGCTTTGCTGTGCCGCCCCTGACCGGCCGGCTCAGCGTTGGCCGGCGGTGCTGACCATCTTCATGGCCGAGCCGATGAGGCTGGAGACTTCGCTCATGTTGCCCGGCACGATGAGGGTGGTGTTGGCGTCGGCGGCGACGCGGGCGTAGGCGTCGACGGCTTTTTCAGCGACTTTGAGTTGCACCGCCTGCTCGCCGCCGGGCTGGCGGATGGCCGAGGCGATGCGTTCGATGGCCAGGGCGGTGGCGTCGGCCACGGCGGTGATGGCGGCGGCTTCGCCCTGGGCGTTGTTGATGGCGGCCTGTTTTTCACCCTCGGATTTGGCGATGTAGGCCTGGCGTTCACCGTCGGCGAGGTTGATCTGTTCCTGGCGCTTGCCTTCTGAGGCGGCGATGAGGGCGCGCTTTTCGCGTTCGGCGGTGATTTGCGCCTGCATGGAGCGCAGGATTTCGGCCGGCGGCGTGAGGTCCTTGATTTCGTAGCGCAGCACTTTGACGCCCCAGTTGAGCGCGGCTTCGTCGATGGCGGAGACGACCTGGGCGTTGATCATCTCGCGCTCTTCAAAGGTTTTGTCGAGTTCGAGCTTGCCGATGACCGAGCGCAGGGAGGTCTGCGCGAGCTGGGTGATGGCGATGATGTAGTTGGAGGAGCCGTAGCTGGCGCGCATGGGGTCGGTGACCTGGAAGTACAGGATGCCGTCGACCTTGAGCTGGGTGTTGTCGCGGGTGATGCAGACCTGTTCGGGCACGTCCAGCGGTATTTCCTTGAGGCTGTGCTTGTAGGCGACCTTGTCGATGAAGGGCACGAGGAAGTTCAGGCCCGGTGCCAGGGTGGAGGCGTATTTGCCCAGGCGTTCGACGACCCAGGCGTTTTGCTGCGGCACGACCTGCGTGGCGCGGATGACGAAGATGATGGCGATGATGAACAGGACGACGGCGATTTCCATGGGGACCTCCTGGGGTGGATCAGGTTTTGTCGACGATGAGGCGGTTGCCTTGCAGCTCGACCACGCGGTGCGGGCCGGGCTGGGGGGCGGGCGTGGGGTGGGCGGGCACGGCTGTCCATTGGGCGCCGCGGTAGCGGACCTGGGCCGTGCCGTCGGCTGACCAGGCCGTGACGTGCACGGTTTCACCAATGTCCAGGTTGACGCTGCGCTGGGCGCGGGGTGAAGGGTCGCCGGGGCGGCGGCGGCGGGCCCAGGTCCACAGGGCCACGGCCAGCGCGGCGACCAGGGCGGCGACCACGATCTGGGCCTGCACGCCGGCGCCGGTGTGCGCGGCCAGCGCCCCGGCCACGGCGCCAATGCCCAGCATGAGCAGGTAGAAGGTGCCGCTGAGCAGCTCCAGCGCCACCAGCGCGCCGGTCAGCAGCCACCAGAGGGTGGAATCGGCCATGGAAGGGTTCTCCGCAAAGGGTTGGGGCGGTGCGGCGGGCGCGGCGCGGGCCGGCGATCGCCACGGACGGGGGCAGGGGGTGATGTTAGCGACTGGGCCGTCACGCGGGTTGCGTACACTTCGCGCCTGCCTTGGGGGCCATTGGTGCCTGTGTTGTCGGTGTCCGTTCGGAGAACATCATGAAATTTCGCTTTCCCATCGTCATCATCGATGAGGACTTCCGCTCGGAAAACACCTCCGGGCTGGGCATCCGGGCGCTGGCACAGGCCATCGAGTCCGAGGGCTTTGAGGTGGTGGGGGTGACCAGTTATGGCGACCTCTCGCAGTTTGCGCAGCAGCAGTCGCGCGCGAGCGCCTTCATCCTGTCGATCGACGATGAAGAGGTGACGGGCACGCCGGAGGAAGACCCGGCGGTGCTGATGCTGCGGGCCTTCATTCAGGAGGTGCGGCGCAAGAATGCCGAGGTGCCGATTTATGTGTACGGCGAGACGCGCACCAGCCGCCACCTGCCCAACGACATCCTGCGCGAGCTGCATGGCTTCATTCACATGTTTGAGGACACGCCGGAGTTTGTGGCCCGCCACATCATCCGCGAGGCCAAGAGTTACCTGGAGGGCATCCAGCCGCCGTTCTTCAAGGCGCTGCTGGACTACGCGGAAGACGGTTCGTATTCCTGGCATTGCCCGGGCCATTCGGGCGGCGTGGCGTTTCTCAAGAGCCCGGTGGGGCAGATGTTCCACCAGTTCTTTGGCGAGAACATGCTGCGCGCGGACGTGTGCAACGCGGTGGAAGAGCTGGGCCAGCTGCTGGACCACAACGGAGCGATCGGCGCTTCGGAGCGCAACGCGGCGCGCATTTTCAACGCCGACCACTGCTTCTTTGTGACCAACGGCACGTCCACGTCCAACAAGATGGTGTGGCACCACACGGTGGCCCCCGGCGACGTGGTGGTGGTGGACCGCAACTGCCACAAGTCCATCCTGCACTCGATCATCATGACCGGGGCGATCCCGGTGTTTCTCAAGCCCACGCGCAACCACTACGGGATCATTGGCCCGATCCCGCAGAGCGAGTTCGAGATCGAGTCGATCAAGGCCAAGATTCGCGCCAACCCGCTGCTGGCCGGGGTGGACGCAGACACGGTCAAGCCGCGCATCCTCACGCTCACGCAGTCGACGTACGACGGTGTGCTCTACAACACCGAGACCATCAAGCACATGCTCGACGGTTACGTGGACAACCTGCACTTTGACGAGGCCTGGCTGCCGCATGCGGCCTTCCACCCGTTCTACGGCACCTTCCACGCCATGGGGCGCAAGCGTGGACGGCCCCAGCAGTCGGTGGTGTACGCCACGCAGTCCATCCACAAGCTGCTGGCGGGCATCAGCCAGGCCAGCCATGTGCTGGTGCAGGACTCGCAGAGCACCAAGCTGGACCGGCACCTGTTCAACGAGGCCTACCTGATGCACACCTCGACCTCGCCGCAGTACAGCATCATTGCCAGCTGCGACGTGGCCGCGGCCATGATGGAGCCGCCCGGCGGCACCGCGCTGGTGGAGGAGAGCATTGCCGAGGCGCTGGATTTCCGCCGCTCCATGCGCAAGGTGGAAGCCGAGTTTGGCGAGGGCGACTGGTGGTTCCAGGTCTGGGGGCCGGACGGCCTGGCCGAAGAGGGCGTGGGCCAGTCGCACGACTGGGTGCTCAACCGGGGCACGGACGGCCGCGACACCGAGGACGACTGGCACGGCTTTGGCGACATGGCGCCGGGCTTCAACATGCTCGACCCGATCAAGGCGACCATCGTCACGCCGGGCCTGAACCTCAAGGGTGACTTTGCCGAGTGGGGCATTCCGGCGTCCATCGTCACCAAGTTCCTGGCCGAGCATGGTGTGGTGGTGGAGAAGACGGGCCTGTACTCGTTCTTCATCATGTTCACCATCGGCATCACCAAGGGCCGCTGGAACACCCTGCTGACGGCGCTGCAGCAGTTCAAGGACGACTACGCCAAGAACCAGCCGATGTGGCGGATCATGCCGGAGTTCTGCGCCAAGCAGCCGCGCTACGAGCAGATGGGTCTGCGCGACCTGTGCCAGCACGTGCACGCCCAGTACGCCAAGTACGACGTGGCCCGCCTGACGACGGACATTTACCTGAGCGACCTCACGCCGGCCATGAAGCCGACCGATGCGTTCTCCCACATTGCGCACCGCACCACCGAGCGGGTGGCCATTGATGAGCTGGAGGGCCGCATCACCACCAGCCTGGTGACGCCGTACCCGCCGGGCATTCCGCTGCTGATTCCGGGCGAGGTGTTCAACCGCAAGATCGTCGACTACCTGAAGTTCAACCGGGCGTTTGCCCGCGAGTGCCCGGGTTTCGAAACCGACATCCACGGCCTGGTGCAGGAGGTGGGCGCCGACGGCGTGACGCGCTACTACGCCGATTGCGTCAAGAAGTGATGCGATGGCCGGCGGGCTGCCCGGGGCTGACGATAAGATGAAGCAGGGCCGCCATGGCGGTGGCCTGTTCACCCAATGACCCACTGACCTGGAGGAGCCGATGTTTCCTGAATACCGCGACCTGATCACCCGACTCAAAGGTCACGACATGCACTTCACGCGCCTGTTTGACAAGCACAACGAGCTGGACCAGCTGATCAAAAACAAGGAAGCCCATATTGAGCCGGGCACGCAGATGGAGATCGAGGCGCTGAAGAAGGAAAAGCTGGCGCTCAAGGACCAGCTCTACACCATCCTCAAACAGGCCGGCTGAACCGCCGGACCCCGGACCCCGTCCGGGGTGACGAGTAGGCCGTCATGCCAGGCCGGACGTGGCACCCACGCCGCGCTTCATGGCAGGCCCTGGAGTTCAGCGTCCGGGCGCAGGCGGACGAAGGTGGCGAAGCGGGGAAGCCCGCTGTCGTGGGTACCACGGAAGCGGTAGGTGACCCAGCTGCCCACCGGGGGCGGGTCGCGGCGCAGTGCGTCGCTCAGCCCGCTGCCCAGGCGAAAGCGGCGGCCGTCAGGCGTTTGCACCTGCAGCGCGCCGACCAGGCCTTGAAGGCGTCCGCGGCCCGGTTCGTGACCCATGACCCGGGCGTCAGCGTCTTCATGGGGTTTGACCTTGAGCAGGTCGTCGCTGCGCAGGGCCTGGTAGCGCGCATTGCCGCGGTGCAGCATCAGACCTTCGCCACCGGCGCGGACCACCTCGTCGAGCTGCCGCATGAGGGCGGTGTGTGTGCTGCCACGCTCCTGCCCGATGGGCTGCAGCCAGGGCTGGTTCACCTGGCGCAGCAGCGTGCGCAGCGCGTCCAGACGTTCGCTGAACACGCCGCCGTGGCCGGGCAGGTCGAACACCATGAAGCGAACGGCCCGCCAGGCCTTGTCGTCAGGGGTCTGGCGGCGCACGGTGGATACGGTGTCTTCAAAGCGGCCACGGGCGATCCAGAGTTCGCCGTCGAGCGGCACCGCCGGCCAGCCAGCCGTGAACCAGGCCGGTGCGTTGACCGGCAGGCCGGCGCGGGAGAGCAGGCGCTGGCCGTCCCAGCGGGCGCGCACGCCGTCAAGTTTTTCACTGACCCAGTAGCTGTGCAGGTCGATGCCGCCCCGGTAGACCTGGGCCAGCATGAGGGCCGGGGCCTGCGCGATGGCGGGCGTGGCCAGGGGTGAGAGCAGGCAGGCCAGGAGCAGGCCGGTGATCAGCGGTGTTTTGCAGGCCTGCCATCCCATGGTTCCGGAACTCCCTTCAAAATCGCTCAAAATTCTCCCATGCTGTCGATAGCCCGTTTGCCCCGTTTGTGTGTTGCGCTGCTGGCGCTGGCCGCCTGTCTGGCGCTGCCGGCAGGGCGGGCGTGGGCGGCGCACGGGTATGCCCTGTGGGGCGAGTTGCGCTATCGGGCCGGGTTCACGCACTTTGACTATGTCAACCCCGACGCGCCCAAGGGCGGCGAGCTGCGGCTGGTGAGCAACCTGCGGGTGTCCACCTTCGACAAGTTCAACCCCTTCACGTTGCGCGGCAGCGCGCCGGCCTATGTGTCGGCGCTGATGTTCGATTCGCTGCTGACCGGTGCGCTGGACGAGACCGGTGCCGGCTATGGGTTGCTGGCCGAGACGGTGACAGTGGCGCCGGACCGGCTGTCGGCCACCTTCCGCCTGCGGCCCCAGGCGCGTTTTCACGATGGCAGCCCGGTGCTGGCGGCCGATGTGAAACACAGCTTTGACACGCTGATGGGGCCGCATACCGCGCCGTCGTGGAAGACCATCCTGCAGGACGTGGCCGGGCTGGACGTGATGGACGAGCGCACGCTGCGCTACCGCTTCCGGCAACCCAACCGCGAGCTGCCGCTAACGGTGGGCGGGCTGCCGGTGTTCAGCCGGGCATGGGGGGCGGGCAAACCGTTTGACCAGGTGGTGATGGATGTGCCCATTGGCAGCGGCCCGTACCGCATCGGGCCGGTGAAGTTCGGTCGTGACATCACGTACGTGCGCGACCCGGCCTACTGGGCCCGCGACCTGCCGGTGCGCCGGGGCACGGCCAACTTTGACCGCATCACGGTCAAGATTTACAAGGACAACACGGCGCGGCTGGAGGCGCTCAAGGCCGGTGAATTCGACCTGATGCGCTTCTTTTCGGCCGGCGACTGGGCGCGACGCGTCAATGGCAAGCGCTTTGACACGGGGGAACTGGTCAAGACCGAGTTCCGCCACCGCTTGCCCACGGGCTTCCAGAGCTATGTGCTCAATACCCGCCGCCCGCTGCTGCAGGACCGCCGCGTGCGCGAGGCGCTGGGCCTGGCCCTGGACTATGAGTGGATGAACCGGCAGATGTTCTACGGCGCCTACCAGCGGGTGCAGGGCCTGTTCGGCAACACCGACTGTGCCGCCGAGGGCGAGCCTTCGCCAGCCGAGCGGGCGCTGCTGGAGCCCTGGCGGGCACAGGTGCCGCCGGCCGTGTGGGGCCCGGCCTACCGCGCGCCGCGCACCGATGGCGATGAATCCCTGCGCGGCAACTTGCGCCGTGCACAGGCGCTGCTGCGCGAGGCCGGCTGGACCTACCGCGACGGCGCCCTGCGCAACGCCCGGGGTGAGCCGATGGTGCTGGAGTACCTGGACAGCCAGGAGGCCGGGGCGCGCGTGGTCACGCCCTGGGCGCGCAACCTGTCCCGGCTGGGCATTGAGCTCAAGTTCCGCCCGGTGGACTTTGCGCTCTACCAGCAGCGCCTGCGCAGCTTCAACTTCGACATCACCTCGCTGGCCTTTGGCGGCACCCACAACCCGGGCCCGGAATACGCCGACCTGTTCGGCAGCCAGGCTGCCGACACCGAGGATTCGGGCAACATGGCGGGGGTGAAGAGCCCGGCGGTGGATGCGCTGATCGCGCGCATGGTGGGTGCCGGCGGCCGTGCGGACTTTCTCGCCGCCTGCCGTGCACTGGACCGCGTGATCCTGCACAGCCACTACCTGGTGCCGCAGTGGTCTGCGGGCGCGCACCGCATGGCGTACAACGCCTGGCGCCTGGAACGGCCCGCAACCATGCCCCCGTATGCCGCCGGCGAGGACTGGGCCATCGATACCTGGTGGACGAGAAAGCCTTGATATGTGGGTCTACATCCTCAAACGCCTGTTGCTGATGATCCCCACGCTGTTGGGGGTGCTGCTGCTGACCTTTGTGGTCATCCAGTTTGTGCCGGGCGGACCGGTGGAGCAGTACCTGGCCGAGGCCCGGGCCGGGCAGGGCACCGGGGCCGAGGGCGGGGCGGTGTACCGTGGCGCGCAGGGCGTGGACCCGAAACGGCTGGACGAGATCCGGGCGCTGTACGGCTTTGACAGGCCGGCGCATGAGCGCTTCTGGCAGATGCTGGGCCAGTTCGCACGTTTTGACCTGGGCACCAGCTTCTTTCAGAACAAGGCGGTGTCGCAGCTGATCGTGGAGAAGCTGCCGGTGTCGATCAGCCTGGGGCTGTGGACCTTCCTCATCAGCTACGCGGTGGCGGTGCCGCTGGGGGTGGCCAAGGCGGTGCGCGCCGGCTCGCGCTTTGACCTGGTGACCACGCTGATCGTGCTGGTGGGTTACGCCATTCCCGGCTTTGTGCTCGGGGTGGCGCTGCTGGTGATCTTTGGCGGGCAGCTGCAGTGGTTCCCGTTGCGAGGTCTGACCTCGGACAACTGGGCCGAACTGGGCTGGGGCGCGCGCGTTGTGGACTACCTCTGGCACATCGCACTGCCGGTCACGGCCATGGTGCTGGGCAGCTTTGCGGTCACGGCCATGCTGACCAAGAACGCCTTCCTGGAGGAGATCCGCAAGCAGTACGTGATGACCGCGCGTGCCAAGGGCCTGAGCGAGCGGCAAGTGCTGTGGAAGCACGTGTTCCGCAACGCGCTGATCCCCATCGTCACCGGGTTTCCGGCCGCCTTCATTGGCGCTTTCTTTGCCGGCTCGCTGCTGATCGAGACGCTGTTCTCGCTCGACGGCCTGGGCCTGCTGAGCTATGAGAGCGTGATCCGCCGCGACTACCCCGTGGTGCTGGGTACGCTGTACCTGTTCACCCTCATCGGACTGCTGACCAAGCTGGTGTCCGATCTGTGTTACCTGTGGGTTGACCCCCGGGTGAAATTCGACTGATGGCCGACGCCTCCACCCCCGCTTCGCCGTCCCGCCGCGCCTGGCAGCGCTTTCGGCGCAACCGCCTGGGCTACTGGAGCCTGCTGGCGTTCTGCGCCCTGGTGGTGCTCAGCCTGTTCGCCGAACTGCTCTCCAATGACCGGCCGCTGGTGGTGCGCTATGAGGGGCGCACCTATTTCCCGATGGTGCAGGACCTGCCGGAGACGGTGTTCGGGGGTGATTTCGAGGCGCCGACCGATTACCTCGACCCCTTCATTCGCCAGCAGATCACGCAGGGTGACAACTGGGCGGTGTACGCGCCCAACCCCTACGGCCCCAAGACGCTCAACTACTTTGCCCGCTCGCCCAACCCGTCGGCGCCGTCGACCGAGAACTGGCTGGGCACCGACGACCGGGGGCGGGATTTGCTGGCCCAGCTGCTCTACGGGTTTCGGGTCAGTGTGCTGTTTGCCCTGGCGCTGACCCTCACCGGCACGGTGCTGGGCCTGCTGACCGGCGCCATCCAGGGCTATTTCGGCGGGCGCACCGACCTGGCCTTCCAGCGCTTCATCGAGATCTGGGGGTCCATGCCGGAGCTGTACCTGCTCATCATCTTTTCCGCTGTGCTGGCACCGAGCGTGGGTTTGTTGCTGCTGTTGCTGAGCCTGTTTGGCTGGATGGGCCTGTCGGACTACGTGCGGGCCGAGTTCCTGCGCAACCGGCAGCTGGACTACGTGCGGGCTGCCCGCGCGATGGGGCTCTCGCATGCACAGATCATCTGGCGCCACCTGCTGCCCAACAGCCTGACCCCGGTGGTGACGTTCCTGCCGTTTCGCATGAGTGCGGCCATCCTGGCGCTGACCTCGCTGGATTTTCTGGGGCTGGGCGTGCCGCCGGGTACGCCTTCGCTGGGCGAACTGCTCAGCCAGGGCAAGAACAACATCGACGCCTGGTGGATCTCGCTGTCCACCTTTGCCGTGCTGGTGATCACGCTGCTGCTGCTGACCTTCATGGGTGACGCCCTGCGCGATGCGCTGGACCCGCGAAAGGCCGAACGATGACGCCGCTGCTGTCGGTCCGCCAGCTGGCGGTGTCTTTCCACGGCACACCGGTGGTGCATGGCATGGACCTGGACGTCCATGCCGGGGAAAAGCTCGCGCTGGTGGGCGAGTCCGGTTCGGGCAAGACGGTGTCGGCGCTGTCGCTGCTGCGGCTGGTCGAAGGGGCCGAGGTCAGTGGTCAGGCGGTGCTGCAGGGCCGTGACCTGCTGGCGCTGCCCGAGCCGCAGCTGCGCGCCGTGCGCGGTGACGAGGTGGCGGTGATCTTCCAGGAACCCATGACCGCACTGAACCCGCTGCAGACGGTGGGGGCGCAGATTGCCGAGGTGCTGCAGCTCAAGCGCGCCATGGGCACAGCAGACGCGCGCCGGGCGGTGGTGGACTTGCTGGCCTCCACCGGCATCACCGAGCCGCAGCGGCGCGCCGGTGCCTACCCGCACCAGCTCAGCGGAGGGCAGCGCCAGCGGGTGATGATCGCCATGGCCCTGGCCAGCCAGCCCCGCCTGCTGATCGCCGACGAGCCCACGACCGCGCTCGATGTGAGCCTGCGCGGCCAGATCCTGGACCTCCTGTCGGACCTGCAACGCCGTCACGGCATGGCGGTGCTGCTGATCACCCATGACCTGCATCTGGTGCGCCGTTTTGCCGACCGTGTGGCGGTGATGGAGCGCGGGCGTCTGGTGGAGCAGGGCGCCGTGGCCGATGTGTTTGCCGCGCCGGCGCATCCCTACACGCGGCAATTGCTGGCCAGCCAGCCGCTGCGACAGGTGGACGAGCGCCCGGTGCCCGCCGGGCAGGCGCCGGTGCTGGCGGCCCGGGCGCTGGGGGTGTCCTACCCGGTGCCGCTGCCCGGTCTGCGCGGCTGGTTTCGCCGGGGGCGCTTCGACGCGGTGCGGGCGCTGGACCTGGACCTCCCCCCCGGCCGCACGCTGGGGGTGGTGGGAGAGTCGGGTTCGGGCAAGTCCACCCTGGCTCTGGCGGCCCTGGGTCTGCTGCCCCACAGCGGCCAGCTGCGGGTGGCGGACAGCGACTGGGAGGCTGCCCGCCGTGCCGGCCGCAGCCGGGCGCTGCGCCGGCGTGTGCAGGTGGTGTTCCAGGACCCGTTTTCGTCCCTGTCGCCGCGCATGACGGTCGAGCAGATCGTGGGCGAGGGCCTGCAGGTGCACGAGCCTGGCCTGTCCGCCGCTGCCCGCCGGGAACGCGTGGTGGCTGCGCTGACCGAGGTGGGTTTGCTGCAGCCGGGCGAGCCCGCCGCGGGCTGGCTCGTGCGTTATCCGCACCAGTGTTCGGGCGGGCAGCGCCAGCGCCTGGCCATCGCCCGGGCGCTGATCGTCGGTCCAGAGGTGCTGGTGCTGGACGAACCCACCAGCGCCCTGGACGTGACGGTGCAGCAGCAGGTGCTGGGTCTGCTGCAGCGCCTGCAGCGCGAGCGGGGGCTGAGCTATTTGCTGATCACCCACGATGTGGATGTGGTCCGTGCCATGGCCCACGAGGTGCTGGTGATGAAGGATGGCGCGGTCGTTGAGCGCGGCGACGCGCTGGCGGTGCTGTCGGCACCGCAGCACCCGTACACCCGGGAACTGGTGCGCGCCGCGCGCTGACACCGGCGGCGTCTACTGGCTCTCCCTCTGCCGGCCCGCCGTGCCGCTGGTGTAAGGTGGTGTTGATGTTTGTCAAGCACTGCACGCCGCGACACGGCTATAAACCCGCGTCCGGCGCGCTTTCGTCCTCCGATTCGTGTTGGAAAACCGCATGTCCACCCGCTCGCACACCCTGGTGAATTCCCCTTCCGCTGCCGTGACCCCGCTTTCGCCCCTGCGCTGGCTGGCCCTGGGCTGGGCGGATTTGCGCAGCCATCCGCTGCCCGGCCTGCTGCACGGCCTGGCACTGGCGGTGTTTGGCTGGCTGTTGCTGGGCCTGGCGCACGAGCACTTCTGGCTGCTGGCCGGTGCGTTTTCGGGCTTTCTGATCGTGGCGCCCATTCTGGCCACCGGCCTGTACCACATCAGCCGCGAACGGTCCGCCGGGCGTACCGCGGGCCTGGGCGCCGTTGTCGGTTTGTGGCGTTCGATGGATGGACGCCTCGTGCGGTTTGGCCTGCTGCTGGGGCTGGCGGGCACGGGCTGGGTGCTCACCTCCGCCGGGCTCATCACGCTGCTGTCACCGGCCCCCATCGAGAAGCCGCTGGATTTCCTGCGCCACGTGGTGATGGTCCGTGAACTGGGGCTGTTCGAGATCTGGCTGCTGATGGGCGCGCTGCTGGCCGCACCGATCTACGCCTCCAGCGTGATGGCCATTCCCATGCTGGTGGACACCCGCCTGCCGGTGAGCATGGCCGTGGGCGAGAGCTGGCGCACCGTCGCCAGCCAGCCCGTGGTGATGGCCCTGTGGGCCCTGGTGCTGGCGCTGCTGACCGGCATCGGCATGCTGACCGCGCTGCTGGGCCTGATCGTCATCGTGCCCTGGCTGGCCCATGCCAGCTGGCATGCCTACCAGGACCTGACCGCCCGGTCACCCTACAAGACATCGCGCTGAGGCCGACCGCTTTTTCATGGAAAACACCCTCTTCGGCTATTCGGAAGGACAGATTGCCCAGTTCGGGCTCACCTTCGGCGTTGGTGCCTTCATTCTGTACATGCTGTTCATCGTGCTGAACCTGGCCCGGGAATCCAAGGCGGGCAAGTTCGGCACCTTCATCCTGTTTCTGGTGTTGTCGTTTGGCATGCTGGGTTTTCTGGCCAAGAACCTCATCCAGTGGGTGCTGGGCATGTAAGGCAGCCGCGTCTGATGGTTGCCTTCGGGCTTCGACAGGCGTTACAATGCGAGCTTCACGACCAAATGGGCGGGTTACCACCGGCCCATTTTTTTTGGCCGAACGATTGTCATCACCTCGACAGAAGGCAAAAACCACACAGATGGCCTGGCAGGACACCGTCGCACAAACCGTCACCGGACTGGGTTTTGACCTGGTGGATCTCGAACGATCTGCCGGCGGCTTGTTGCGGGTCACCATCGATCTGCCCTGGGCGCCACCAGCCGACGGCGCTGCGGCCGCTGCCGAGCAGTTTGTCACGGTCGAGGATTGCGAAACCGTCACCCGCCAGCTGCAGTACCTGCTGGAGGTGGAGGGCGTGGACTACCGCCGGCTGGAGGTGGGGTCGCCGGGCATTGACCGCCCCCTGCGCCACGAACTCGATTTCCAGCGTTTTGCGGGCCATGTGGTCGACATCACGCTCAAGGCCGCGATCGGTGCCACCGGCACGGACGTGTCGGCCAGCCGGAAAAAATTCCGCGGCACGCTCGAGCGGGCCGAAGACGGTCAGCAGTGGCGGATCGTCTGGAGCGATGAACCCGAGCGCAAGCCGGGGCAGCGCGTGAGCAAGAAAAGGGCGCCGGCGGCCTTGCAGGCGCTGACCTTCGAGCTGGCGGACCTGCAGCAGGCGCGCCTGGCGCCGCTGGTGAATTTCAAGGGCCGGTCTGCCGGCGCGAACTGAATGCGACCGGTTCGACCGGCGCGGTACACATGGTTGAAGTCTCTGGACAAGAAGTCAGGAAAGGTGGGCGAGTGAAATGAATCGCGAAATGTTGATGCTGATCGATGCCATCTCGCGCGAGAAAAACGTCGAGCGCGACGTGGTGCTGGGTGCTGTTGAACAGGCACTGGCCTCGGCCACCAAGAAACTCTACAAGGGTGAAGTGGACATCCGTGTGGCGATGGACCCGGACTCCGGTGCCTACGAAACCTTCCGCCGCTGGCTGGTGGTGCCCGACGAGGCTGGTCTGCAAAACCCGGACGCCGAGGAACTGCTGACCGATGCGCGCGACGAGATCCCCGACATCGAAGAGGGTGACTACATCGAAAAGCCGGTCGAGAGCGTGCCCATTGGCCGCATCGGCGCCATGGCCGCCAAACAGGTGATCCTGCAGAAAATCCGCGACGCCGAGCGCGAGATGCTGCTCAACGACTTCATGAGCCGCGGCGACAAGGTTTTTGTCGGCACCGTCAAGCGCATGGACAAGGGCGACCTGATCGTCGAGAGCGGCCGGGTCGAAGGCCGCCTCAAGCGCGGCGAGATGATCCCGAAGGAAAACTTCCGCACCGGCGACCGTGTGCGCGCCATGATCATGGACGTGGACCTGACGCTGCGTGGCGCGCCGATCATTCTGTCGCGTTCCGCTCCGGCTTTCATGATCGAGCTGTTCCGTCAGGAAGTGCCCGAAATCGAGCAGGGCCTGCTGGAAATCAAGACCTGCGCCCGTGACGCCGGTTCGCGCGCCAAGATTGCCGTGGTGTCGCACGACAAGCGCATCGACCCGATCGGCACCTGTGTGGGCGTGCGGGGTTCGCGTGTGAACGGCGTGACCAACGAACTCGCCGGTGAGCGGGTGGACATCGTGCTGTGGTCGGAAGACCCGGCACAGTTTGTCATCGGCGCGCTGGCGCCGGCCAATGTGCAGTCCATCGTGGTGGACGAAGAAAAGCACGCCATGGATGTGGTGGTCGACGAGGAAAACCTCGCGATCGCGATTGGCCGTGGTGGCCAGAACGTGCGCCTGGCGTCCGAGCTGACCGGCTGGCGCATCAACATCATGACCGCCGACGAATCCGCGCAGAAGCAGGCGGAGGAGGCTGACGGCATCCGCCGCCTGTTCATGGACAAGCTGGACGTGGACCAGGAAATTGCCGACATCCTGATCGAGGAAGGGTTCACCAGCCTCGAGGAAGTGGCCTACGTGCCGCTGCAGGAAATGCTGGAGATCGAATCCTTCGACGAGGACACGGTCAACGAGCTGCGCACGCGTGCCAAGGATGCGCTGCTGACGATGGAAATCGCCCGCGAGGAAAGCGTGGAAGAGGCGTCGCAGGATCTGCGCGACCTCGAAGGCATGTCGCCCGAGCTGCTGGCCAAGCTGGCCGATGGCGGCGTGCACACGCGCGATGACCTGGCCGACCTGGCCACAGACGAACTGACCGACATCACAGGACAGTCCCCCGAAGATGCCACGGCGCTGATCATGAAGGCCCGCGCGCACTGGTTCAGCGGCGACCCGTCGTCTGCCCCGAACTGAACCAGGGAGGCCCGAGCGGAGATCCACACCCATGACAAGTACCACCGTCGCCGAACTCGCCAACGAGCTCAACAAACCCACCGCCCTGCTGCTCGAACAGCTGGAGGCCGCCGGCGTGCGCAAGGCCTCTGCGGCCGACAGCGTCACCGAATCTGACAAGCAGGCCCTGCTCGGCCACCTCAAGGCTGCGCATGGCACGGCTGGCCAGGAACGCAAGAAGATCACGCTGGTCAAGAAATCGACCACCGAGATCAAGCAGGCTGACGCCACTGGGCGTGCGCGCACGATCCAGGTGGAAGTGCGCAAGAAGCGCACCTTCATCAAGCGCGAAGATGAGATGCCGGCCGTCGAGGCCCAGGAGCCGGCGGTGGCCCCGGCCGCACCCCTGATCGACGAGGCCGAGCTGGCCCGCCGCGAGGAAGAAGCCCGCCGTCAGGCCGAGCTGCTGCGCCGCCAGGAAGAAGAGCTGGCCCTCCGGCGTGCTGAACGCGAGGCCCAGGAAGCCCGCGAGGCCGCCGCCGCGGAAGCCGCTCGCGTGGCCGCCGAGGCCGCTGCCCGCGCGCAGGCTGCCGCACCGTCGGATGCGCCGGCGACGCCCGAGGTGACGCCAGCGCAGCGCTCCCAGGAGCAGGAGCGTGAGGCGGCTGCCCGTGCGCTCGCTGACAAGCAGGCCGAGGCCCGCGAGGCGGAAGCCCAGCGCGCACGCGACCTGGAAGACCGCCGTCGCAAGGCCGAGGCCGAAGCGGCCAACATCCGCGCCATGATGGCCACGCCGGCACGGACGCTGGTGGCCAAAAAGCCGGAACCGGCTCCCGACAAGGCCATCAAGGGCACGCTGCACAAGCCAGCGGGCACACCGGGCGCCAAGCCCGCCGGTACCGCCACTGCGGCACCGGCCGCCGGCAAGCGGGAAGTCAAGTCCGAGAACCTGTCGTCGACCTGGAAGGACGACGCGGCCAAGAAGAAGGAAATCAAGACCCGCGGCGATACCGGTGCGGGCGCGCGCGGCAACTGGCGCAGCGGTCCCAAGGGCCGCCGGGGTGATCGCGACAGCCGCGACAGCGGCGCATCCAGCTTTGTCGCGCCGACCGAAGCCAAGGTCATTGAGGTCCACGTGCCGGAAACCATCACGGTGGCCGAGCTCGCGCACAAGATGAGCCTGAAGTCTTCCGAGGTCATCAAGCAGCTGATGAAGCTGGGCCAGATGGTCACCATCAACCAGCCGCTGGACCAGGACACCGCCATGATCGTGGTGGAAGAACTGGGCCATACCGCCGTGGTGGCGGCGCTGGACGATCCGGAAGCCTTCACCGACGAGGAGGCCGGCCAGCACCAGGCCGAACTGCTGCCCCGTGCCCCGGTTGTCACCGTCATGGGTCACGTGGACCACGGCAAGACCTCGCTGCTGGACTACATCCGCCGCGCCAAGGTGGCGGCGGGCGAAGCCGGTGGCATCACGCAGCACATCGGCGCCTACCACGTGGAAACCCCGCGCGGCATGGTGTCCTTCCTCGATACCCCGGGTCACGAGGCTTTCACGGCCATGCGGGCGCGCGGTGCGCAGGCGACCGACATCGTCATTCTGGTCTGTGCGGCCGACGACGGCGTGATGCCGCAGACCAAGGAAGCCATCAAGCACGCGAAGGCGGCGGGTGTGCCCATGGTCGTGGCCATGACCAAGATCGACAAACCCGGCATCAACCTGGAGCGTGTGCGCTCCGAACTGGTGGCCGAGGAAGTGGTGCCGGAGGAATTTGGTGGTGATGTGCCCTTCGTGGGCGTGTCCGCCAAGACGGGTGAGGGCGTTGATGCGCTGCTGGAGCAGGTGCTGCTGCAGGCCGAGGTGCTGGAACTCAAGGCGCCGGTCGATGCCATGGCCAAGGGCCTGGTGATCGAAGCCCGTCTGGACAAGGGCCGTGGTTCCGTGGCCACCGTGCTGGTGCAAAGCGGCACGCTCAAGACCGGCGACGTGGTGCTGGTGGGCCAGACCTCTGGCCGTGTGCGCGCCATGCTGGACGAAAACGGCAAGCCGATCAAGGAAGCCGGTCCGTCGATCCCGGTGGAAATCCAGGGTCTGGCGGAAGTCCCGCAGGCCGGGGACGACTTCATGGTCATGGCCGACGAGCGCCGTGCGCGCGAGATCGCCACCTACCGTGCCGGCAAGTTCCGCAACACCAAGCTGGCCAAACAGCAGGCCGCCAAGCTGGAGAACATGTTCACCGACATGTCGGCCGGCGAAGTGAAGGTGCTGCCCATCATCGTCAAGGCCGACGTGCAGGGTTCGCAGGAAGCGCTGTCCGCCTCGCTGCTCAAGCTCTCGACCGAAGAGGTCAAGGTGCAGCTGGTGTTCGCCGGTGTGGGTGGCATCACCGAATCCGACGTGAACCTGGCCATCGCTTCCAAGGCGCTGGTGATCGGCTTCAACGTGCGCGCCGATGTCGGTGCGCGCAAGCTGGCCGAAGGCAACGACGTCGAGCTGCACTACTACAACATCATTTACGACGCGGTGGACGAGCTCAAGGCCGCCATGTCGGGCATGCTGGCGCCCGAGAAGCGCGAAGAGAACACGGGTACGGCCGAGATCCGCACCGTGTTCGTGGCCTCCAAGATCGGTACCGTGGCCGGCTGTATGGTCACCTCCGGTTTCGTCACGCGCAACTCGCATTTCCGCCTGCTGCGCGAGAACGTGGTGGTCTACACGGGCGAAATCGAATCGCTCAAACGCCTCAAGGACGACGTGCGTGAGGTCAAGGAAGGCTTCGAGTGCGGTATCAAGCTCAAGAACTACAACGACATCGCTGTGGGTGACCAGCTCGAATTCTTCGAGATCAAGGAAGTCGCTCGCACGCTCTGACGGGGGAGCGCCCACCCTTGAAAGCCCCGTCGGACACGGCGGGGCTTTCTGTTTGGAGAGCCCTAATGAAGCACAAGTCCAGCATCCCCAACCGCCGCCTGCGCGTGGAAGACCAGATCCAGCGCGACGTGTCCGAGCTCATTCGTGAGCTCAAG
>JBJTNV010000094.1:0-17876 GCA_046074205.1 Hydrogenophaga sp.
TCTTGCCGCTGCCGACATCGCCCTGGAGCAGGCGGTGCATCGGCAGCGAGCGTCCGATGTCGAGCGCGATTTCCTCGCCCACGCGTCGCTGCGCCGTGGTGAGTGCAAACGGCAGTGCCGCGAGCAGCTGCTCCTGCAGCCCCCCCGTGCGCAGCGACAGGGCCGGCGCCCGCAGCGCGGCACGCTGCCGGCGCGCCTGCAGTTGCGACAGCTGCTGTGCCAGCAATTCCTCGGCCTTGAGCCGCTGCCAGGCCGGGTGGCTGCGGTCCTCCAGCGCCCCCATCGACACGTCAGGCCCTGGATGGTGCAGGCACTCGAGCGCCTGGCGCAGCGACATCAGCGGCGCGCGCAGGCCGCTCAGCGCATCCTGCAGCGACATGAGCACCGCTGGCGGCAAGGTCTCGCTCAGGTCGGCGCGCTGGAGCGCCGACACCACGGCCTTGCGCAGGTAGACCTGCGGCAGTTGGGCGCTGGTGGGATACACCGGGGTCAGCGACGCCGGCAACTCACCGCCGGCCGCATGAAAGACCGGGTGCATCATGGTCTTGCCCATGAAACCGCCCCGCACCTCGCCCCGTACCCGCACCCGCGCACCGACCGCCAGCGTCTTCTGGTGGGAGGGGTAGAAGCTGAAGAAACGCAGCGTGCACGTGTCACTGCCATCGTCCAGGACCACCAGCAGCTGGCGGCGCGGCCGGTACTGGACGTCCTGTCGTGTGACCGTGCCTTCAATCTGCACCACGTCCCCGTCGCGTGCGCCGTGCAGGCTGACGACACGGGTCTCGTCCTCATACCGCAGCGGCAGGTGCAGTGCCAGATCGATGTCCCGCACCAGGCCGAGCTTGTGCATGGCCTTCTGCGGGGCAGAGAGTGCCTTGCGGGGGGCTGCAGAGGTCGCTTCGGGCATGGGACAATTCTGCCTGCCCCACGAACCCATTCCTGTCACCGGGCTACCCCGTGGCACAAGGCGCGGCATTCGGGTCGCCACGCCGTCCGGGGGTGACGTGCGGATTTCACCTTGTTTTGGAACGGGCCCTGTCAGGCCCTCAAGCGCCATGTCCCCTGCTCACTCCTCGCCGGCACGTGCATTCACCGTCGCCGACTTTGATTTCGACCTTCCAGCAGCGCTGATCGCCCAGCACCCGGCCGCCGAACGCAGTGCCTCGCGCCTGCTCGACGGCACCGGACCGCAACCGCTGGACCGCGTCTTCCATGCGCTGCCCAGCCTGTTGCGACGTGGCGACCTGCTGGTGTTCAACGACACGCAGGTGGTCAAGGCACGGCTCTTCGGGGAGAAGGCCAGCGGCGGCAAGCTGGAGCTGCTGATCGAACGCGTGCTGCTGCCCCACGAGGCACGGGGCGGAACATCCCACGAGGTGGTGGGCCACCTCCGGGTGAGCAAGAAGCCGCTGCCTGGCGGACGCCTGCACCTGGCCGGTGGCCTGCAGGACGGCGGCTTTGACGCGGTGTTCATCGGCCGCTGGCCCGACGAGCACGGCCAGCTGTTCCGGCTGCGGCTCGAAGGTCCGGCAGGCGAAGACCCATACACCCTGATGGAACGCCACGGCCATGTGCCGCTGCCGCCCTACATCACCCACGGTGACACGGACGACGACGCCCGACGCTACCAGACAGTGTTCGCGCGCGTGCCTGGTGCCGTGGCTGCACCGACCGCCGCCTTGCACTTCGACGAGGGCGTGCTCGCCGCCCTGGACGCGCGTGGCGTGCAGCGCGCCAGCGTGACGCTGCACGTGGGTGCTGGCACCTTCGCGCCCATGAAGACCGAGCGCATCGAGGAACACGTGATGCACCACGAGCGCTACGCCATCCCGCCCGCCACGGTGCAGGCGATCGAAGACTGTCGCGCGCGCGGCGGTCGCGTGGTGGCGGTGGGTACGACCACGGTGCGCACGCTGGAGAGCTGGGCCAAGACCGGCGAATTGCAAGGCGACACCAACATCTTCATCACGCCGGGTTTCGGGTTCAAGGTCGTCGACGTGCTGGTCACCAACTTCCATTTACCCAAGAGCACGCTGATGATGCTGGTCAGCGCCTTTGCAGGACACGGTCACGTCATGGCGCTTTACCGGCACGCCGTGGCACAGCGTTACCGTTTCTTCAGCTACGGAGACGCCATGTTGCTGGCACGCGCTGCGTCAGCGGAAGTGCACCCTGCCACGCCCCCACAGCAGGCCGGCGGCACGGCAGACAACCCCGGGAACAGCGCGGGAGACACCGACGCTCGGCGACAATCATCGCCATGCTGAAGTTTGACGTTCTCAAGACCGAAGGCCACGCGCGCCGTGGCCGCCTCACCCTCAACCACGGCGTGGTTGAGACGCCCATCTTCATGCCCGTGGGCACTTACGGCACGGTCAAGGGGGTCACGCCGGCGAGCCTGGAAGACATGGGCGCGCAGATCATCCTGGGCAACACCTTCCACCTCTGGATGCGCCCCGGCCAGGAGGTGATGAAGAGCTTCGGCGGCCTGCACGGCTTCGAGCAATGGCACAAGCCCATCCTCACCGACTCGGGCGGCTTCCAGGTCTGGTCGCTCGGCGCCATGCGCAAGATCACCGAAGAAGGTGTGCACTTCGCGAGCCCTGTGAACGGCGACAAGCTGTTCATGTCGCCCGAGGTCAGCATGCAGATTCAGACCGGGCTCAACAGCGATATCGTCATGCAGCTCGACGAGTGCACGCCGTACGAGACCAACGGTCACCTGACCACCGAAGCCGAAGCCCGCAAGAGCATGGAGATGAGCCGGCGCTGGGCCGTGCGCTCCCAGGCCGAATTCGCGCGTCTGGAGAACCCGAACGCCCTGTTCGGCATCGTGCAGGGTGGCATGTTCGAGCACCTGCGCCAGGAGTCGCTGGAAGCGCTGGTCGAGATGGACTTCCCCGGCTACGCCATCGGCGGCGTGAGCGTGGGCGAGCCCAAGGAACAGATGCTGCAGATCATGGCGCACACGCCGCACCGGCTGCCGGCGAACAAGCCGCGCTACCTGATGGGCGTGGGCACGCCGGAGGACCTGGTCGAGGGTGTGGCCTGTGGCGTGGACATGTTCGACTGCGTCATGCCCACGCGCAACGCGCGCAACGGTACGCTGTTCACGCGCTACGGCGACCTGAAGATTCGCAACGCGCGCCACAAGACCGACCACCAACCGCTGGACGCGACCTGCACCTGCTACGCCTGCGCGGGCAAGGCCGGGGTGAGCTGGGCCGACGGCGGGCGCGGCGGCTTTTCGCGTGCCTACCTGCACCACCTGGACCGCTGCGGCGAGATGCTCGGCCCGATGCTGTCGACCATTCACAACCTGCACTACTACCTGAACCTGATGACCGAGGTCCGCGCCGCGCTGGACGACGGACGGTTTGACGCATTCCGGGCACAGTTCAAGACCGACCGGGCACAGGGCGTGTGACACCTGGGTGGCAGGCATTGCCACCCCGACGCCACTAAGCTGCGCCCTCATGACGCTGCAAGTCCCCGTTCCCCGCCACGTCCTGCCGGTGCTGGTGTTCGCCCAGTTCGCCGGCACCTCGCTCTGGTTCGCGGTCAACGCCGTCATGCCCGACCTGCAGCGTGAACTGGGCTGGCCAGGCACCGCCGTGGGCACGCTCACCTCGGCGCTGCAGGCGGGCTTCATCCTCGGCACCCTGGTGTTTGCGTTGCTGGCCATCGCCGACCGCTTTCCCGCGCGGCGCGTGTTCCTCTTCTGTGCCCTGGCCGGCGCCGGCTGCACGGTGGCAGCCTGGGCCATGGTGACCAGCTTCCCGGCGCTGCTGGCCTGGCGCTTTGCCACCGGCGTCTGCCTGGCCGGCATCTACCCGGTGGGCATGAAGATCGCGTCGCAGTGGTACACCCGCGGCCTGGGACCTGCGCTGGGCATGCTGATCGGCGCGCTGGTGCTGGGCTCGGCCAGCGCGCACGCGCTGCGCGCCCTGGGCGACGGCCTGCCCTGGCCGACGCTGATGCTGGGCGTGGCCGCTCTGGCCGCCTTCGGCGGCGTGCTGCTGTACACCGTCCTGCCCGAAGCGCCGCACGCCGTGGCGCGCGTGAGCACGCTGCAGTGGCGGGCACTGGCCACCATTGGCACCGATCCGAAGGTGCGCAGCTCGGTGCTGGGCTACTTCGGCCACATGTGGGAGCTCTACACCCTGTGGGTGCTGATGCCGCTGATCCTGGCCACGCGGCTGCAAGGTACAGCCCTGTCATGGGCCGCCTTCTGGCTGCTGGGCGCCGGTGTGCTCGGTTGCGTGGTCGGCGGGCTGCTGGCGCCGCGCTGGGGCAGCGCGCGCGTGGCCGGCGCCCAGCTGGCCACCAGTGGCCTGTGCTGCCTGCTGGCGCCCTGGCTGATGGGTGCGCCCGATGCGCTGTTCTACGCCTGGCTGCTGGTCTGGGGCATCACGGTCTCGGGCGACTCGCCTCAGTTCTCCACCCTCACTGCGCGCAATGCGCCGCCGCAGGCAGTGGGCAGCGTGTTGACGCTGACCAACAGCGTCGGCTTTGCCATCAGCATCGCCAGCATCCTGCTGTTTGTGGCACTCACGCCCCACGTGCCGCTGGGCTGGCTGCTCACCGGTCTGGCCGTCGGCCCGGCGTTGGGTCTGTGGGCGCTGCGACCGCTGCTGCGCCCGGACAGCGCGCACAGCTGAACGCCAGAAAGCTGCCTGCCGCCAGGCCGGGCGGTGCTGGCATGATCCGGGGTTACCCCCACCCTTACCCCAGCTGACCGGTGATGAACGACACACCCCGCACCCCCCGCACGGCGCCCGCACGCCGCACCCGAACACGTTCGCCAGGCCACCCGCGCCCGGACGGGCCGCCCACACCCGCCCCCCAGCGGGCTCTGCACCCGGTGCTGGCACAGCTGGCCACGCTCTACCCGGCGCTGTTCGGCGACGCGCTCAAGCCACTCAAGCGGGGCATCTACGAAGACCTGCTGGCCGCCCAGCCCGGTGTGCTGGAAGCCGACAGCCTGAAGACGGCGCTGGCCCAGCACGCCCGCTCCTCACGCTACCTCACGGTGGTGGCCGCCGGCCTGCAACGCCATGACCTGAACGGCCAGCCGGTGGAGGCCCTCACGCCTGAGCAGGTGCACCACGCCCTGCTGGAGGTGTTCCGCCGCCGCGGCGCGCGCAGCCCGCAAGACCTGCGGCCCAAACTGCGCCAGCGCATTCTCAAGGCCTATGAAGCGTCGGGCCTGTCGCCCGACGAATACGTCCAGCGCATGCAAGGGCGTGACGAGGCCGCCAACCAGATCACGCGAGAGGCCCTGGCCGAAGCCAGCGCACGAGCCGCCCGGGAAGACGCCCTGCTGCGCGCCTACGAAGCCAGTGGCCAGGACATCAACCGTTTTGCCGAGATGTACGGCTTGCACGTCCTGGAAGCCGACCGCTCGCTGGAGCGGGCGCGGGCGCGCCGTCCCGCCGACCACTGACGGCCCTGACAACGGGCCACAGAAGGCGGCGCGCGGTCAATCCGCCGGTGCGGTGAACACCAGGAGCACGCCGGTGTAGCCATGCACCTGCCGGTGTGCAATTTCCCCGGCGGCGAAGAAGCCCACCAACGGCACATCGCCCAAGGCATGACGCACGATGTTCAGCTCGGCGCTGGGGCCGCCAAAATGTGCCCCGCCGCGACCGGTGCAGCTGACGTAGAGTGCGCCCACCATGGTCCGGGACGGTGGCGCGGCGCCTTCCCCACAGGCACCGGGCGCGAGTTCCTCCACCTCGGGCTCCAGCGCTTCGCGGATTTCGCTGCACACCCGCATCAGATCGGCCCTGGCGGCTTGCGGGCTGCGTTCACACAACGCCAGTCGGGTGCCTACCGGCGGATGGGCGGCCACCGCTACCCCCCGGCGCCCCGGATCCAGCCCGATGATGTGCCGCACGCTCACGTTGTCGCCGAACGCTTCGCGCACCCGGCGCGGTGTTCGAGCCGCTTCGCCCCCGCGGTCATCTGGCGCGCTCAGGCCCACCAGGCGGTGGCGCAAGGTCTGGACCAGTTCCTCGGGGCGCTCCAGCGACAGCCGACATTCACGCAACAGCAGATCCAGCGCCGGCTCGTCATCGAGCTTGAGCAGCAGGTTGCCCTCGACTTCGGTGACCACCCGCTCACGGTCAATGGGCTGGACCCCCTGCGTGACGCGTGAGATCAGCGCCACATCGGGTCCGAACGCGACGCCACTGATTCCGCCGTGGAACACGCCGCTGGCAGCACCCTGCCCCCGCAGGGTACCCCCGCTGCCCAACGCAAATTGCACGCCGGGGCCACGGCCGCTGGACAGCCCCCCGAACACCTGCCCGGACACGGTCCGGTCGGCCACCTCCCCAACCAGCTCGCCCAGATCGGGTGTGGCCGGATCGGCGTGCAGCCATGCGGTGTGCGCAACAAAGCCGCCCGCACCGGCGGCAGCCGGCAGCGGTGCCACGCCGCTGAACACACGGAACCGGTCGGGACCGAGTTCACACAGCATGACCGCCAGCGCCGGCTCGTCGACATATTCGACACCGGTGGCCGCAATGCCGAAGCCTGCACCGCCCACCCAGTCGGTCACCTCCCTCAGTTCGGCGCTCACCAACGCCAGAATGGCCTGGGCGTCGGGAGCATAGTGATCGGTGATGTAGAGAAAGCCCAGGGCGGGTATGCGGTCGTGGCCGGGCAGGGCCAGCTGCGCGCGCAACTGGGCCAGCACCAGCGCCGCCGCCATGCGCCACTGCGGGTGCGTGGCATGCGCAAAGGCGAAGCGCTGCATCGTGACCCTGTAACGGGATCAGCGCCCGCGTGAAGACCGGGCTGCAGCCTTCTTCGCAGGCGCCTGGCGGGCGGGGGGCCGGCGGCCCGATGCAGGGGGAGCCGCCGCCCGGCCTGCCGCGGTCTTGACAGCCTGTGCGGCCGGCCCGGCAGCGACCTGTCCATGCGCATCCGCCGCGCCAGGCCGGGCCATGTCCTTCACCGCCTGGTTGGCGATGGTCTGAAACTGCTGCGACAGGGCACCCCACCATTGCATGGGGTCGATCACCCCCGCGGCCGGGTCACCGCTGACCGCAGGGGACTTGCGCGCCGGCTTGCGCGCGACCTTCTTTCGGGCGGTGGGCACCGGTGGTGCATCGGGTGCAGGGACCTCGGTCCCCCCGTAGGTCCGGGGTGGAATTTCCAGCCCCGCAAACGATGCCTTGCTGCGCGCGGCATCCGCAGCCCCGTCGTCGGCCGTCTTGATCTTCAGCGCAGCGGCCACATCGCCCAGGCTGAAGTTCATGTTCTGGAGCGTAGCCAGCGTCATTTTCTGCACCTCCAGCGCCTGGATGGTGGCCGCCAGCGCCTTGCTGTTCTGGTCCAGCCAGAAATGCACGGCCTTGAGTTCCTCGATGCGTTTTTCCAGCTCTTCGACGTTGAAGGTCGGCGCCACCCAGTGGCCGAGATGGGGCATCTTCGGCAGGCCGTGACCCAGGCCCTGAGCCACGCCGCTGGCCGCTTGTCCGGCCAGGTTCTGCAGAAATTCGAAGCCCGGCACGAATGAGCCGAAACCGCTGCCCGATGCATTGCTCATGGGGTTCTCCTCTGGTGTGCCGTGATCGGCGCTCACTGATCCGCGCCATAGCGCGGTGCGCGGCGCTCGCGCAAGGATGCCACACCTTCGCGCACGTCGGGGCCGGCAAAACCCATGAATTCGAGCGCCAGTGACGTGTCGAACGCAGGCCCTGCCTGGCGCAGCCAGTTGTTGAGGGAATACTTGGTCCAGCGAATGGCACTCGCGCTGCCACCGGCCAAACGGTCGGCCACCTCGTAGGCCTTGTCCAGCAGTGCGGCGTCGTCCACCGCCAAAGAGACCAGTCCGATGCGCTCGGCTTCTTCGCCGCTGATGGGGTCGCACAGCATCAGGTAGTACTTGGCCTTGGCCAATCCACACAGCAGCGGCCAGACGATCGCGGCGTGGTCGCCTGCCGCGACCCCCAGACGCGTGTGACCGTCGACAATCCGGGCACTTTTCGCGGCGATGGAAATGTCGGCCAGCAGGCCGGCCACCAGCCCCGCACCCACCGCCGGGCCATGCATGGCACTGACAATGGGCTTGTCACAGTTGATGACGTTGTAGACCAGATCCCGCGCCTCTTTCCAGACCCGCGTGCGCACCTCGAAATCGGTCGCCATGTCCTGCACCAGGGCCAGGTCACCCCCGCCGGAGAAACCCATGCCGCTGCCACGCAGCACGGCGCAGCGCACCGTGTCGTCGCGGCCGATGTCCCGCCAGATCTCGGATAACTCCCAGTGCCCCTCGTGCCCGGCCGTGGGCAGCTTGCCGTTGCCACCGGGGCCGTCGGCGCGCATCTGGATGTCCAGTACGGACGGCACGCCCCCGACCACGGGGCCGCGGCGGCTGATGTGCAGGGTCTGGTAACGGCTGTAGTCGACAGGGCTCACGTGGCATCTCCTCGTTTGAAATGGGTGCCGGGATTCTGCGGCCGATGGCAGCCCGTTTCCACGACCGATTCTTGGCGTTTTCCCGCGCGTGCCGGTCCCGGTTGACGTGCATCAAGCTGCCGGCGAAGCGGCGGGCGCAAGATGGACCCCGAGGGCCCCGCGCCCGTCACCACAGGAGCACACCATGAGCCAGAACATTTCCGATACCTACGCCGCGCAGTTGCAGAAGATGCGCAGCGATGTGGTTGCCCATTTGCGCGCGCAGCGCGGCGGCCAGATCGGTCGCGCCGAAGCGGCGGCCGAAGCACGCGAACATGAAAGCGACGACTGGGCACAAGCCGATGCCGAGCGAGACCTGGCCATCGCACTGGAGGAGCGCGAGTCCGCCGAACTGGTGGGCATCGACGCCGCCCTCCAACGCATTGCCGATGGCAGTTACGGCCTGTGCGTCGACTGCGGAGCGGGCATCGCCACCGCGCGCCTGCACGCCAGCCCCACCGCCTTGCGCTGCGTCGGCTGTCAGGGCAAGGCCGAGCGCGCGCAGGGTGGCGTTCACGTGCCCGGCTACTGAATATCCATTGTTTTCCCAAGCCTCAAAGGAGTTGATTGCATGACCACTTTTCACGCCGTCGTCTGGATGGACCACAGCCAGGCCCATGTGCTGATGTTCGACAAGGAGCACGTCGAAGCCCAACGCGTCAAGGCGCGCCACCAGCACACGCCCAAGCACGGTCACGTCGGCGCCGACAAGGACTTCTTCCAGCAGATTGCTGCCTCGCTGCAGGGGGTTGCCGAGGTGCTGCTGACCGGCCCGGCCAACGCCAAGAACGAGTTTCGCGACTTCTGCAAGCACCACGCACACGCGGTGGACAAGGCCATCGTCGATGTGGTCTCCAGCGACCATCCCAGCGATCCGCAGCTGGTGGCCATGGCGCGACAGTATTTCCTGAAGTTCGACCAGCGGACCACCGATCCGGCAGCCCGCTGACCCGGCACCGCTGCGCCCGCGCCGCCCGCGGCGGCGCGCCCTTCACGGCGACAGCGGCGCGATAGCCTGTTCGATGGCACCGAAGATGCTGTGTCCGTCCGCACCCTTCATCTCGATGCGGATGGTGTCGCCAAACTTCATGAAGCCGGTCGACGGCTTGCCATCGAGGATGGTTTCGATGGCGCGCTTCTCGGCAATGCAGGAATAGCCCTTGGGCCAGTCCTTCTTGCCATTGACCTCCACCCCGCGGTTGCTGACCGTGCCCGAGCCGACGATGGAGCCGGCCCGCACGCGGCGCGTCTTGCCGATATGGGCAATCAGCTGCCCGAAGTGGAAGGTCATGTCCGGTCCGGCGTCACACATGCCCACCTTTCGGCCGTTCCAGGTGCTCTGCAGCGTCAGGTGTACGCGCCCGCCCTGCCAGGCGTCCCCCAGCTCGTCGGGCGTCACCGCCACCGGACTGAAGGCCGTGGCCGGCTTGCTCTGGAAGAAACCAAAGCCCTTGGCCAGTTCGTTGGGAATCAGGTTGCGCAACGACACGTCATTGGCCAGCATCAGCAGGCGGATGCCGTCCAGTGCCTGCTCGGGCGTGGCGCACATGGGCACGTCGCCGGTGATCACCGCGATTTCGGCCTCGAAGTCGATACCGTAGTCCTCGCTGGGCACCACCACCGGGTCGCAGGGGCCGATGAAGTCGTCGCTGCCGCCCTGGTACATCAGCGGGTCTTCGTAGAAGCTGGCCGGCACCTCGCTGTTGCGGGCCGCGCGTACCAGTTCCACGTGGTTGATGTAGGCCGATCCGTCGGCCCACTGGTAGGCGCGCGGCAGCGGCGCCATGCACAGCTTCGGGTCGAAGGGGAAAGCATGGCGCGCCTTGCCGCTGTTGAGCGTGACGTACAGGTCGTTCAGCTGGGGCGCCAGGAAGTTCCAGTCGTCCAGCACCTGCTGCAGGCGCGTGGCGATGCCCGTCGCATAATGGGCTGTGCCCAGGTCGCGCGAGACGACCACCAGTTGCCCGTCGCGCGAGCCGTCCTTGTATGTGGCGAGTTTCATGCCAGTCTCCTGTCGTGGCGGACCGCCGGAAGGCGGGAAAGGGGTCCTGGCCCTGGCGTGCGACTTTTTTCACACGCCGCCATTCCCTCGATAATTACGAATAGTGAAATTCGTTAACCTATCCGTAAATTGAGATTCTAGTCCATCGCCCTGATGTCTGCCAGCCCCAGTCCCTCCACACGCGCCCGCCGTCACGCGGACGGTGCCCCCGCCGACGATGCACCGGAGAGTCTGCGCGCGGGCATCCAGTCGGTCGAGGTCGGTTTCGAGTTGCTCAAGGCCCTGTCCGGTGCGCCAGGTGCACTCATGCTGCGCGACCTGGCCGCCGGCGCCGGCATGAGCGCCGCCAAGGCCCACCGATACCTGGTGAGCTTCCAGCGCATGGGCCTGGTGGTGCAGGACCCGGTGAGCACGCGTTATGACCTGGGACCGGCCGCGCTGCGTCTGGGCCTGGCCAGCCTGGCGCGCATTGATGCAGTCCGGCTCGCACGCGAACGCGTTCCCGGCCTGCTGGCCGAGACTGGTCACACACTGGCCATCGCCGTCTGGGGCAATCAGGGACCGACCATGGTGCACTGGGCCGAGGCGCCACAGACCGTTCCGGTGACGCTGCGTCTGGGCGACGTCATGCCCTTGCTGACCTCGGCCACCGGCCGCTGTTTCGCGGCGTTCATGCCACGCGAGGGCCGGGATGGCGAGCGCATCCCGGCCATGATCCGCGACGAACTGGACCGCCTGCAACAGTTGCCGGACACCGGGCTCCCGAAGGCCGACGTGCCCCGTACACAGGATCAGGTAGAGGCCCTGCTGCAGGAAACCCGCCACCAGGGCGTGGGCCGGGTGGTGCATAGCCTGTTGCCCGGTGTGGCCGGCTTCTGTGCACCGGTGTTCGACGCCCAGGGGCGGCTGGCACTGGGGCTGGTGGTGCTGGGTTCGGTGGCCACGCTGGACACCGGCTGGAAAGGCCAGCCCGCCACCGCACTGTGCCGCAGCGCACAGCAGCTCAGCGCTGACCTGGGGTACCGCGCCACGCCCTGATTGCGCATGAACGCCGCACCCCGCTGGTCGGTTCTGCTGCCCCTGACGGCCTTCGTGCTGGGCGTGCACCTGTGGCTGCTGGCCGACAGCCTCTCACCGCAGCAGGACGACACTTCCCTGGGTGCGACCCGCGCCCAGATCGCCGACCGGGTGGCCGCCCCCACCGGTCTTTCCGGCGACGCGACCGTTACGCCGGCGCACCCGCGGGCCCTGAACGTCAGCACGGTGCGCTGGATAACGCCGCCACCGTCGGTCGGGGCCAGCGCCCCGCCAGCCCGCCCCCGCACCCCACAAACCGTCGCGCGCGCCGCCGAAGTGCCCTTGGCACCTGAGCCCGCTCAGCCCGCAAAGCCGGACAGCGTGACCTCAGCCGCGCCCGGCGAAGGGTTCGAGCCACTGCAGCCCGGACCGGTTCAGCCGCCCGATGAGCGGCCACCCGAACAGGGGGCAGGCGCCGCCACCCGTGAGCCGCCGGTGTCGGCGCCCCAGGGCCCCGACACCCTCTCCCTGCCACCGTCCACGCCCCCGTCCAGCACAACGCTGCTGTACGAACTGGGCGGGCAGGTCCGGGGCATGCACTACACCGCCGAAGCACAGCTGCACTGGCACACCGATGGCGAGCGCTACGAAGCCGAGTTGTCCATCCGCGCGTTTCTCGTCGGTAGCCGGGTCCAGAGCAGCCGGGGGCGCGTGGGCCCGGAAGGTGTGATGCCCGAACGCTTTGGCGACCGGCGGCGCAGCAGCGAAAAGGCCACCCACTTTGACGCGCCCAGCCAGCGCATCCGGTTCAGCTCCAATGCCCCCGATGCTCCCATGCTGCCGGGCGCCCAGGACCGCCTGTCGGTTTTCCTGCAACTGGCCGGCCTGCTGCAGGCCCGACCACAGGCCTACCCGGAGGGCAGTCACCTGGACCTGCAAGTCGCCGGCAGCGGCAGCGCCGACCTCTGGCGATTCACGGTCGGACCAATCCAAATGCTGGACTTGCCTGCCGGGCAAGTAAGTGCCCGCAAACTGGTACGCGAACCACGCCGGGAACACGACAGCCGGGTGGAAGTGTGGCTGGCGCCGGATCTGCAGCACCTGCCCGTTCGCATCCGCCTCAGCGAGGCCGATGGCGGACAGATCGACCAGCGGCTGCGGCAATGGCCGTCGCCGCCGTCGGCGCCCTGAAACCACCCGCCATGCAGCGACACGGTGCCTCTTGAATCCCGGACCACAGCGCGCATCTGGAATCCCGGGGTGCCGTGAACAGACGGCCGTTTACCGATATATTGGACCCGCCCGACAAGGCCCACGATGCGAACCGCACAGAGGGCGTCGTCAGACGGGCCGGACACCCTTGGCGCCAGACAGGAAGGAAACCGACACCATGCACATGCTCTACGACTCCGACGCGTTCTCCGTGGTCCACATCCTGGCCAACGCTGCCGCCGATGCCGAGGCAGCCGAGGCGGGTCCGCAAATTCCGCGCCATGGTTTTGAAATCGTGGACAAGCGCTCCGGCAAAGAGGTCTACCTGGACGGCTCCTGGGCCGAGATGTTCCAGCGCCAGATCAACGCCTGGCAAAAAAACACCCCTTCGCAGGAGGAGGTGGAAGACACGCTGGAGGGTTACGCCTCGCTGGCACAGATGCCGGTGGTCATGCACTGAATGTGCCCCCCGCGCCGCGCCTGCGGCGCGTCACCCCCCAGGGGGCAGCGCTGGCGGCCCTACAAAGCCGCTTCCGCGGCGCCCTCGACCACTCCCCCTCGCTCGCCCTGCCCGGCACCCGCCGGGCTTTGTCATTTCTGGGCGCTCAGCCTCTTACTGCTGGCGGGCGGTCCACCAGCGGAACACGGGTTCGGCCAGGACCAGCACCGCCACCAGGCGGCAGACCTGGAAAGCCGTGACCATGGGCACGCCCAGCTGCAAGACCTTCGCGGTGATGGACATTTCGGCGATGCCCCCGGGCGCAGTGCCCAGCACCAGGGTCGCCGGGTGCAGCCCGGTCAGCACCGACACCCCCCAGCCGAAGGCGGCGCACAGCCCCATCATCACGAAGCTGGCCAGCGCCACCGAACCGAGCCAGCGGGGCGCGGTGTGCACAAAGGCGGGATTGAAGCGCACCCCCAGGCTGACGCCGATCACCAGCTGGGCCGCGGCCGTGAGCCAGCCCGGCAAGGCCGAGAGCGTGATGCCCCAGAGCGTGATCGCCATCGTCACCAGCAAAGAGCCCATGAACCAGGGGTTGGCCCGGCCCAGGCGCTGCATGGCCCAGCCGCAGGCGGCCGTGAGCAGGCCCAGCTGCAGCAGGCCGGCCCACTGCACCTCGCGCGCGGCGGGCAGGCTCAGGTCCAGCCCGCTCACGCCCCAGGCCTGCATGGCAAAGGGAATGGTCAGCGTCACCAGCAACACGCGCAGGCTATGGGCGGCAGCCACCAGGTCGGTGCGCGCGGCGTGGCGCTCGGCGATCAGCGTCATTTCCGAGGCGCCACCAATGGAGCCGGCAAAGTACGTGGTGCCCAACAGCTGCTCTGGCGTGACCCCGGGCAGTCGCCCGGCATGCACCCGGCGCAGCCAGGCGCCAAAGCCCAGGCCCAGCGCCAGCGCCCAGGCAATGCCCAGCACAATCGCCCACCCGAGGCTGACCACCACCGCCCCCACGGCCGGCGTGAAATACAGGCCTAATGCCGCGCCGATCACCCACTGTCCGGCGTTGCGCAGCGGGTTCCAGCTGGCCGTGGGTGCGCCCAGCACGGACACCAGCGAGCTGGCCAGCAGCGGCCCGATCATCCAGGGAATCGGGGTGTGCAGCCACACGCACAGGCGGGCAGCGGCATAGGCGAGCACCAGGGTCAGCGCCACGCGGACGGCGAACGGCACGCGCGGCAGGTGCGGGACGGGCAGGGGCATGGACACGGAAAAGCGTTGCACGACGGACAGGCCGCTTAGTATCCCGGCATGAACTGTCGAAGCGCTGTCATGTCCACGCTGTGCGCCCTGGCCCTGCTGGGCAGCTGCGCGCAGAGGCCGCTCCCGGCGGCCGACCTGGAGGGCCTGCTGCCCACCCCCCTGCTGCTGCTGGGCGAACAGCACGACGCGGCCGATCACCAGCGCCTGCAGCGCCAGACCCTGGCGCAACTGGCCGACCAGGGCCTGCTCGCCGCGGTGGTGCTGGAGATGGTCGAACGCGGCCGGACCACGGCCGGCTTGCCGCGCGACGCCCGTGAAACACAGGTGCGTGACGCGCTGGACTGGAACCAGGACCTGAACACCGGCGCATGGCCCTGGACCGTCTATGGTCCGTTGGTGATGCAAGCGGTGCGGTCTGGCGTGCCGGTGCTGGGCGGCAACCTGCCGCGTGGCCAGATGCGTACCGCCATGGGCGAATCGGGGCTGGACGCGACCCTGACCGCCGAGGCGCTGCTCCAGCAGCGCGAGAACATCCGAGAAGGCCATTGCGGCTTGCTGCCCGAGGCGCAGGTCGCACCCATGACCCGCATCCAGATCGCGCGCGACCGCGCCATGGCGCAGACCGCACGGGAAGCCATCCAGCCAGGTCAAACCGTGCTGCTGGTGGCCGGCCACCAGCATGTGCGGCGCGACATCGGCGTGCCGGCTCACCTGCCGGATCAGCCACTGGCGGTGGTGGTGGCGCAGGCGGGCCGGGCGTCCACCGACGCAGCGAACGCCGACCGGGTGTGGGTGACATCCCCGGTGTCCCCCAAGGACCATTGCGCTGAACTCAAGGCGCAGATGGGGGCCAGGTAGCCCCTGGCCCCGCCGGTGCGCGGGCCAGGAGGGTCAGGCGTGGCGCCGGATCGCGTCGGCCAGCACGTTGATCATGGTGTCGATGTGCTCGCGCTCGACGATGTAGGGCGGCGCGAACACCAGGTTCTCGCCAGCGTTGCGCACCAGCACCCCGCGGTGGTAGCAGTCCAGGAAGATGTCGTAGGCGCGCTTGCCCGGCAGACCGGGAATGGATGTCAGCTCGACCGCCATGGCCAACCCCAGGCTGCGGATGCCGATCACGTTGGGCAGCCCCTTGAGGGTGCTGTGGGCGGCATTGCCGAGCACCTGGCCCATCTCGCCGGCGCGTGCGAACAGGTTTTCCTGCCGGAACAGGTCGAGCGTGGCGATGGCTGCCGCGCAGGCCACCGGGTGACCGGAGTAGGTGTAGCCGTGGAAGAATTCGATCGCGTGCTCGGGCGCACTGCCGTGAGCGCCCATCATGGCGTCGTAGATGCGGTCGCTGCAGATCACGCCGCCCAGCGGAATGACACCATTGGTCACGCACTTGGCGAAGTTGATCATGTCGGGCACCACGCCGTAGAAGTCGGCGCCAAACGGTGTGCCCAGGCGGCCGAAACCGGTGATGACCTCGTCGAAGATCAGCAGGATGCCGTGCTTGTCGCAGATCTCGCGCAGGCGCTTCAGATACCCCTGCGGCGGGATGTACCAGCCCGCGCTGCCGGCCACCGGCTCGACGATCACCGCCGCCACGTTTTCGGGCGAGTGCAGCGGCAGGATGCGGTTCTCCAGCTCCAGCAGGATGTCCTCGGTCCAGACCGGTTCCTGGTGGTGGATGTAGGCGTGGTTGACCGGGTCGTGGATGAAGCGCAGGTGGTCCACCCGCGGCAGCAGCGCGGCGCCGTAGACCTTGCGATTGGCCGGAATGCCGCCCACGCTCATGCCGCCAAAGTTCACGCCGTGGTAGCCGCGCTCGCGGCCGATGAACAGGTTGCGGTGGCCTTCGCCGCGGGCGCGGTGGTAGGCCAGCGCGACCTTCAGCGAGGTGTCCGCCGCTTCCGATCCGGAGTTGCAGAACAGCACCTTGTTCAGGTCGCCGGGCGCCAGGGCTGCGATCATTTCGGCGGCGCGGAAGGCCTTGTCGTTGCTCACGCTGAACGCCGTCGAGTAGTCCAGCGTGTCCAGCTGCTGCTTGATGGCCTCATTGATGGGCGCTCGGTTGTGGCCCGCGCCCACGCACCACAGGCTGGAGATGCCGTCGATGACCTGGCGGCCGTCGTGGGTGGTGAAGTGCATGCCGTCGGCGCGGACCATCACCCGCGGTTCTTTCAGAAAGGCGCGGTTGGGGGTGAAGGGCAACCACTGGTTGTCCATGCGGAAATCGTGACTGGCCATGGGGAACGCTCCTGGGCGCCGGATCGGCGGGTGGCAAATGAAGTCGCCGGATTCTGGCACCGAAAGTGTGCAGGGAGCGGGTCCACAGGTCCCGTGGGTGCCAGGTCCACCGCCGCGCAGCCAAGCCCTGCGACAATCGGCGCGACCATGAACCACACCCACGTCCTCACCCTGTCCTGCCAGGACCGCCCCGGCATCGTGCATGCCGTCTCCGGCTTTCTCCTGGAACGCGGTGGCAACATCGAAGAGGCCGCCCAGTACAACGACCACGGCACCGGCCTGTTCTTCATGCGGGTGCAGTTCACCTGCACTCGGCTGACGCCCGAGGAGCTGCGCGCACACCTGAAGCAGTTTGCCGAACCCTTTGGCATGCTGTGGGGCCTGCACCCGCTGGCCGAGCCAATGAAAACCGTGCTCTTCGTCAGCAAGGAAGGCCATTGCCTCAACGACCTGCTGTTCCGCTGGAAAAGCGGTCTGCTGCGACTGGACATCCGCGCCATCGTCAGCAACCACCGCGACTTCTACCAGCTCGCGGCCAGCTACAACGTGCCCTTTCACCATATTCCGCTGACAGCCGCGACCAAGGCACAGGCCGAAGCGAAGCAGCTGGAGGTCATTCGCAGCGAAGGCGCGGAACTGGTGGTGCTGGCGCGCTACATGCAAATCCTCAGCGACAAGCTCTGCCGTGAGCTCTCGGGCCAGGCGATCAATATCCACCACAGCTTCCTGCCCAGTTTCAAGGGCGCCAAGCCCTACTACCAGGCGCACGACCGCGGCGTGAAGCTGATCGGCGCCACCGCCCACTATGTGACGGCCGACCTCGACGAAGGCCCGATCATCGAACAGGACGTGGCCCGCGTGGACCACACCGACACCGTGGAAGACCTGACCGCCCTGGGCCGCGACACCGAAAGCCAGGTGCTGGCGCGCGCGGTCAAGTGGCACAGCGAGCACCGGGTCGTGCTCAACGGGCACAAGACGGTCGTTTTTAAATGACGCCTCCGATACAGCCCGAAAGGCTGTATCGCCCCACTGGGGGGGGCACACGTCCGCTTGGGGGCGGCCGTGCGCAACATCAAGCCCCCCGAAACAGCCCTGCGGGCTGCCTCCCCCCACCGGGGGGCACACGTCCGCTTCGGGGCGGCCGTGCGCGAAAATGACGCCCCCCAATACAGCCCTGCGGGCTGTCTCCCCCACTGGGGGGCACACATCCGCTTCGGGGCGGCCGTACACGTTGTGTCT
>JBJTNV010000095.1:0-12263 GCA_046074205.1 Hydrogenophaga sp.
CGACCATGAACATGGGGCGGTGCTTGCGCTTCTTGAGCGCGCGCTCCACGGCGCCCAGGCCGATGATGGGCAGTGTGCTGGCGGTGCAGCTGACCACGGCGTCGAACTCGTGCAGGCGCTCGGGGATGTCGGCCAGGCGCATGACCTGGGCACCGCAGCGGCCGGCCAGGGCCTCGCCGCGCTCCAGCGTGCGGTTGGCGATCGCCATGCTCTTGGGTGTCTTGGCCGCGAAGTGGGTGGCGGCCAGTTCGATCATTTCGCCGGCGCCGACGAACAGCACCTTGATGTCTTTCAGGTCTTCGAACAGCTGGCTGGCCAGGCGCACGGCGGCGGCGGTCATGCTGATCGAGTGGGCGCCGATCTCGGTGGACGTGCGCACCTGCTTGGCCACCGCGAAGGAGCGCTGGAACAGCTGGTGCAGCGTGGTGCCCAGGGCGCCGGCCTCGTCGGCGGCGCGCACCGCGTCCTTCATCTGGCCCAGGATCTGCGCCTCGCCCAGCACCATGCTGTCCAGGCCGCTGGCGACGCGGAAGGCGTGGCGCGCAGCTTCGCCTTCGCGCAGGATGTAGGCGTGGTCTTTCAGCACATGGGTGCTGACACCGCCGGTCTGCGCCAGCCATTCCAGCGTGGGTTCCACGGCCGACTGTTCGCCCGCGGCGTACAGCTCGGTGCGGTTGCAGGTGGACAGCAGCGTGGCTTCAGGCTGGCGCGCCAGGCTGCTGCGGTAGCCGTGCAGCGTGGGCTGGATCTGGTCGAGAGCGAACGCGAAACGGCCCCGCAAATCAAGCGGAGCCGTGTGGTGGTTGATGCCAAGCGCCCAGACAGACATGGCCGCGATTATAAAATTGGCCGCCTTGTACGCCCACCTCGTTGCGCATGACCGTCCTCGCCTTTTTCGGGCACCTGCTCAATTTCGTTGCGCCAGCAGCGGGGGTGGCGCTCGTGCTCTGGGGCATGCCCCGTTTGTGGCCCAGGTCACGCAGAGGGCGCTGGGCTGCGCGGACCGAGTTGCTGGCATTGTCGGCGGTGGGCATGGCAGTGTTGCTGGCCGGTCTGTTGGCGTGGGGCCGTGACGGCAAGATGCTGACCTACGTGGTCATGGTGGTATCCCAGGGCAGCCTGGTCTGGTGGATGCGAGGGCGCTGAGGCGCGTCTCAGGCGTCTGGCGGAAAGCGGTCAAGTGCATCGGTGATCAGGCCATCCATTCCCCAGTCGGTCAGCCGTTGCGCGTCAGCAGCCGTGTTGACGGTGTACGCCAGGGTGCGCAGGCCAGCGTCACGGGCCTGCCCAAGACGGGCTGCTGTCCATGCGGTGTGTGACGCGATCACCGCGCAACAGCCCAGTGACTGCACACAGACCAACCAGTCGGCCTCCAGGCGTTCCAGCAGCAGTCCGCGCGGCAGCGCCGGTGCAGCGGTGCGGGCGGCGTCCAGTGCAGCGGGCTGGAACGAACTGAGCAGAGGCCAGGTTGCACGAGGGGCGACCGCCCACAGGCGCTGAACCTCTCGGGCAACGGCAGTCCCTGTCTGGCGTGCCAGCCCGGGACTGGGCTTGATTTCGATGTTGAGCAACAGTCCGCTGGCCAGGCAAAGTTCGGCCACGCACGCCAGTGTGGGCGGCGGCTCACCTGCAAATTCCGGGGAGTGCCAGCCACCTGCGTCGAGCTGACCCAGTTCGCTCCATGGACGGTTTGCGGAAGGGCCGTGCCCGTTGGTCGTGCGGTCCAGCGTGTCGTCGTGCATCAGATAGACCATGCCGTCGCTGCTGATCCTGACGTCGCACTCGGCCATCCGGTAGCCGTTCTGAAGGGCGACACGGAAAGCGGCCAGGGTGTTCTCCGGCGCCAGCAAGCCGGCACCGCGGTGCGCAATGAGACGGGGATAAGGCCAGTGCACAGACGGTGGTGAACGTTTGGGCATGTCAAGGTAGAGCCGTTTGCGCCAGTGTGCCAGTACCCGCCAACCGGCTGCGTGAATGGGGGCTGCGGTACCATCACCGACTCAGCTTTTGTTGCTGACTGCCGCTTGCACATGAACGCTCCCACGCTGCTTCCGTTCCTGGAAAACGCTGCCGACGACACCCCCCGTTTGCGCGAAATTCCGTACAACTACACCTCGTTTTCGGACCGGGAGATCGTGCAGCGCCTGCTTGGCGCCACGCCCTGGCGTTGGCTTGAAGAACTGCGAGGCGAGCGTCGAACTGGCCGTTCGGCCCGGATGCTGTACGAAGTGCTGGGCGATATCTGGGTCGTGCAGCGCAATCCGTACTTGCAGGACGACCTGTTGGACAACCCAAAACGCCGTACGGCACTGGTTGACGCCTTGCACCATCGCCTGGGGGAGGTGCAAAAGCGCCGTACCCCGCAGGATGACCCGGCGCGCGATGCGCTGGTGGGCCAGCTGCTGGCGGCTGCCGCAGCGGCGGTCGAATCGTTTGCCCGTTCGTTTGAAGACATGGCAGCGTTGCGCCAGCGCACGAACAAGGTGCTGCGCAAGCTGACCGCCAAGGACAACATCAAGTTCGACGGCCTCTCGCGCGTGTCGCACGTGACCGACGCGACCGACTGGCGCGTGGAATACCCCTTCGTGGTGCTCACGCCCGACACCGAGGCCGAGATGGCGCACCTGGTCAAGGGCTGTGTCGAGCTGGGCCTGACCATCATCCCGCGCGGGGGCGGCACCGGCTACACCGGCGGTGCGATTCCGCTGACCTGGAAGAGCGTGGTCATCAACACCGAGAAGCTCGAAGCCATGACCGAGGTCGAGCACATCTCGATCCCGGGGCACGACCAGCCGGTGGCCACGGTATGGACCGAGGCCGGCGTGGTGACGCAGCGCGTGGCCGATGCGGCCGAGCGCGCGGGTTATGTGTTTGCGGTCGATCCGACATCGGCCGAGGCCTCCTGCGTGGGCGGCAACATCGCCATGAACGCCGGTGGCAAGAAGGCCGTGCTCTGGGGCACGGCGCTGGACAACCTGGTGAGCTGGCGCATGGTCACGCCGCAGGCCGAGTGGCTGGAGGTGACGCGCCTGGACCACAACCTGGGCAAGATCCACGACGCCGAGGTGGCGACCTTCGAGCTGAAGTACTTCTCCGCCGACGGCAAGACGCACCTGCGCACCGAGCAACTGGCCATTCCGGGCAGGACCTTCCGCAAGGAAGGCCTGGGCAAGGACGTGACGGACAAGTTCCTCAGTGGCCTGCCGGGCATCCAGAAGGAAGGCTGTGACGGCCTGATCACCAGCGGCCGCTGGGTGGTGCACCGCATGCCCGCGCACACCCGCACCGTGTGCCTGGAGTTCTTCGGCAATCCCAAGGACGGCGTGCCTTCGATCGTCGAGATCAAGGACTTCATGTTCGCCGAGCAGAAGCGCAGTGGCACTCTGCTGGCCGGCCTGGAGCACCTGGACGACCGCTACCTCAAGGCCGTGGGTTACGCGACCAAGAGCAAGCGCGGTACCCTGCCCAAGATGGTGCTGATCGGCGACATCGTCGGCGACGACGCCGATGCCGTGGCGCGCGCCACCAGCGAGGTGATCCGCCTCGCCAACGGCCGCAGTGGCGAGGGCTTCATCGCGATCAGCTACGAAGCCCGCAAGAAATTCTGGCTCGACCGCAAGCGCACGGCGGCCATCAGCAAGCACACCAACGCTTTCAAGATCAACGAGGACGTGGTGATCCCGCTGCCGCGCATGGGTGAGTACACCCTGGGCATCGAGCGCATCAACATCGAACTGTCGCTGCGCAACAAGCTCAAGCTGTGCGAGGCGCTGGAAGCCTTCTTCTCCAGGGGCAACCTGCCGCTGGGCAAGACGGACGACGCCAATGACCTGCCCAACGCCGAGCTGCTGGAAGACCGCGTGCAGCAGGCCCTGGCCAAGGTGCGCGAGGTGCGCGCCCTGTGGGCCGGCTGGCTGCGCGACGTGGACACACTGTTCCCGCAGTTGCAGGACCATTCGCTGCGCGCGAGCTGGAAGACGCAGATCCGTGCGCCGCTGCAACAGATTTTCACCGGCGCGCCATTCGCGCCCATCCTGACCGAGTGCAACGCGATCCACCAGCGCGTGCTCAAGGGCCGCGTCTGGGTGGCGCTGCACATGCACGCCGGCGACGGCAACGTGCACACCAACATCCCCGTCAACAGCGACGACTACGAGATGCTGCAGACCGCGCACGAGGCGGTGGCGCGCATCATGGTATTGGCGCGCAGCCTGGACGGCGTGATCTCGGGCGAGCACGGCATCGGCATCACCAAGCTGGAATTCCTGACAGACGACGAACTGAACCCGTTCGCCGAATACAAGGCCAAAGTTGACCCGGAAGGCCGTTTCAACAAGGGCAAGCTGCTGCGTGGAACAGCGCACCAGGCCCTGGTGGCCGGTGACGCAAGCGTGCGCCAGGCCGATCTGGCCAATGCCTACACGCCCTCGTTCGGCCTGATGGGCCACGAGTCGCTGATCATGCAGCAGAGCGACATCGGTGCCATTGCCGACTCGGTCAAGGACTGCCTGCGCTGCGGCAAGTGCAAGCCGGTCTGCGCCACGCACGTGCCGCGCGCCAACCTGCTGTACAGCCCGCGCAACAAGATCCTGGCGACCTCGCTGCTGATCGAGGCCTTCCTGTACGAGGAGCAGACGCGGCGCGGCATCAGCATCAAACACTGGGAAGAGTTCGAGGATGTGGCCGACCACTGCACGGTGTGCCACAAGTGCCTGAGCCCGTGTCCGGTGAAGATCGACTTCGGCGACGTGTCGATGAACATGCGCAACCTGCTGCGCAAGATGGGGCAGAAGAGCTGGCGTCCGGGCAACGCGGCGGCCATGTTCTTTCTCAACGCCACCAACCCCGAAACCATCAAGTTCATGCGTTCGGCCATGGTGGACGTGGGCTTCAAGGCCCAGCGCCTGGCCCACAAGGTGATGAAGCTCGCCGCGCGCAGGCAGACCAGCGCACCACCGGCCAGCCTGGGGCCGGCGCCGGTCAAGGAGCAGGTGATCCACTTCATCAACAAGAAGATGCCGGCCGGCCTGCCCAAGAAAACAGCACGCGCACTGCTGGACATTGAGGACAAAAACTACGTCCCGATCATTCGTAACCCGCACGGCACGACCAGCGAAACCGAAGCGGTGTTCTATTTCCCCGGTTGTGGTTCCGAGCGACTGTTCAGCCAGGTCGGACTGGCCACCCAGGCCATGCTCTGGCATGCCGGGGTGCAGACGGTGCTGCCGCCGGGCTACCTGTGCTGCGGGTATCCGCAGCGCGGAAGCGGCCAGTTCGACAAGGCCGAGAAGATGATCACCGACAACCGGGTGCTGTTCCACCGCGTGGCCAACACGCTGAACTACCTGGACATCAAGACGGTGGTGGTCTCCTGCGGCACCTGCTACGACCAGCTCGCGGGCTACGAATTCGACAAGATCTTCCCGGGCTGCCGCATTGTCGACATTCACGAGTACCTGCTGGAAAAGGGCATCACGCTGCCGGCAGGGCAGGGTGGCTACCTGTACCACGACCCCTGCCACAGCCCGATGAAGCTGCAGGACCCCATGAAGACCGTCAGGGCGCTGGTGGGCGATCAGGTGCTCAAGAGCGAACGCTGCTGCGGCGAGAGCGGCACGCTGGGCGTGAGCCGGCCCGACATCTCCACCCAGATCCGCTTCCGCAAGGAAGAGGAAATCCGCAAGGGCGAGGCTGCGCTGCGATCGGCCGGAGCGGTTGCACCGGGGCAGAACATCAAGATGCTGACCTCCTGCCCCAGCTGTCTGCAGGGCCTCTCCCGCTACTCCGACGATTTGCAGAATGGCCTGCTGGAGGCCGACTACATCGTGGTCGAGATGGCGCGCCAGATCCTGGGCGAGGACTGGCTGCCCCAGTACGTCGCGAAAGCCAATCAGGGCGGCATCGAGCGCGTGCTGGTCTGAACACACGGAGAACCCCATGGCAGGACTGAACAAGGACACCCCGACGCCGCAGGACATCACGGTGCACAGCGCTTCGAAGGTGTTGGAAATCGTGTTCTCCGACGGCGCGCACTTCCGCATCCCGTTCGAGCTGATGCGCGTGTATTCACCTTCGGCTGAAGTGCAGGGTCACGGCCCGGGGCAGGAGGTGCTGCAGACTGGCAAGCGCGAGGTCGGCATCGTGGCGCTGGAGCCGGTGGGTAACTATGCGGTGCAGCCCACCTTCTCCGATGGCCATGATTCCGGTATCTACGCCTGGGATTACCTGTACTTCCTCGGCTCCGAGCAGGCCGAACTCTGGGCCGATTACCAACGGCGGCTGGAAGTCGCCGGTGTGGATCGCGATGCGCCCATGCCGGAAAAGGGCGGACACGCCTGCGGCAGCCACTGACCCCGACGGAGAACCCATCCATGGCCACCACCCATTTCGGCTTCCAGACCGTCGACGAACAGGAGAAGGCGAAGCACGTGCGCAGCGTGTTCGACTCGGTCGCGCCCAAATACGACGTGATGAACGATCTCATGTCGGCCGGCCTGCACCGCGTCTGGAAGCGTTACACCATTTCCCTGGCCAATCCGCAGCCTGGCCAGCAGGTGCTGGACATTGCCGGCGGCACGGGCGACCTGTCCCGGGCGTTTGCCCGACGCGTCGGCCTCAACGGCCGCGTCGTGCACACCGACATCAACGAGGCCATGCTGCGCGAAGGCCGCAACCGCCTGCTCGACGAAGGCCTGGTGCTGCCCACCATGGTTTGCGACGCTGAGCAGCTGCCGTTTGCCGACAACAGCTTCGACATCGTGTCGGTGGCGTTTGGTTTGCGCAACATGACGCACAAAGATCGGGCCCTTGCCGAGATGTGTCGCGTTCTGAAACCCGGTGGCAAGTTGCTGGTTCTGGAGTTTTCCCGTGTCGCCAAGCCGCTGGAAAAAGCGTATGACTGGTACTCGTTCAACGTGCTGCCCAAAATTGGCCGCCTCGTGGCGGGCGACGAGCACAGCTACCGGTACTTGGCCGAGTCGATTCGCATGCATCCGGCACAGGAGGCATTGCGCCAGATGATGAAGGCAGCGGGTTTTGGTCACGTGGACGTTCACAACCTGAGTGCGGGGATCGTGGCCTTGCACATGGGCATCAAGTGTTAGTCGCTCCGCTGGCCGGGGCCGATCAGTTCAGGAAATGACAGACATGGGCATGGTGTGGGCATTGATGCTGGGCTTTGGGGTGTTGGCAGCGCTGGTGCTCGGTGCCATGCGCTGGCGTGCGGGCCGTGCAGGCGTGGTTCCAAGGGCTGTACAGGCGCCGTCTGCGCTGCGCAGCTACAGCCCCAAGAATGTGGGCAATGACGCCTCGGCGCGTCCGTGGGAATCCGGCACGGAACTTCCGGGGGGAGCGGTGGCGGATGTTCCCCAAGGATTCGACCTGGACGATTTCCTGCGCATGTCCGAAGCGAACTTCATCAGCCTGCAGCAAGCATGGGACCGTGCCGACGTGGCGAGTGTGCGCACGATGATGACCGATGGCATGCTCGAACAGATCCAGGGCCAACTGTCCGAGCGGGAGCAGCAGTCAGCAGACACGGAGGGCAAGACCGAGGTGGTGCTGGTACAGGCGCGCTGGCTGGGCATGGAAGAGCAGGGTGATGACCAGCTGGCCAACGTTGAGTTCTCCGGCCTCATGCGTGAGGAAGGCGCGGGCCCCAGCCCGTTCCGTGAAATCTGGAGCATCGCCCGTTCCCGCAGCGGTGCGGGTGGCTGGCGGGTGGCGGGCGTGCAGGCGCTTCAGTGAGGCGACACCGGACGGGACTGCACCGCAGGGAAGGGGTCTTATCCGTCAGAATCGGGGCATCATGAACACCGCAGCCCCTTCTTTCCCTGGACATCCTTTCGGTTTTGCACAGTCGTTGATGGGCCGTTTCAAGCCGCCTGAATGGGTGGTGGACGAGCTGCAGAACCGGGTGGTGCTGTTTCTCAATCATGTGCTGATGCAGGAACCTCAGGCCCAGGACCGTCTCCGGCGACAAAAGGGCAAGCCTGTGAAGGTGCAGTGGGGTGAGGTGCATCTGGTTCTGTCTGCCACACCCGCCGGACTGTTGGAGCGTCCCGCTTCCAACGCTGCCCCCGCCCTGACGATGACGCTCACACAAACGTCGCCCCTGGCGCTCGCGCAGACGGTCGTGGCGGGCGAGCGGCCGGAAGTGGAGATCCAGGGTGATGTCCAACTGGCGGCGGAAGTGGCCTGGCTGGTGGACAACGTGCGCTGGGACGTGGAGGAAGACCTGGCCCGCACAGTGGGGGATGCCGCAGCTCACACCCTGGTGCGGATGGCGGGTACGGCCGCACGCGCCGTCAAGTCGTTTGCCGGGCGTGCACCGGCTGGCGGTGACCGTCCGGCGCCCGTGACCGACCTTCGCAGCGGAAGCGACTCATGACCCGGCTCCTGCGGGGCGTTTTCATCCTCTGGGTGGTGCTGCGCCACGGGCTGGACGAGCTGGTCCTCTCCAGCTTCCGGCACCCCTTGCTGCGCGTGCTGACGCGCGTGGTGACCCTCGGCCGTCGGCTGGACGCTCCGCGTGGCCAGCGCCTGCGGGAAGCGCTGGAGCGCCTGGGGCCCATCTTCGTGAAGTTTGGTCAGGTGCTGTCCACCCGGCGCGATCTGTTGCCACCGGATATTGCCGATGAGCTGGCCCATCTGCAGGACCGGGTGCCGCCGTTTCCGAGCGCGGTGGCGGTGGCCACCATCGAGCGCGCATTCGGCAAGCCACTGGACGCGGTGTTCAGCCAGTTTGACCACCAGCCGGTGGCCAGCGCTTCCATTGCACAGGTGCATTTCGCCACCCTGCGCGACGGGCGCCACGGCGGTCGCGAGGTTGCGGTCAAGGTGCTGCGGCCCAACATGCTGCCGGTGATTGAAAAAGACCTCGGTCTCATGCGCATGATGGCCGGCTGGGTGGAAAAACTCTCGGCTGATGGCAAGCGCCTGAAGCCGCGTGAGGTGGTGGCCGAATTCGACAAGTACCTGCACGATGAGCTCGACTTGTTGCGGGAGGCCGCCAATGCCGCCCAACTGCGTCGCAACATGGCCGGACTGGACCTGGTGCTGATCCCCGAAATGTTCTGGGACTACTGCCACACCGAAGTGATGGTGATGGAACGCATGCACGGGTTGCCCATCAACCGGGTGGCGGCGTTGCGCGAACGCGGCATCGATATCCCCAAACTGGCCCGCGATGGCGTCACCATCTTTTTCACCCAGGTGTTTCGCGACGGCTTCTTTCATGCCGACATGCACCCGGGCAATATCCGCGTGAGCACCGATCCGGCCACCTTCGGGCGGTACATCTCGCTGGATTTCGGCATCGTCGGCACCCTCACCGAGTTCGACAAGGAGTACTTGGCGCAGAACTTCACCGCTTTCTTCCGGCGCGATTACAAGCGCGTGGCCGAGCTGCACATCGAAAGTGGCTGGGTTCCAAGGGAGACCCGAGTGGACGAGCTGGAGTCGGCCATCCGCGCGGTCTGTGAACCCTATTTCGACCGCCCGCTCAAGGAAATCTCACTGGGCATGGTGCTGATGCGCCTGTTCCAGACCTCACGTCGCTTCCATGTGGAAATCCAGCCTCAGCTGGTGTTGCTCCAGAAGACGCTGCTCAACATCGAAGGTCTGGGTCGGGAGCTCGATCCCGAGCTGGACCTCTGGAGCACGGCCAAGCCTTTTCTGGAGAAGTGGATGCTGGAGCAAGTCGGACCGCAGAAGCTGTTGCAGGCGCTCAAGGCCGAAGCGCCGCAGTACGCCAAGCTCTTGCCTGCTCTGCCCCGTCTGCTGCAGGACTACCTTCAGCACCGCCCGCACGACTGGCGGCGCGAGATCGACGCCTTGCTGGTCGAGCAACGCCGCACCAACCGGCTGCTGCACGGTTTCGTCTACGGTGTCATGGGCTTCGTCCTGGGCTTGATCGCTGCGCTGGCGCTGTTGCGTCTGTGGTGACCGCCAGCCTGCAAGCTGGTACTGCCCTGCGCGGACGGGGCGGCCTACCTATAATTGCGGGCTTTGTTCAACTTCCCGGCAGCCTGCACGGCTGCCCCAGGCCGGGCGCTCGCCGCGTGGCCTGGGGGGCCGGGCTTCCGGGTCTTTCCACCGTTCACGCCATGCCGATCTATGCCTACAAGTGCGACGCCTGCGGCCATGCCAAGGACGTTCTGCAGAAAGTCTCCGATGCGCCATTGTCTGTATGTCCTGCCTGCGGTGCAGAGTCTTTCCACAAGCAGCTGACCGCTGCAGGTTTCCAGCTCAAGGGTTCGGGCTGGTACGCCACCGACTTCAAAGGTGGTTCAGGCGGCGGCGCCGCGGCTTCTGCCACAGCAGCGTCCGAAGCCAAACCAGCCGAAACGGCCAGCGCCACACCGGCTGCGCCGTGTGGCGGCAACTGTGCCTGCCACTGAACGGGTACCCAGCATCGTGGCATCACTGCGCAAATGGCTGTTTTCGGGCCTGCTCGTCCTCGTGCCCCTGATCATCACCCTCTGGGTGCTCGAATGGGTGGTTTCCACGCTGGACCAGACCTTGCGCATCCTTCCATACGCTTGGCACCCTGATCAGCTGTTCGGCTTCCATGTGCCTGGCCTGGGCGTGGTCTTCGCCCTTGCGGTGGTGCTCTCCATCGGTGCCCTGGCGTCCAACATCATCGGCAACCGGCTGGTCAACTGGTGGCACGCGCTGCTGCACCGCATCCCGGTGGTGAGGTCCATCTATTCCGGGGTCAAGCAGGTTTCCGACACGCTTTTTTCCGAGAAAGGCAACGCTTTCCGCAAGGCGTTGCTGGTGCAGTGGCCGCACGACGGCATGTGGACCATCGCCTTTCTCACCGGCACCCCTCAGGGTGAGGTACTGCAGCGGCTGCGCGCGCAACCGGGCGGCCAAGCCGAAGACGATTTCGTCAGCGTTTATGTGCCCACTACCCCCAACCCCACCGGTGGTTACTTCGTCATGGTGCGCGCGCGCGACTGTGTGGAGCTGCAAATGTCGGTGGACGAAGCCCTGACCTACATCGTCTCCATGGGCGTGATCGTGCCCGGGGGCCCCAAGAACCCCAAACTCAAGGTGGCTGCTCCGGCGACCGCCTGACCTCACTGGCTGCTCCCCCGCAGCCTGCCTGCTGAAAGAAAAACCGATATGGCCATGCGTTCCCACTATTGCGGTCTGGTGACCGAAGCCCTGCTGGGGCAAACCGTGCAACTCTGCGGCTGGGTCAACCGACGTCGCGACCACGGTGGCGTGATCTTCATTGACCTGCGCGACCGCGAAGGTTATGTGCAGGTGGTCTGCGACCCCGACCGCGCCGAGATGTTCAAGACTGCAGAAGACGTGCGCAACGAATTCTGCGTGCAGGTCACCGGCTTGGTGCGCGCGCGCCCGGCCGGCACCACCAACGACAAGCTCAAGAGCGGCCAGATCGAGGTGCTGTGCCACGAGCTGAAGGTACTCAACGCCTCGGTCACGCCGCCGTTCCAGCTGGACGATGACAACCTGAGCGAGACCACCCGCCTGACGCACCGCGTGCTGGACCTGCGCCGCCCCTACATGCAGAACAACCTGATGCTGCGCTACCGCGTGGCCATGGAAGTGCGCAAGTTCCTGGACGCCAACGGTTTCATCGACATCGAAACCCCGATGCTGACCAAGAGCACGCCCGAAGGCGCACGCGACTACCTGGTGCCCAGCCGCGTGCACGATGGCCAGTTCTTTGCGCTGCCGCAGTCGCCCCAGCTCTTCAAGCAGCTGCTGATGGTGGCCGGCTACGACCGCTACTACCAGATCACCAAGTGCTTCCGTGACGAAGACCTGCGCGCCGACCGCCAGCCTGAATTCACCCAGATCGATATCGAAACATCGTTCCTGACCGAAGAAGACATCCGCGCGATGTTCCAGGGCATGATCAAGCATGTCTTCCAAAAGACAATGAACATCGACTTGGGCGAGTTCCCCATCATGCCTTATAGCGAGGCCATGTTCCGCTTTGGCTCCGACAAGCCCGACCTGCGTGTCAAACTCGAATTCACCGAGCTGACCGAAGTCATGAAGGACGTGGATTTCAAAGTCTTCAGCACCCCCGCCACCACCAAGGGCGGTCGCGTGGTGGCCCTGCGCGTGCCGGGTGGCAGCGAAATGAGCCGTGGCGAGATCGACGGCTACACCGAATTCGTCAAGATCTACGGCGCCAAGGGCCTGGCCTGGATCAAGGTCAACGACGTGGCCGCAGGCCGTGATGGCTTGCAGTCGCCCATCGTCAAGAACATCCACGACGC
>JBJTNV010000096.1:0-33128 GCA_046074205.1 Hydrogenophaga sp.
GATGTGTTCCAGCGCGTTCAGCGGCGCGCCGTCGAAGCGCTTGTGCAGGTCGCGGATGCGGATCTTGGCCGCGGTGGGGGATGGGGTGGAGGATGGCGTGTTCATGGCGCATCAACCTTTCAGATACAGCCAGGGGAAAGCGCGGCGGTGGAGCCAGCGGAACAGCTGATCGGTCGCCAGGCCGATGAGGCCGATGACGATGATCCCGGCGAAGATGGTGTCGGTCTGCAAGAAGCGCTGCGCGCGCAAGATGGCGTAGCCCAGGCCCGAGTTGGCGGCCACCAGCTCGGCCACCACCAGGTAGGTCCAGGCCCAGCCCATGGTGATGCGCAGCGTGTCCAGCAGCGCAGGCTTGGCACTGGGGAAGATGACCTTCTCCACCAGCTCGGCACGGCTGGCGCCCATGGTCTGCGCCGCCTCCACCTGCGCGGCCGGCACGCGGCGCACGTCCTCGGCCACCATCAGCACCATCTGGAAGAAGGTGCCGATGAAGATGATGGCGATCTTGGACCCCTCACCGATGCCCACCCACAGCATCACCAGCGGGATGAAAGCCACCGCCGGCATGTAGCGGATGAAGTCGGTCAGCGGTTCCAGCAGCGCCTGCACCGCGCGGTAGGAGCCGATGAACAGGCCCAGCGGCAGGGCCATGACGGCGGAGAGCAGGAAGCCGGCGACCACGCGGTAGGTGCTGATCGCCATGTCGTCGATCAGGTCGTTCTCGGTCAGCCACGCCCAGAACTTGCCCAGCACCGCACCGGGCGAAGGCATGAAGGTCGGGTCCAGCCCGCCCCAGGCGGCCAGCGCGGCCCAACCCAGCAGCGGCGCGAGCAGCCCGGTGAGCGCGAGCACCCACCAGGCGCGGCGGCCGATGGGAGCACGCACCGTCCACAGGCTGGACCACGGGCGGCGTGCAGGGGCGGCAACAGGGGAAAGCGGGGGTGACATGCGGGCTCCTGATCGGGGGAACATGGGCCAGAGAGGCGGGCACACACCGCAGGCGGCGCGCCAGCATCTCCCGGGCTTTTGTCCCTCCGTGGAGCCACACGATCATGGCCGACCGCTCTCGGACCAGTCAGCGCCAGCGGATGGCGCCCGGAACCCTAGCGGTCTTCAAGGCAGCGAGCACCCGTTTGGTGCGCCCGCCTCTCTGTGGAATGGGATTAGCAGGTTTGGTGCCAGCACGTTCGCCCCCCTTGGTCGGCGTGCCAGTGGCTGCTGCGGTCGCGGGCCGTCAAGCGATCACCGTCCACGATCCGATACCCTCACAGCCTTTCATTTCTCTGCACGCCCCCATGACCGACTGGCAGCTCCAGCAAATGATCAAAGCCTCCGGCTGGCCCCTGGCCGCGGAGCACCTCGCGCCCGGCGCCGACTTCAATGCGCGCCTGGAGGGCGGGCTGGTGCCGCTGCACTGGGCCTGCGCGGCCGGCAAGCAGGGGGTGGTGCAGCACATGCTGGACCACGGCGCCAACGTGCTGGACGCAGCGGCCGACGGGCAGACGCCGCTGACGCTGGCGGTGGACTCGGGCAGCTTCCAGGTGGTGATGCTGGTGATCGACCGGCTCAAGGCCGTGGGCGCGCCGCCGCCGGACGCGGCGCTGCGCGAGCGCATGACCCGCACCTTCGGCGAGCGCCACACCGACGCCAAGAACCGCCTGCTGCAGACGCTGCGCGACTGGGACCGGATCGCCAAGAAGAAGGTCGGCGAAAAGGCGGGCACCGGCGCCGATTGACACGGTTTGTCACCACGCGGCAGCCCTGCCGCACCAGACTGCGCGCTCTGTACAGCAAAGGAGTGCCAGCGAATGGACAAGTCGATGATGAAGGGCCTGGCCGTGGGTGGCCTGGCAATGGTGGTGCTGGGATCAGGTGCCGTGACCGGTTACCGCACCCTGGCGCAGCCGCAGCAGGCCGATGTGGTGGCGGGCGCGGTGGCCGGCGGTCATGCCGGTAACCAGGTGCAAAAGAGCCTGCCGAAAAACGACGTGGTCACGCGCACCGAGCAGCGCTGCAAGACGGTGCAGGTGAAGTCGGAGCAGCTAGCGGGTTACGACGTGCGCTACCGCCTCAATGGCCAGGAAGCGACGGCACGCACATCGTTCAAACCCGGCGCGACGCTGCCGGTGAAGGACGGCCAGGTGGTGCTGACGCCGCCGGGGGATGCGCGGTCCTGAAAAGACAAAGAATGGCGAAGTCGTTAGCCATTCAAGAAACATTTTTGCATTATCCGTTTGCCTATAAGCATACAATTTATGAAGTTTCGTTTTCTTTCCAGGAAACAGCTTCATGTCCATCCCGCTCAATCGCCTCAAGCTTGAACAGACCGACCGCGCGCTGGTGGCGTTCGCGCCGCTGAGTGGCAAGCCAGCCCCCAGGGGTGGCTGGCTGCGGGCGGTTCGGGAGTCGCTGGGGCTCTCGCTGCGGGCGCAAGCGGCCCGGGTGGGCATGACCGCGCCTTCGCTCTTCAAGGCCGAGGCCGCAGAGGCCGAAGACCGCATTTCGCTGGCGCAGTTGCGCAAGCTGGCCGAGGGGCTGGATTGCGAGCTGGTGTACGGCCTGGTGCCGCGCCGGCCGCTGGGCGAGATGGTCGAGGCCCAGGCCGACAAGCTGGCGCGCGAGGCGGTCATGGGGGTCACGCACTCGATGGCGCTGGAGGAGCAACGGCCGTCCAATGCATTCGTGGACCGATTGATCGAAGACCGCCGCCGCGCCCTGCTGGCCGGATCGTGGGCCAAGCTGTGGCGTTGAAACCTGAACAGCCCGCCGCCGGGCCGCCCCAAGGCGGGCAAGCCCCCCTGGGGGGCAGCGACCCGCACCAGCGGTGGAGCGTGGGGGCGGATGACCTCGAACCAGGGCAGACACCACTGGACCCGGACGAGGCGGCCGGCTTGCTGCCGGGGCACATCACCACACAGGGCGACCTGAACGAATGGGAGCAGGCCAACATCCTGCGCGCCGAACAATGGGCCGGGCGCCAGCGCAAGGCGCAGGTGTTGAGCGAGGCCTTCTGCCGCGAACTGCACCGGCGCATGTTCGACCAGACCTGGCGCTGGGCCGGGCAATTCCGCCAGTCGGACAAGAACATCGGCTGCGACTGGCGGCACGTGCCCTTGAAGCTGCGGCAGTTGCTGGACAACACCACGTTCCAGCTCGCCGAGGCGGTGTATCCGCTGGACGAGGCGGCGAGCCGCTTTCACCACCAGCTGGTGCTGGTGCACCCGTTTCCCAACGGCAACGGACGCCATGCGCGGCTGATGACCGATCTGATGCTGCGCCAGCAGGGCGGCACGCGGTTCAGCTGGGGTGAACGCCATCTGGTCGCGGCGGGCACCGCACGGCAACACTATATCGACGCGCTGCGCGCGGCCGACGCTGGCAACTTGCAGCCGCTGTTGGTGTTTGTCAGAAGCTGAGCGGCACGCGTTGCGCTCAGGCCGTGTCGTTGCAATCCAGCCAGGCCCGCACCAGCTCGCGCAGCCGCTCGCGGCCGAAGCTCGGGTCGTGGCCGGCGTGCACCACGTTCACCGGCAGGGCCAGCAGGCGTTCCATGGTGCGGGCGTAGGCCGCGCGGTCGGCGTGCGGCAGGGCGTCGAGCAGCGGGCCGTCGTACACCGCGTCGCCAGAAAACAGCGTGCCGGTTTTCGCCTCCCACAGGCCGATGCTGCCGGGCGAGTGGCCGGGCAGGTGCAGCACCTCGAAGTGGCGGTTGCCCAGGTCGATGACGTCGCCGTCTTCGAGTTCGCGCGTGACGGTGGCCTGTTTGATGTGCCAGGCCGAGAGGTCGTAGTCCGGGCGGGGCAGCGCGGTGAGCGCGGGGCCGCCGGTTGCGTAGCCGGGTGCCGCAAAGTCCAGGTGCGCCAGATCGACGTCACCGAGCGTGAAGGCCGGGTCGGCACCGCGCAGGCCGGGCGCTTCGAGCCGGTGGCACCAGCAGTCGGCAAACTCGTGATGGCCACCGATGTGATCCAGGTGCACATGGGTGGCGAGCGCGGCAACGCGCTGGCCGAACAGGTGACGCGAGGCCTGGTAGAGGCTGCTCACGCCCAGGCCGGTGTCGACCACGAGGTCCATGGTCCGGCCGCGGATGTGCCAGATGTTGCAGCGAAGCAGCGGCACGACGTGCGGCTCGGTGATGAGCGTGAGGCCGTCGCCGAGGGCGCGGAATTCGAACCAGTCGCCGTCGAGGGTCGGGAGCATGGCGGGCCTGTGGATGGGGTGGGATGGGCCGGTCTAGGCGGGCGATTCGCTGAACACCAGCCCGAAATCCAGCAGGCCCGGCGCAGCGTCGGGATGGCGCTGCAGCACCTCGGCCAGCGTCTCGTCGGGCCGCAGGTCGGTCGGCCAGGGCACCGGTCGCGGGCGCACGGTGATGGCGTAGCGCCCGGCGACAAAACGCATCACGCCGGTGGGGCGGCCCCTGGCATCGACTGCGGCCTGCGCAGCATACGGCCCGGTGGAGCCGGGCAGGCGTTCCCACACCTCCAGGTAGTGCCCGTGCACGCCGGTCTCGATCACGCGCTCGGGGCTCTGAAACACCATGGCGCCGGCGTCGGGCGCGCTGCGCGGGGGTTGCACGTCCCAGTGGCGGTGCCAGGTGCACACATCGGGCTGCCCCGGCCTGCCGGGCGTGATGCGGGTGAGACCGTAGAAGCCCTGCAGGGCTGTGCGGCCTTCAGGCGTAGCCGGGTCTGCACCGGCGGGCACGCGCAGGTCGGCGTGCCAGCCCTCGGTCTGCAGCCAGTGCACCTGCGTGCTGGTGTCGCGGCCCCCGGGGGTTTCGAGCAAGGTGCGCTGCCAGACGCCGCGGTAGGCCGCGGGCACGGGCAGGTCGGGTGCGGGCAGGTCGATCCACGAAGTCATGGTTGAACCCTCCTCGCTGCGCACCCCGGGGCCGGGCGCCTGGTGAGCGGCCCGGCGGCGCTCATGCAGCCTCCCGGTTCGCGCGCGGCAGGGCGTTGAGCACGGCCACCGCTTCGGCGGTGCTGCACACGCCACCCAGGATGCCGCCCTCGACGCCGATCATGGCCAGCGCGGGGGCCTGCAGCTCGGCCTGGCTGGCGGCGGTGGCGTCGCCCACGGTGGTGCAGGTGAACCCGCGGTCCACCGCCTCGCGCAGGGTGGAGTGCACACAGACCTCGGTGGTGACGCCGCAGATCAGCAGGCGTCGGATGCCGAAGGCGCCCAGCAGCGCGCCCAGCGTGGTCTTGTGGAAGGCGCCGTAGCCGGGTTTGTCGATCACGTGTTCGCAGGACAGCGGGCGCAGTTCGGGCACGAAGTCATGGCCCTGTTCGCCGCGCACCAGCAGGCGGCCCAGCGGGCCGGCGCTGCCGATGGGCGCGCCGGCCGCCACGCTGCGCGCGAGCTTGGCGGGCGGGCAGTCCGACAGGTCGGGCAGGTGGCCTTCGCGGGTGTGGAACACGTGCAGGCCGGCGGCACGCGCGGCCACCAGCAGCGCCTTGACCTGGCCCACCACGGCCTGCATGCGCGCGATGTCCAGCCCGGCCTGGTCGGCATAGCCGCCGGGGCTGCAGAAGTCGCGCTGCATGTCGATGACGATCAGCGCGGTGGTCGCGGGGTCGAGGTCGGCCAAGGTGTTCATTCGAATGCCCTCCGGGCGGCGCTCATGGACGGCTGAAACCGGTGGCGATGGCGTCCGCCATGCGGCGAGACACCTCGTCGGCGAGCAACTGCCCTTTCGCCGCGTCGGCGCCTTTGGCGGACGAGAGCACACCCGAGGGCGGCACCCAGTCGGTGCGACTGGGGTACAGGTCGTAGGGCGGGAAGTCGGCCGGGCCGTCGTCGGGCAGCAGGTCCATGCGCACCAGGCTGGGGTGGTGGTGCAGCATCATGGACGTCTCCAGCACGGCGGCGTGTTCGAGCGCGAAGCCCGGGAAGCCGTCGGGGAACACATGGCCCAGGGTCTCGGGCGTCATGAAGTCCCAGTACTCCAGGCGCATCACCTGCAGCGGGCAGGCCGGGTCGGCGGCCTTGGCGTCGCGCAGGCCCAGGTCGATGCCTTCGATCAGGAACCACTGGTTTTCGTAGTGGCCGTTGACCACCACCAGCTTGTCGACGCCGTGGCGTGCGAACTCGCGCACCGCGTCGCGCACCTGGCCGATGAGGGTGGCGGCGTCCACGCTGGTGGTGCCGCAGAAGTGCTGGCCGCCGCCGCACTTGGGCTGCGACTTGTAGCCGTAGCTCAGCGTGGGCGCGACCAGGCCGCCGACGCGCGCGGCGGTATCGGCCGCGACGGCGCTGGCCAGCAGGCCGTCGGTGCCCAGTGGCAGGTGGGGCCCGTGCTGCTCCAGCGCGCCCACGGGCAGCAGCACGGCCGGGTGGTCGGCGCAGATGCGCTGCTGGTAGTCGACCCAGGAGAGCTGGTTCATCCAGACGGTGGGGCAAGTGCTCATGGTGAGGAAGGTCCGTTGGCGGGTGAGGCGGTCTTGTCGGCGGGCGGAAACAGGGCCTCGGCCAGCGCCGCCAGGGTGATCAGCGCGCCGCCGGCCCAGCCCAGCGGGCCCAGGCGCTCCCCACCGAATGCAATGGCCGTGCCCACCGACACCAGCAGCTCGGCCAGCAGGATGACGCCGGCGCGGCTGCTCTCCAGGTGGCTCACGCCGTACTGCCAGGTCACCGTGGCCAGCAGCATCCAGCCGAAGCCGTAGGCCAGCAACGCGATCCACAGCCCCGCACCGATTTCGGGCAGCTCGCGCCCCGTGAGCGCGGTGGCGATGGCGGACAGCAGGCCGCAGCCGACGAACACGGCGAAGGTCTTGGTGCGCAGCGGCACGTGATGGGCGGCGCGCGCGATGACGTTGTTGGCGGCAAAGGCGAAGCCGGCCGAGAGCGAGAGCGCGTCGACCCAGGTGAAGGCCAGCGCGTCACCGCCGATGCCCGGCCCGCCGAGCACCAGCCACAGGCCAACGATGGCGCCGCCCACCGCGGCCCAGCGCGCGGGCGGGATTCGTTCCCGGAGAAACAGCCAGCCCCCCAGCACCGACCACACTGGCGAGAGGTAGAAGAGGAACATCACCCGCGCCACGTCACCCAGCATCACCGCGTTGACGAACGAAGTGTTGGCCCAGCCCCCCACCAGCACCAGGGCCAGCACCAGGCCCCACTGTGCGCGCCAGGCCGCGCGGTCGCGCCAGAGCAGGGCCAGCGCGAACACGCCGACCGAGCCGTAGGTGAGCAGCGAGACCAGCGGACCGGGCAGACCCTGCGCAATGAACGCTTTCAGCGGCATCCAGGTCAGGCCCCACAGGGTGGCTGAGAACAGCAGCACGCCGGTGGCGAAGCGGTCGGTGGGGTGGGCGGGCAGCAGGTTCATGGCATCACGGACCCACCATTCGGACCGAGCACCTGGCCGGTGTAGAAGCCTGAAAGGTCACTCGCGAGAAACAGCACGGTGTCGGCGATCTCTTCCGGCGCACCGAGCCGGTGCTGCGGAATCGCCAGCTCCTGCTCCACCCATTCGGCGCTCATGTGTTCGAGCGAGACCATGGCGGTGGCCACCGGACCGGGCGCGACCGCGTTGGCGCGGATCTGCTGCGGCGCGAATTCGCGCGCGAGTGATTTGGTCAGGCCGATCACGCCGGCCTTGGCCGCGCAGTAGGGCGCGTAGCGTTCGCGGCCGAGCATGGCGAGGTCGGACGCGATGTTGACGATGGTGCCGCCGCCGCGCCCGAGCATGCCGGGGATGAAGGCACGGCAGACCAGGAACACGGCCTTGAGGTCCACGCCCAGCATGCGGTCCCAGTCGGCTTCGGTGGTGTCCAGAAAGGGCTTCTCCTGGATGATGCCGGCGTTGTTGACCAGCACGTCCACGGCGCCCACCGCCTCGGCCATGCGGTGCACCGCCGCGGCGTCGCTGACATCGGCCTCGATGGCCTGCGCCACGCCGCCGGCGGCGGCGATCTCGCGCGCCAGGGACTGGGCGGCGTCGGCCTGTGCGAGGTGGTTGATCCAGACGACCGCCCCGGCCTGCGCCAGGCGCAGCGCGCAAGCGCGACCGATACCGGTGGCGGCGCCGGTGACCAGCGCCGTGCGGCCCTGCAAGGACAGGACCGGCGTCACAGCATCACCTCGCCGTGGCTGGGGCACAGGCACTGGCCCGTGAGCGCGGCCGAGCCGTCGCTGGCGAGAAAGAGGAAGGTGTCGGCCAGGTCCTCGGGCGTGAGCATGACCGGCACGGCCTGGCGTGACAGGACCTCGCGTTCAACATCGGCTGCGCTGCGGCCCTGCGCCTGTGCCATGGCGGCGAGCGAGCGCATGGCCGCGGCGGTGCGCACCCAGCCGGGGCAGACCGCGTTGACGCGGATGCTGCGCGGGCCGAGTTCCAGCGCCAGCGAGCGCGTGAGGCCGACGATGGCGTGCTTGCTGGCGCTGTAGGCCGAGAAGCCGGCCACGCCGATGCGGCCCCAGATGGAGGACTGGTGGATGACGCTGGCCCCGCTGGACAGGCAGGGCAGCAGCGCGCGCGTGAGGCGCCACATGCCACTGACGTTGTTGTCCAGCAGCGCGGCCCAGCGCGCGTTGGCATCGGCAGCCGCATCGTCCACCGGTGTCGGGTATTCGGTGCCGGCGTTGTGGACCAGCACGTCCAGGCGCCCGAACCGCTCGGCCACCTGCGCTGCGACGGCAGCCACCGCGGCATCGCTGCCGAGGTCGCACACCGCGCTGTGCACCCGGCGGCTGTGCAGGGACTCGACCAGCGCATCCAGCGCAGCGGCCTCGCGGTCGACCAGCAGCAGCCGGGCACCCTGCCCCGCGAATGCGCACGCCAGCGCCTGCCCGATGCCGCCGGCCGCGCCGGTGAGCAGCACGGTGCGGCCCTCCAGACCGTAGCGGACGGTCATACCGCGGTCAGGAACGAGACGCCCACGGCACCGATGAATCCATCGGCGCGGCGCGGCGTGCCCGGGGGCAGCACCTGGCCGTAGTCCTGGGCCAGCACTCGGGTCACGCGGTGGCGGTGGTAGGCGCGCAGCAGCTCACCCACGGTCACCACCTGCGGGCTCTGGTCCGCGTAGAGCTGGCGGTGCAGGGCCGGCAGCTGGTGCCAGGGCGCGACCGGCCGCTCGTGGTGCGCGTTGTGGAAGCCGAAGTTCAGCCACACCAGGTTGAGCCATTTGGCGTCCAGCCCGACCACGTCGCTGTAGGTGTTGGCCTGCTCGTAGGCGCGGTCGCGCACCTTGTCCTGCGGGATCGGCTTGTCGTCGAGGATGGGGTAGGCGTCGTAGGTGTGCTGGAAGCAGTCGGCAAAGCGCAGCAGGTGCACGAACAGCCCGTAGGCCAGCGCGTACAGCACGAAAGCCTTGAGCGACCACCACGCCAGCAGCGCCCAGGCGGTCAGCCGCACGATGGCCACACCGATGACGCGACCACGCGCGGCTTTTTTGCGCTCGCCCATGAAGGGCAGGGCCACGACGAAGCCGCGCATGACGAATTCGACCGCCGGGACGTACAGCCACTCCAGCGCCAGCACCACACGCCGCACCAGCGGGTGCGCGCGCAGGAAGGCCTGCACGTCGAAGGTGATGACGTCGGCGCGTTCGATGTGGTGGCGCATGTGCTTGCGCCGCAGGTCTTCCAGGCTGGCGTAGCAGCTGCCGTTGATCCAGGTCATCAGCACCCCCCAGCGCTGGTTGGCCTGCGGCGTGCGGAAGATGGCCTGGTGGGCGAACTCGTGGATGAAGTAGGCCGACCAGGTAAGGGTGAGCGCGACCAGCAGCACCCCCAGCGCATTGAGCGCCCAGTGGGCCTGACCGAGCAGCGCAATGCCCAGCGGCCAGCCGAACAGGGTGAAGGCCAGCGCGGCGGTGTTGGGCCAGACGCCGTCGGCGTGGCGGAAAAGGGTGGGTTTCATCGCGGTGACTCCGGGCGAAGAACGCAGGTCGGCCAGCGCTGGGCCCGCCCCTCGATGCATGGGCACGGGGGCGGTTGCGCTGCGCGGGTCTTACTTGGCCAGGGCCTTGACCAGCGAGGCGTCGAAGGTCGCTTCGGTGGCCGGGATGGCGCTGATCTGGCCCTTGGCCTTGAGCAGCTGGGCGATTACCTCACCGCTGGCGTAGTAGGAGGTGGTTTCCTTGGCCGGCAGGAAGGCCTTGGGCATCTCGGCCAGCGGGATGTTGTAGACACCGCTCATCTGCTCCTTGGCTTCCTTGGCGGAGACGCCCATGAACTTGCCGATGATCTTGGCCGCGTCATCGGGCTTGGCCTTCATGTAGGCCATGCCGTCCAGGTAGGCTTTCATGATGCCGGTGATCTCGGCGGGCTTGGCCTTGATGACCTTGTCGTCGAACACCAGCACGTCGGCGATCAGGCCGGGCGCGTCCTTGGACGAGAACACCACCTTGAACTTCTTGCCACCGCCCTGGGCGAGCACCTGCGACAGGCTGGGTTCATAGGTCACGCCGATGGGCAGCTGGCCCGAGGCCATGGCGGCCGGCACGGCTTCCGGCGTCATGCTCACGGGGCGGATGTCCTTCTCGCCCAGGCCGTTGATCTTGAGCGCGTAGGACAGCAGGAAGTCGCTGGGCGAGAGCGGGTTGTAGCCGACCTTCTTGCCCTTGAAGTCCTTGACCGACTGGATGGACGCGTCGGCCACGATGGCGTCACCACCGTTGGAGTAGTCGATGGGCATGACCACCTTCATGGCCTTGCCGGCCGCGACCTGGCCGACCACCTGGTCGTAGGTCAGCATGCCGCCATCGACCGCGCCGGAGGCGATGGCGGGCGGGATCAGCGCCGGGTCGGTGAAGACCTGCAGCGAAACCTTGAGGTTGTATTTCTTGAACAGGTCCAGCGACTCGGCCACGTAGAAGGGGCCGTAGCCGATCCACACCACGGTGGCGATCTTCAGGTTGGTGGGGGCGGCCATCGCGGCCACCGTGGCCAGCGAGAGCGCGACGCCCAGCGCGGGCTTGAACAGCCGGCCGAGCAGGGAAGACGAAGACGGGGAAGCCGCTGCGGGAGAAGAGAAGAGACCAGCCAGTTTCATGGGAAAGCTCCGTGTGGTGGGAAAGGGCGCAGGCGAGCGATCTGACGTCGTTCTCCCGGGCTTTTGTCCCTCCGTGGAGCCTGCGATGAGGCCGGCCCACTCTCGGACCAGACCCTGCGCTGCCGCAGACGGAACCCTAGTGGACCTACGCACGAGCCGCTGCAACCACCGGTGGCAGACCGCTCTCCATGCTGCGGTGTTCAATGCACGGACCGTGCCAGCCCCGGCACCCCGCGAGGCGCACCAAAGCGCGGCATTTGCAGGGGCCTGGGCCTGCTGCGGTGGGGTATGCAAGACCGGGCCGCACCGGGACGGTGCCCGGACGGGCTCCTAGAATCGCCCCGACCATGGGCCACGACCGCATCGCCGTCATCGACTTCGAAACCACCGGTACCTCGCCCCATCTGGGCGACCGCGCCACCGAGGTCGCCATCGTCATGACCGAGGGCGGCCGTGTGGTGGACCGTTTTCAGAGCCTGATGAACGCGGGTGTCCGCATCCCGGCGTTCATCACGCAGCTGACCGGCATCACCAACGCGATGGTGGCGGCCGCTCCACCGGCCGCCGAGGTGATGCAGGCGGCCGCGCGGTTTGTGGGCGATGCGCCCATGGTGGCGCACAACGCGGGCTTCGACCGCCGCTACTGGCAGGCCGAGCTGGCGCTGTGCGCCCTGCCCGCCGCGCAGCCCTACGCCTGCACGGTGATGCTCTCGCGCCGGCTCTACCCCGATGCGCCCAGCCACAAACTCGGCGCGCTGGTGGACTGGTTGGGCCTGCCGCGCACCGGCGCTGCGCACCGTGCACTGGCCGATGCGGACATGGCGGCCGAGCTGCTGGGCCGCATCCGCCACGACCTGATGCTGCACCACGGCGTGGCCCGGCCCGACCATGCGTTCCTGTGCGCACTGCAGTCGTGCAGCAAGGCGGCACTGCCGCGCTTCTGGCAGCGGCAGGCCACCCCCTGAAGCGTGATCCCCACGCTCCGACGCTGCGCCGGCCATCGCCCCCCGGGAAGCCTCGATGCCGGCCTGGAGCGGCCCGGCGCCTGAACCTCAGAGGAAGCGCTCGATCAGCCGGCGCGAATGCCGGTCCATCTCGCGCAGGTCGGGCACCCTGAACACGATGCCGTGACCGCTGGTGATCAGCAGCGCAGCGCGCGTGCCGGGCAGGCGACGGATGTCTTCCTCGGCCTTGAGCACCAGTTCGGTCGGACCGCGATCGGTCTCCAGCCGCCAGGTGCTGGGCGTGGAGAAGGTCGACACGCCGAGGATGCGGCGGATCTCGGGCACGAACTCGCGGCTGGCGAGTTCGTCCTCGATCAGCGCACGCCGGTCGGCGGGCAGGGCCGACAGGCGTGGCACCCAGACCAGCTCACGCCCGTCGGCGCTGACCAGGGACAGGCCTTCGTCGGGTGCCCCGACGGGAAAGGCGCGCACCGGGATCACACCCGGGTGTTCACTGCCGTCGGGCAAGGTGCAGACCAGGCGGCCCAGCGGGTTGCGGGCAAGGCCGAAGGCGGGGGTTTCGTCGTCGTGCATGGCGGGGGTCCTCTGGGCCGCTCAGGGACGGGTGTGGGCGCTGGGCTGCGGCTGATGCGCCAGCAGCACCGCGTCGTGCTCGCTGATGTCGCCGTCTTCTTCCGCCTCGGCCTTGCGGGCCTGGGCTTCGTACAGGCGCCAGTAGTGGCCCCGGCGGGCCATCAGCACCTCGTGCGGTCCGACCTCGACGATCTCGCCGCGGTCCATGACCACCAGGCGGTCGGCCTTGCGCAGGGTGGACAGGCGGTGGGCGATGGCCATCGTCGTGCGGCCCTGCACCAGGTTGTCCAGCGCCTTCTGGATTTCTTTCTCCGTCTCGGTGTCCACGGCCGAGGTGGCCTCGTCCAGGATCAGGAACTTCGGGTCGATGAGCAGCGCACGGGCGATGCTGATGCGCTGGCGCTCGCCGCCCGAAAGGCCCTGGCCGCGCTCGCCGACCAGCGAGTCGTAGCCCTGCGGCAGGCGCAGGATGAAGTCGTGCGCGTGCGCGGCGCGGGCGGCGGCCACGATCTGCTCGCGCGTGGCGTCGGGCCGGCCGTAGGCGATGTTTTCGGCGATGGTGCCGAAGAACAGGAAAGGTTCCTGCAGCACCAGACCAATGTGGGCACGGTAGTCGGCCACGCCGATGCGCCGCAGGTCGATGCCATCGACACGGATGGCGCCGTCGCTCACGTCGTAGAAGCGGCACAGCAGGTTGACCAGGGTGCTCTTGCCCGAGCCGCTGTGGCCGACCAGGCCGATCATCTCGCCAGGGCGGATGTCCAGATTCAGCCCGCGGATGACGGTGCGGTTGCCGTAGCGGAAGCTGACGTTCTCCAGTGCCACGGCGCCTGACAGGCCGCCGGCGGGCAGCGGGACCGGCGCGGCGGGTTCGGGCACGTTGGAGACGTGGTCCAGGATGTCGAAGATGCGCTTGGCACCGGCCGCCGCCTTCTGCGTGACCGACACGATGCGGCTCATTGAGTCGAGCCGGCCGTAGAAGCGACCGATGTAGGCCAGGAAAGCGGTGAGCACACCCACCGTCACCTCGCCGCGGCTGACCTGCCAGATGCCGAAGGCCCAGACCACCAGCAGACCGATGTCGGTGAGCAGGGTGACCGTGGGCGTGAACAGGCTCCAGACCTTGTTGAGGCGGTCGTTGACCGCCAGGTTGGCGCGGTTGGCGGTGCGAAAGCGCAGCGCCTCCCGGCGCTCGGCCGCGAAGGCCTTGACCACGCGGATGCCGGGGATGGTGTCGGCCAGCACATTGGTGACGTCGCCCCAGGCGCGGTCGATTTTTTCGAAACCGGTGCGCAGCCGGTCACGCACGACGTGGATCATCCAGGCGATGAAGGGCAAGGGCAGCAGCGTGACCAGTGCCAGCCAGGGATGGATCGAAAACAGGATGACCGAGGTCATGCCCAGCATGAGCACGTCGGTGGCGAAATCCAGCGCATGCAGCGAGAGAAAGACCGAAATCCGGTCGGTCTCGCTGCCGATGCGCGCCATCAGGTCGCCGGTGCGCTTGGCGCCGAAATAGTCCAGAGACAGGCCCAGCAGGTGCTCGAAGGCGGTGGTACGCAGGTCGGCGGCGATGCGCTCGGAGACCAGCGCCAGGATCCAGGTGCGCGCCCAGCCCAGGCCCCAGGCCAGCAGGGCGGACCCCAGCAGGCCCGCCAGCAGCCAGCCCACCAGGGTGGTGTCGATCCGCTGCCCGTTCTGGAACGGGATGAGCACATCGTCCATGAGTGGAATGGTCAGGTAGGGCGGCACCAGGGTGGCCGCGGTGGAGGCCAGCGTGAGCAGGAAGCCCAGCACGAGCTGACCCCGATAGGGTCTGGCAAAGCGCCCCAGGCGCAGCAGTACCCAGGTGCTGGGGGGCCGGGTGAGTTCCCGGGCGCAGACCCGGCACTCGTCCGAATCGTCGGGCAAGGGATGACGGCACGACGGGCAGCGGGTCGGGTCTTCGCCCTCCATCGCGTGACCGGACTCGCCCGCCGCCTGCAGGGCCTCGAAGCGCTTGACCAGGCGCAGCGCCTGCACATTGGCCGCCAACGTGAAGCGCCAGCGTGCCAGCCGCTCGGTCGCGGTGCACAGCTCCAGCCAGCCAACGCCGGCGTGATCGGCGTGGCGCAGCGCCAGTCCCGGCAACCGCTCGAAGACCTGCCAGGGCCCTGCGGCGTGGCGCGCGAGCAGGCGTTGGCCGGTCAGGATCAGTTGGCCGCTGGCGAACTGCAGGTGATCGTCGAGGTCAAGCGGCAGCACAACCAGCGGGGTTTCGCCGGGCAGAAGGGGGGCGTCCGGCGTCGCCGAGGTGACGCTGGCATCGGAAGGATGGGGGATGGCTGTCATGGTGGGGGGCGGCGAGCCGCGCAAGCGCAAGATTTTCCGCCATCCGACACGTCGGGAGCGTCGCGTCCGGTTCACAATGTGGACTTGCGCGTCGATATCGGCGTTGGAAACGGCCGGGCGCGCGCCTACTTTCTTGCCCACCATGCCTTTTTCCACCGCCGAGATCAAGCTGCCCCGCATCCGCTACCTGCGTGGGCCCAACGTCTGGACCTTCCGCTCCGCCATGGAGGTCTGGGTCGATCTGGGGCAGCTGGAGGACTTTGCGTCCCACCAGATCCCCGGTCTCAACGAGCGGCTGACCCGGTGGCTGCCCGCCTTGCGGGAGCACCACTGTGGCGTCGGCGAGGCTGGCGGCTTCCTGCAGCGCCTGCGCGAAGGCACCTGGTGCGGACACGTGCTCGAGCACGTGGTCATCGAACTGCTGAACCTGGCGGGCATGCCCACCGGTTTCGGCCAGACCCGCTCCACCAGCCAGCGCGGCGTCTACCGCATGGTGTTCCGGGCCCGCGACGAGCGCGCCGGCCGGGCGGCGCTGACCCAGGGCCACGCACTGCTGACCGCTGCCATCCGGGACGAGCCCTTCGATGTGCCGGCTGCGGTCGACGCCGTACGGCGCGCCATCGATGCGTGGTACCTGGGGCCGAGCACGGCCTGCATCGTGACCGCCGCCACCGAGCGGCGCATCCCGCACATCCGCCTGAACGACGGCAATCTGGTGCAGCTCGGCCACGGCGCCCGGCAGCACCGCATCTGGACCGCCGAGACCGACCGCACCGGGGCGATTGCCGAAGCCATCGCCGGTGACAAGGACCTGACCAAAACCCTGCTGCAGGCCGTGGGCGTTCCGGTGCCCGAGGGCCAGGTGGTGTCCAGTCCGGCCGAGGCCTGGGCGGCGGCCCAGGACATCGGTCTTCCGGTGGTGGTCAAGCCGTCGGACGCCAACCACGGGCGCGGTGTGTCGCTGGAGCTGAGTGACCAGGCCGACATCGAAAGGGCCTACGGGGTGGCCGATGCCGAAGGCAGCGAGGTGATGGTCGAGCGCTACGTTCCGGGCAACGAACACCGGGTGCTGGTGGTGGGCGACCAGGTGGTTGCTGCCGCCCGCGGCGAAAGCCTGTGGGTCACCGGGGACGGCGTGCACACGGTCCGAACACTGATCGACCAGCAGCTCAACAGCGATCCGCGACGCGGCGAAGCCGAGGAATTTCCGCTCGAAACCATCCACCTGGACCGGGAACCCGCCATGTGCCTGCTGCTGGAGCGCCAGCACCTGCAGCCCGACAGCATCCCTGCCGCGGGCCAGCGCGTGCTGATCCAGCGCAACGGCAATGTGGCCTTCGACTGCACCGATGAAGTGCACCCTGAGGTGGCGCACGCCGTGCGCCTGGCGGCGCGGACCGTGGGCCTGGACATCGCGGGTGTGGACCTGGTGGCACGGGACATCGGCCAGCCGCTGCAGGCACAGGGTGGCGCGGTGGTGGAGGTCAATGCCGGCCCGGGTCTGCTGATGCACCTCAAGCCGGCCAGCGGGCAGCCGCGCCCGGTGGGCCAGGCCATCGTGGCCCACCTGTTTCCCGAAGACGCGGACGAGCCGCACCCTGGCCGCATACCGCTGGTGGGCGTGGCGGGCACGCGCGGCACCAGCACCATTGCCCGGACCGTGGCCTGGCTGGCCCAGCTGTCGGGCCGCCCCACGGGTCTGGCCTGCGCCGACGGGGTGTACCTGGGCGCGCGCCGCATCGAAGCCCCGGGCCCCGGCCTGCAGCGCGATTACTGGAACGCCTGCCAGCGCCTGCTGATGAACCGCGAGCTCGGCTGTGCGGTGTTCGAAAACGGCCCGGGCATGATCCTGGACGATGGCCTGCCCTACGACCGCTGCCAGGTCGGCCTGGTGACCGACTTCGACGGCTGGCCGGCGCTGGCACACCACGACGTGCACGACATCGACGCCCTGCACCGGGTGATGCGCACGCAGATCGACGTGGTGCTCGGCGACGGGGTGGGCGTGCTCGACGGTGACGACGCGCGCGTGGCCGCGCTGGCCGACCTGTGCGATGGCGAGGTGCTGTTCTACGGCCAGCTCGGCGCCGACGGGCCATCGGCCGTGGTGGCCGGACACCTCGCACGGGGCGGCCGCGCGGCACTGGGCGACGCGCAGGGCCGCGTGCACCTGCGCCGGGGCCCGCACGAGGCGGTGCACCCGCCGATCGACCTGAACGGCCTGCTGGCCCGCCAGGCGCAAGCCGGGCAGGCTGAAGCGCTGCTGGCGTCCATCGCCACGGCCTGGGCCCTGGGCCTGGCCCCCGAACTGATCGCGGCTGGCCTGGACACGCTCACCCTGCACGCGGCCTGAACCTCGCGCGGCCGACCGCCGAACACCCTCTCCCCGACCACCATGGACATCTCCCGCATCCGTGCCCTGCGCGGCCCCAACCTGTGGAGCCGCCACACCGCCATCGAGGCCATCGTCGCCTGTGACGAGACCGAACGCGCGCTCACGCGCCTGCCCGGTTTCGAAATCCGGTTGCGCGCGCTGTTTCCCCAGCTGGGCCCGTTGCGCCGCGAACCGGCACAGGCGTCGCTGGCCCATGTGCTGGAAGTGGTGGCGCTGGCGCTGCAGGCGCAGGCCGGCTGTACGGTGACCTTCAGCCGCACCACCGAGACCACCGAGGCCGGTACCTTCCAGGTGGTGGTGCAGTACAGCGAGGAAGCGGTGGGCCGTCAGGCGCTGTCGGTGGCGGCCGATCTGATCCGCGCCGCCCTGGCCGACGGTTTCTACGACGTGCCATCGGCCCTGACCGCGCTGCGCGAGCTCGACGAAGACGTTCGCCTGGGCCCGTCCACCGGCGCCATCGTGCAGGCAGCCGTGGCCCGCGGCATCCCGTTCCGGCGTCTGACCGGCGGATCGCTGGTGCAGTTCGGCTGGGGTTCGAAGCAGCGCCGCATCTGGGCAGCCGAGGTCGACTCGACCAGTGCGGTCGCCGAATCGATCGCGCAGGACAAGGACCTGACCAAAACCCTGCTGCGGGCCGCTGGCGTGCCGGTGCCCTGGGGGCGCCCGGTCGACGGCGTGGATGAGGCCTGGGCCGTGGCACAGGAGATCGGTCTGCCTGTGGTGGTCAAGCCACAGGACGGCAACCAGGGCAAGGGGGTGACGGTCAACATCGTCAGCCGCGAGCACCTGGAGAGCGCCTACCGCGTGGCCGCCGAGATCGGCCAGGTGATGGTGGAGAAGTTTCTCCCCGGCAGCGACTTCCGCCTGCTGGTAGTGGGTGATCGGCTGGTGGCGGCCGCTCGGCGCGATCCACCGCACGTCATCGGCGATGGCGAGCACACGGTGCGCGAACTGGTGGACCTGGTCAACACCGACCCCCGTCGCGGCGACGGCCACGCGACCGCCCTGACCCGGATCCGTATCGACGACATCGCGCTGGCACGGCTGAGCGTGCAGGGCCTGACACCCGAGGACGTGCCCGAGAAGGGCCGCCGCGTGGTGCTGCGCAACAACGCCAACCTGTCCACCGGCGGCAGTGCCACCGACGTGACCGACGAGGTGCACCCTGAGGTGGCCGCGCGCGCGGTGACCGCCGCGCGCATGGTGGGCCTGGAAATCTGCGGTGTGGATGTGGTCTGCGAAACCGTGGTGCGCCCGCTGGAGGAAACCGGCGGTGGCATCGTCGAGGTCAATGCCGCGCCCGGGCTGCGCATGCACCTGTCCCCCTCGTACGGCGTGGGGCGTGACGTGGGCGACGCCATGGTCTCGCGCCTGTTCGCCCCCGGTGAAAACGGCCGCATTCCGGTGGTGGCCGTCACCGGCACCAACGGCAAGACCACCACCACGCGCCTGATCGCCCACCTGCTGGCCGCCAGCGGCCTGCGTGTGGGCATGACCAACACCGATGGCGTGCACGTCAACGGCCGCCAGACCGATTCGGGCGACTGCTCGGGCCCCAGGAGTGCCCGCAATGTGCTCATGCACCCCGACGTGGATGCCGCAGTCTTTGAAACCGCACGCGGCGGCATGCTGCGCGAGGGCCTGGGCTTCGACCGCTGTCAGGTCGGGGTGGTCACCAACATCGGCGCCGGGGACCACCTGGGCCTGAACTTCATCACCACGGTGGAAGATCTGGCGGTGCTCAAGCGGGTGATCGTGCAGAACGTGGCCGAAGACGGCTATGCCGTTCTCAACGCCACCGATCCGAACGTGGCACGCATGACGGTGGTGTGCCAGGGTGCGGTCATCTACTTCGCGGCCGACCCGCAGCAGCCGGTGCTGGCCATGCACCGCGCACAGGGCCTGCGCTGCGTCTTCGTCGAGGACGGTCACATCGTCGCCGCCGAAGGCAGCTGGCGCGAGCGGGTGGCGCTGCGCGACGTGCCGCTCACCCGCAACGGCAGCATCGGCTTCCAGGTGGAGAACGCCATGGCCTCGGTGGCCGCGGCCTGGGGTGTGGGTCTGGACTGGGAGGTGATCCGCGCCGGCCTGGCCAGCTTCGTCAACGATGCCGACAATGCGCCCGGCCGCTTCAACGTCATGGACTACCGCGGCGCCACGGTGATCGCCGACTACGGCCACAACCCCGATGCCATGCGCGCGCTGGTGTCGGCGGTCGAGGCGATGCCGGCCCGGCGCCGCTCGGTGGTGATCAGCGGGGCTGGCGACCGGCGCGACGACGACATCCGTGAACAGACCCAGATCCTGGGCGAGGCGTTTGACGAGGTGATCCTGTACCAGGACGCGTGCCAGCGCGGCCGAGAAGACGGCGAGGTCATCGGCCTGCTGCGCGAGGGTCTGCAGGGTGCGCGCCGCACCCGCCGCGTGGACGAGGTGCGCGGCGAGTTCGTGGCCATCGACACCGCCCTCGAACGCCTGCAACCGGGCGATCTGTGCCTGGTGCTGGTGGATCAGGTGGAAGAAGCGCTGGCCCACCTCGCGGCACGCGTGAAGGCCGCCGCCTGAGCGGATGGCCGGTCGTCGTGTCGGGCGACCGAGCCAGATGAACCACAGGCACAGGACACGGTGAGCCAGCCGCATACGCCGTCGAACCGCCCCGCCTGGCACGCACTGGACGGCGAGCAGGTGCTGCAGCGCCTGCAGGTGGACCCGGCCCACGGCCTGAACACACACGACGTGGCCAGGCGCCGGGCGCAGCATGGCCCCAACCGCCTGCCCGAGCCACCACGCCGGCCGGCCTGGCAGCGCTTTGCGCTGCAGTTCCACAACCCGCTGATCCATGTGCTGCTGGTCGCCGGGGTGGCCACGCTGCTGCTGGGCAGCCCCGTGGACGCTGGCGTGATCCTGGGCGTGGTGCTGGTCAACGCGCTGATCGGTCACGTGCAGGAGGGCAAGGCAGAGCAGGCCCTGTCGGCGGTGCGCAGCCTGCTGGCCGCACGCGCCACGGTGCAGCGCGATGGCGAACGCCACCAGATCGACGCGGACGGACTGGTGCCGGGTGACATCGTCTGGCTGGAGCCGGGCGACCGGGTGCCAGCCGACCTTCGCCTGCTGCAGGCCAGGAACCTGCGCACCGTGGAGGCGGCGCTCACCGGGGAATCGGCCACGGTGGACAAGCACACCGGCGCCACCGCCGAAGGCCTCACGCTGGGCGATCGCCGTGGCATGGCTTTCTCGGGCACGCTGGTGGCCTGCGGCAGCGGCAGCGGCGTGGTGGTCGCCACCGGCAGCGCCACCGAGATCGGCCACATCGGCCAGCTGGTCAGCGGCGTGCAGACCCTGGCCACACCGCTGACACGCCGGCTCGACCGCTTCGCGCGCCAGATCACCACCTCCATCCTGGGCGTGGCGGTGCTGGCCCTGGCCTGGGGGCATTTCATCGCTGGCATGCCCCTGTTCGATGTCTTCCTGGCGGTGGTGGGGCTGGCAGTGGCGGCCATTCCCGAAGGCATGCCGGCGGTGGTGACCATCGTGCTGGCCATCGGCACACGCCGCATGGCCCGCCGGCAGGCCATCGTGCGGCGGCTGCCGGCGGTGGAATCGCTGGGATCGGTCACGGTGATCTGCAGTGACAAGACCGGTACCCTCACGCGCAACGAGATGACCGCCGTGCGCGTGGTGCTGCCGGCGCGCGAAATCACCGTCAGCGGCATCGGCTATGCGCCCGAGGGCGGCTTTCACGCGGACGATGGTTCCGTCCTGAACCCCGGCGATGACCGGGCGTTGCAAGCCCTGCTGCACTGCGCGCTGCTGTGCAACGACGCGCGCATCCACCGCCAGGCAGACGCATTGAGCGCCGGTTCTCCCTTCGCTCAATCCGCATCCCCCGGGGGGACAGAGCCCCGGACAGTCGCGCAGCCTGGGGACCAGTGGTTGCTGACCGGTGACCCGACCGAGGGCGCGCTGACCACCCTCGCGCACAAGGCCGGTCTGGACGCCACGACCGAGGCCCGGACCTTCCCGCGACAGGACGCGATTCCCTTCGAGTCCGAGCGGCAGATCATGGCCACGCTGCACCACGACCACGCCGGCCACCACGAGCTGCTGCTCAAGGGCGCACCCGAGCGCGTGCTGGCGCTGTGCACAAGCGAAGCCGGGGGCCGGCCACTGGACCGGGCACGCTGGACGGCGGCCATCGAACGGGCCGGCAGCGCCGGCGAACGCGTACTGGCACTGGCGCGCTGCGACTGGCCAGCCGGGCGCAGCGACGTCAGCCTGGCTGACCTCACGCCGCGCTTCGGACTGCTGGGTCTGGTGGGCATCATCGACCCGCCGCGGGACGAGGCCATCACGGCGGTGGCCGAGTGCCAGCGCGCCGGCATCCGGGTGAAGATGATCACGGGCGACCACGCGGTGACGGCCGCGGCCATCGGCCGCCAGCTGGGCCTGCAGGCCGACCGGGCGCTGACCGGCGACGCCATCGCCTTGCTTGACGATGCGGCGCTGCGCCGCGCCGCGCGGGACACCGACGTGTTCGCGCGCGCCAGCCCAGAACACAAGCTGCGCCTGATCGCCGCCCTCCAGGCCGAAGGCCACCAGGTGGCCATGACCGGCGACGGCGTGAATGATGCGCCCGCGCTCAAAGCCGCCGACGTGGGCGTGGCCATGGGCGGCAAGGGAACGGACGCGGCGCGTGAAGCGGCCGACCTGGTGCTGACCGACGACAACTTTGCCACCATCGCCGGCGCTGTGCGCGAGGGCCGCGTGGTCTACGACAACATCAAGAAATCACTCATGTTCATGCTGCCCACCAACGGCGGCGAAGCTGGCGTGATCCTGCTGGCCATCTTCGCCGGCCTGCCCTTGCCGGTGACGGCGGGACAGATCCTGTGGGTCAACACCGTGACGGCGGTGACGCTGGCCCTGGCGCTGGCCTTCGAGCCGGGCGAGCCAGGCGTGATGCAGCGCCCGCCGCGACACCCGGGCGAATCCATCCTCACCCGCGCACTGGGCACACGCATCCTGTTCGTCACCGCGCTCATGGTGATGGCCACCTTCTGGGTTTTCCAGTGGGAGCTCGCGCGCGGCGCCGCACTGGAGACCGCGCGCACCGCAGCGGTCAACACCCTCGTCATGTGCGAGCTGTTCTACCTGTTCAACGTGCGGCATTTCACCCGCCACGCCTGGCGTGCCGAGACGCTGACCGGCAACCCCGTGGCGCTGGGGGTGGCAGCGCTGCTGGTGGGGGTTCAGCTGCTGTTCACCCATGCGCCGCCTCTGCAGCGGCTGTTTCACACCACGCCACTGCCCGCCAGCTCATGGCTCATGATCCTGGCCATGGGCGCCGTCGTGTTCGGGGCGGTCGAAGCTGAAAAATGCCTGCTGCGCCGCCACGGCGTGCACCGTCTCTGAAGGCCGCAGCGGCTGCCTTCGGTGTCCGCTAAGCTTGCCGGCATGCGCCCGTTGCTGACCCGCCTGAGCCTGGCCGCCGCCCTGTTGCTGGTGGCCTGTGCCGGTGCGCCGCCGGTACCACCAGTGCTGCCCCCGCACGGGCCCGAGGCCCTGGGACACGACCTGGCCATCCATGCCGTCGGGTTGGTGGGCACACCCTACCGCTGGGGCGGCAACACGCCCGACGGCGGCTTCGACTGCAGCGGACTGATCGCCTATGTCTACCGGCGCCAAGTGGGGGTTGTGCCCCCGCGCACGGTGGCGCAGATGGCGGATTTCGGGCAAGCCGTGGATGCGCGGTCCTTGCGGACCGGCGACCTGCTGGTGTTCGGCACGGACCCGGCCTGGCATGCCGGCATCTACGTGGGCGAGGGCCGTTTCGTGCATGCGCCGTCCACCGGCGGCACGGTGCGCCTGGACCGGCTGGACAGCCCCTACTGGTCGCGCCAGCCCTGGCGTGTTCGCCGGCCCTGACCCACCGGGCGGCCGTGCCAGCCGGGTGCCGCGACAATCGCCGACATGACATCACACGCCCAACGCTCCGCTACCCCCCTGTCCACGCAGGACAGCACCCGCATCGACGACCTGCGCATCGGTGCAGTGCGGCCGCTCATCACCCCCGCCCTGCTCCAGGAATGGCTGCCCGCACCGCCGGCGGCGCAGGCGCTGGTCGAGGGCAGCCGTGCAGCCCTCTCGCGTGTGCTGCACGGTCAGGACGACCGGCTGATCGTCGTCGTCGGTCCCTGCTCCATCCACGACCACGACCAGGCCATGGACTACGCGCGCCTGCTCAAGGCGCAGGCCGATGCGCTGGCAGAAGACCTGCTCATCGTCATGCGGGTGTACTTCGAAAAGCCGCGCACCACCGTGGGCTGGAAGGGCTACATCAACGACCCGCACCTGGACGGCAGCTTCGCCATCAACGAGGGTCTGGAACTGGCACGCCAGCTGCTGCTGGACATCGTCGGCCTGGGGCTGCCGGTGGGTACCGAGTTCCTGGACCTGCTCTCGCCGCAGTTCATCAGCGACCTGGTCAGCTGGGGCGCGATCGGCGCGCGCACGACCGAAAGCCAGAGCCACCGCCAGCTGGCCTCGGGCCTGTCGTGCCCGGTGGGATTCAAGAACGGTACCGATGGTGGCGTCAAGGTGGCCAGTGACGCCATCCAGGCCGCGCAGGCGCCCCATGCCTTCATGGGCATGACCAAGATGGGGCAGGCCGCGATCTTCGAGACGCGCGGCAACGCCGACTGCCACGTCATCCTGCGCGGCGGCAAGACACCCAATTACAGCGCCGAAGACGTCAGCGCTGCGTGCGCGCTGTTGACAGCGGCCGGTCTGCGCGAGCAGGTGATGATCGACCTGTCACACGCCAACAGCAGCAAACAGCACCGCCGGCAGATCGATGTGGCGGCGGACGTGGCCGGGCAGATCGTGGCGGGTGATGCGCGCATCACCGGCGTGATGATCGAAAGCCATTTGCAGGAGGGCCGGCAGGACATCGTGCCCGGCCAGCCGCTGCAGCGCGGCGTGAGCGTCACCGACGCCTGCCTTGGCTGGGACCAGACGGTACCGGTGTTGCACGCGCTGGCGCGGGCGGTGCGCACCCGGCGCCAGGGGCAGACGGCGGGCAACTGATCCCGCCGGCCGCGCCGGGGCGCGGTTTCAGCGGCGCACGGGGGACCGGCCCGACGGTGCGGGACCGCGGCCTTCCAGGTGACGGAAGTTGATGCGGCCCTTGGTCAGGTCGTAGGGCGAGAGTTCGAGCGACACCCGGTCACCGGCGAGGATGCGGATGTGGTTCTTTTTCATCTTGCCTGCGGCATAGGCCACGAGCTCGTGCCCGTTGTCCAGTTTCACGCGGTAGCGCGAGTCGGGCAGCACCTCGTTGACGATGCCGGACATGTCGATGAGTTCTTCCTTGGCCATGGAAAGCTCCTTTGATGGATGGGTGGGTATCAGATGAGGACGGCGGGGGCCGACTGGCGCTCGGCGACCCAGGAGAGGCCCTGGGCATGGGCGTAGCGGATCGCGTCGTCGCGGGTAGCGAAATCGTCCTCGAAACGCATCACGCGCGCGGTGGACGCGCTGCCCTGGCCGCTGGCAATGGCCACCTGGGCTGCGAAGCGTCCGCTGGGCAGGACGCAGGGGCAGGCTGCAATACGGTAACGGCCCATCGTCAGTTGGGCCAAAGGGGTACTCGTCGAGTTGTTGTGTTGGATTGTGTGAAGCATCAAATCAGAACCATGGGCCGGGTGCGCGACAGGATCGCAACAACCGTCAGGCCCGCATAACCAGGTGGCAGCCCCAAGCGCCGGGGTGCCCGACTGCCAGACCCCTGCGGTGCCGCCGGCACCGGAGCAAGGGGTCACGATCCCCGGCAGGGGCATCGTCAACAGCAGGGAAACAGGATTCGGGAGCGGTGAGATCGCACCCGCTTCGCCCAGGAGGGGCCGGCCCCGCCATCCCTCTGCCAGGGATCTTCGCTGCAGGTGTACGGTCTGCGCGCGGCGGGACGCCAAAGGCGAACGCGTTAATGTACCACCATGTGGGAAATCGTGCCGGATCGTGTTCTGCAGACGCCACAGGACGGTCCTCAGTCATCCTCCAGATCCCGCCCCCTGCTGCTGCGCCAGATGGCGCGCAGCAGCCACAGGCCGCCTGCAAACGCGGCAGCAAAACCGAGAAAGCCAAAGGCCGGCAAACCGAACAGGGTGGGACCGCCCTGCACCGTCATGACGATGGACGAACCGATGATGAGAGCCGCGATCACCAGCGCCATGGTCAGCCGGTTGGCGGCACGGTCGATCTGGTCGCCCACCCGCTTGAGGTGTGCGATGTCGATGCCCACGTGCACCCGGCCACGGCGGGCATTGCGCAGCAGGCGGCTCACGTCGTGTGGCAGCTGTTCGGCCACCGCCAGTGTGCGGCGCAGGGTTTGCCAGGCGCGAAGGGCCACGGTCCTGGGTCGGTAACGGGCACGCACCACCTGACGCAGGAGGGGCAGCGCTTCGGTGGTCATGTGAAAGCCAGGGTCCAGGCCCCGGCCCATGCCTTCAAGGGTGATGAAGGCTTTGATGAGCAGGGCCAGGTCCGAGGGCAGGCCCAGCCGGTGTTCGCGCAGGATGGCAGTGACATCACCCAGCATCTGGCCGAGGTGGAGATCGGCCAGCGGCGCGCCATGGTACTGATCGACAAACGCCTCGATCTCGGTCTCCAGGGTACCCAGATGAACCCCGTGATCGTCTCCTGTCCATTCCAGCAGCACATCGGCCACGGTCTGCGGATTGCGTTCGACCAGGCCGAGCAGCAGTTGCAGCAGTTCCTCGCGCCGGCGCACCGACAGGCGCCCGACCATGCCGAAGTCGATGAAGGCGATGCGGTTGTCGGACAGATAGAACACGTTGCCCGGGTGCGGGTCGGCGTGAAACAGTCCGTCTTCGACGATCTGCTTGAGCACGGCCTGGGCACCGCGTTGCGCCAGCAGGCGCCGATCCAGGCCTTCGGCGTCCAGCCGCGCGAGCCCGTGGCCGGGAATGCCGTCCACAAAATCCTGGACGTTGATGCGTTCCTTGGTGAACGCCCAGTGCACCCTGGGCACCACGATCCACGGCAGGCTGGCCATGTGCGATGCGATGCGCTCGGCGTTGCGGCATTCGCTGGCCAGGTCGAGTTCACGCTGCAGCGACCGGGCCAGTTCGCGCACCAGCTGTTGCGGCCGGTAAGGCTTGAGGATGGGCCACTCGGCTTCAGCGATGGCGGCCAGGCGTCCGAGCAGCCGCAGGTCCGCAGCGATGGTCTCCGTGATGCCGGGGCGGCGGATCTTGACCACCACTTCGGTGCCGTCGTGCAGTTGCGCGCGGTGCACCTGCGCAATGGATGCTGCCGCCAGTGCTTCGGTGTCAAAGCGGCGAAACACCGACTGCGGGTCGCCGCCCAGGTCCTCGACCAGCTGCGGCCGCAGCGTTGCGTACGGCAGCGCAGGCACGTGGCTGTGCAACTTTTCGAATTCAGCGATCCACTCCGGACCGAACAGGTCGGCCCGACCAGCCAGGATCTGGCCGAGCTTGACAAACGTGGGGCCGAGTTCCTCGATCGCCAGCCGCACCTGAACGGGCGGCTCCAGCCGCGCAAGGTCTGCGGCGTGCTCCCACTGAAGCACATGGCCGGCACGTTCGAGCCGGTCGGCCAGACCCAGGCGGCGCACACTGTCGCCAAAGCCATGGCGGATGAAAACACCCAGGATCTGGTTCAGGCGCCCCATGTCGCGGGCCGCGCCCAGGGTTTCGATCAGCATGGGCCCATGATAGTGCGACGGCGTCGGTGGTCGCGCAGCGGGTGCCGCGCCGACTTATTTGCGATCGGGCAGCTCGATCTTGACTTCCAGGACCTCCAGGTCGTCCTCGCGTTCGAGGTGCACCTTGATATCGTCCGGATTGATGTGGATGTACTTGCCGATCACGGCCACCAGCTCACGCTGCAGCGCGGGCAGGTAATCCGGTTCGCCGGCGTTTCGACCGGCACGCTCGTGCGCGAGGATGATCTGCAAGCGTTCCTTGGCAACGCTGGCGGTCTTCTTCTTCTCGCCCAGCAGGAAGGAGAGGAAGGACATGCTCATTTGCTCCCGAACAGACGCTTGAAGAAACCGGGCTTCTCGGCGTCGATGAAGCGAAGGGGTTTGTCAGCGCCCAGGAAACGTTCGATCACGTCGCTGTAGGCCTCGGCCACGTCGCTGCCCTTGAGGTGGATGGCGGGTGTGCCCTGGTTGGAGGCCTGCAGCACGCTCTCGCTCTCCGGGATCACACCAATGAGCGGAATGCGCAGGATGTCCTGGATGTCCTCCAGGCTGAGCATCTGGCCGTCGGCCACACGGTTGGGGTTGTAGCGGGTGATCAGCAGGTGTTCCTTGATCGGTTCCTGGCCTTCGATGGCCCGCTGGGTTTTGCTGCCCAGCATGCCCAGGATGCGGTCAGAGTCCCGCACGCTGGACACCTCGGGGTTGGTCACCACCAGCGCTTCGTCTGCGTAGTGCATGGCCATGAGTGCACCGGTTTCGATACCGGCAGGCGAATCGCAGACGATGTAGTCAAAACCCATGCCGGCCAGATCGGTCAGCACCTTGTGCACGCCGTCCTGTGTCAGCGCGTCCTTGTCGCGTGTCTGGCTGGCGGCCAGAACGAACAGGTTCTCGCAGGTTTTGTCCTTGATCAGGGCCTGATGGAGGGTGGCTTCGCCGTGGATGACGTTGATCAGGTCGTAGACCACGCGGCGTTCGCAGCCCATGATCAGGTCGAGATTGCGCAGACCAACGTCGAAGTCGATGACGGCTGTCTTGAGGCCACGCAGGGCCAGGCCGGCAGCAAAGCTGGCACTGGTCGTGGTTTTGCCCACGCCGCCCTTGCCGGAAGTGACGACAACGATTTTGGTCATGGTGAAGATCCTTGGGATGCTGGAATTCAGGGGTTGAGGGGCTCGATGACGAGTTTGTCGCCATCCGGACCGCTGTGCAGGCGTACCTGTGCCGGTTTGCCCAGGACAGACGGCGGCAGCGCCGTATCACTGGTGCGGTAAATGCCGGCAATCGAGATCAGCTCCGGGTCCATGCCCAGGGCAATGATGCGGGCATCACCCTGGCCACGGGCGCCGGCAATGGCCTTGCCGCGCAATGGGGCATAGATGTGAATGTGACCGTCGGCGATCACTTCGGCTCCCGGGTTGACCATGGCCATGACCACCAGGTCACGGCCACGGGCGTACACCTGCTGGCCGGATCTCAGCGGCTTGTCCACGATCAGCGCGCCGGGTGTGGGTACGGGTGGTGAAACCACCGCAGCCGCTGGACTGGTCTGCGGTTCGGTCGCCGTGGCGCTGCCGCGCTGGAGCGTGGCGTCCTGGGCAGGTACCAGACCCGCCTGAACGGCAGCGGCGGTCTGGGCAGCGTTGCCACCACGCACCGCTGCAGGTTGCAGACGGTAAGTGCGCAACAGCGCGCACAAGGTACCGAAGTCCACCGGGCTGTCGGCCAGATCACCGGCCTGCAGGGGCGACAGGTCGATCAGCAGAGGGTCCTGGTCAAAGAAATCGGGCAGGTCACCGAAACGCTGCGCCAGTTCGGCGGACAGGCGCTGCAGATCGGTGGATTTGAGCAGCAATGCCACCAGCGGCAGGTTCGCACTCTTGATTTCAAAGGTGGACGGCGCGTTGGCGGCAAGGGCGACAGACATGGGGAGCGTGCGGAACGCAAAGAGCAATGAAGTCCGGCCTCGGCAGCGGATCGGGGCTGCTTGCATGCACGGCACAGGCCCTGCGCATCTTAACAGCCGGGGTCTGTGCGTCCCCGACGAACCTGGGGCAGCCCACCGGCAGTTGTGTGAGCAAAGCTGTGGATATTTTTCTTGTAACCATCCAGTTATTCACAGGATGTGAATGAATCCGCTGCTTGTCCCCATCGGGCACACGGCGGGAAGCGGGTGCGCTACACAGGGTTTTGTGTGAGCCAAGTGCTTGTTTTCAAAACAAAAAATCCGGTTGTCCACCCATCAGCCCGTGCTCTACTACTACTACGAATTTAAACAATAGAACCTATAAGAAATAGCAGGACGCCGGCAGGCGGGCCCCGCAGCCCCGAGACGGATGATCAGAGCGGGTGGGTGACCAGTTTGAAGTCGGGATCGTCCGGGAACGGTTTGATGGCGAAACCCAGACCCTTCATCAGTTTGAGCATGCCCGGGTTGTGGGCCAGCACCAGACCCTCGATCTCGTCCAGGCCCTTGTCACGGGCCTCTTCCATGATGCTGAGCATCAGGCGCGAGCCCAGGCCCTTGCCGTTGAAATCGTCAGCAACCAGGAGCGAGAACTCGCAGCTGGATTTGTCCGGGTTGGTGATGTAGCGCGAAACGCCGACGATGCGCTCGGTTTCGACGGGTTCACCCGTGTCATTGAGGCTGCGCGTGCGGTGGATGGCCACCAGCGCCATTTCACGGTCGTAGTCGATCAGGGTCAGTCGTGAGAGCATGGCCGGCGGCAGTTCCGTCATGCTGGAGACGAAGCGGTAATAACGGCTTTCGGCTGACAGGCCATGCACCAGGTCCTGCAGCATCTGGGCGTCGTCCGGGTGAATGGGCCGGATGGTGTACTCCCCGCCGCCGCGCAGCGGCCACACCTGCTCGTAGCGTGCCGGGTAGGGCAGGATGGCCAGGTGGGCGTAGTTGCGTGCCGTGGCGGGTGCGCTTTCGATGACGATGCGCGCGTCCACCGCGACCGCGCCGTCCTCGTCGACGATGATGGGGTTGATGTCCATCTCGCGCAGCTGCGGCAGTTCGCACACCATTTCGGACACACGCAACAGAACCTGTTCGAGTTTTTCACGGTCCACTGCGCTGGCACCGCGCCATTCGTCCAGGGTTTCGGCCGCGCGGGAGCGTTCGATCAACCGGCGGGCCAGGAACTGGTTGAGCGGTGGCAGTTCCATGGAGCGGTCGTTGATCAGTTCGATCATGGTGCCGCCGGCACCGAAAGCGATCACCGGTCCGAAGGGATCATCGGTCTTCAGACCAATGTAGAGCTCTCTGCCGCGCTTGCTGCGCGCCATTTTCTGGATGGTCACGCCGTTGAGCCTGGCATCGGGTCGCAGGCGGGCCACGGCCTGCATCATGGTGTTGTAGACGTCGCGTACTGCGGTGGCGTTGCGTACATCCAGTGCCACGCCGTTGACGTCACTCTTGTGGCTGATGTCGGGCGAGTCGATCTTGAGGGCCACCGGGTAGCCCAGCTGGGTGGCGATCATCATGGCTTCGTTGGCTGAACGCGCCAGCAAGGTCTGTGTGACCGGGATGTGGAAGGCAGACAGCAGGGCCTTGGATTCCAGTTCGGACAGGATTTTTCGCCGCTCGGCCAACACGTTTTCGATGATCAGCCGGGCGCCTTCGATATCCGGTTCGGCCAGTGCCGACAGCGGCGGAGGCGTCTGCTGCAGCAGCTGCTGGTTCTGGTAGAAGCTGGCGATATTGCCGAAGGCACCCACGGCCGCTTCGGGGGTGCGAAAGCTGGGAATGGCGGCCTTGGCAAGCACCTCGCGGGCCGCGCCGACCGATGCGTCGCCCATCCAGCAGCACAGCAGGGGTTTGCCCAGGCGCAGTTTGCTGTCGGCCATCACGGTGGCGATGTCGGCAGCATCGATGCCAGCTTTCGGCGAGTGCACAACCAGCACACCATCGACCGACCGGTCACGGCCGGCGGCCTCGATGGCAGCGCGGTAATGCACGGCACTGGCTTCTTCGGACAGGTCGATCAGATCGGCCAGGGAAGCGAGCGGGGGCAGTTTGGACTTGAGCTCGTTGGCCGTTTCAGGAGAGAGCCGACCCAGTTCAAGCTCAATCTCGCTGACCCAGTCGGCGGCCAGGACACCCGGCCCACCGCCGTTGGTGATGATGGCCAGGCGTTTGCCCACCGGTCGGTAGCGTGAGGCCAGGCATTTGGCGGCCGAAAACAGTTCGACAAAGGAACGCACGCGCACCGCGCCCGCGCGGCGCAGGGCGGCGTCAAACACGTCGTCGCTGCCGACAATGGTGCCGCTGTGGGTTTGTGCGGCCAGGTTGCCGGCCTGTTTGCGTCCGGCCTTGAGGACGACGACAGGCTTGGCGTTGGCCGCTGCACGCAGGGCGCTCATGAATCGCCTTGCGTTGGAGATACCTTCAAGATAGATGACGATGCTGTGTGTTTTGGCGTCGGAAGCAAGAAAATCGAGTACCTGGGCAATGTCCACCACGGTGTTCGGACCCAGCGAAACCACTTGCGAAAACCCCACCGAGTTCTGGCCAGCCCAATCCAGAATGGACGCGGTAAGGGCACCGGACTGGGACACCAGGGCCAGCGGGCCGCTGGTGGCCAGTGGGCCGACGGTGCTGGCGTTGAGTCCGCTGGCGGGGCGCTGGAAGCCCAGGCTGTTGGGCCCGAGCAGGTGCATGCCGTGGCGTTTGGCCACGCGGTGCATTTCCGCAGCGTCAGTGGCCGGGGTGCCGCTGCTGACCACCAGGGCTGCCTTGCATTTGATGCGGCCCGCCACTTCCAGTGCCTCGATGGTCTGGGCGGGCGGCAGCGCGATGATGGCCAGATCGGCCCTTGTCTGTGCCAGATCGGCCAGCGTGCCGCTGGTGTGAATGTCCAGGAACAGCAGCTGGCCGCTGAAACGCTGTGCGGTCAGGGCCTCAACCAGGGCGATGGCCTGTGCTGTCTGGCACTCGGGCGTGTCCTTGCCGGCGAAGACGGCCACGGTGGCGGGTTCGAAGAGCGGGGAGAGGTAGTGTTTGTCCATAAGGGTTGGGATGCGAATGGGCGTTCGGCAACGCCGTCTCCTGTCAGTCCGCGCCGATCAGCACGCGCACATGGGCGGCCACGCTGCGCGCCAGGGGGCTGAGCACGTAGCCACCTTCCAGGCAGGAGATGACACGGCCTTGACAGTGGGTTGCGGCCACGGCCATCAGTTGCTGGGTCACCCAGGCGTAATCGGCCTCGACCAGTCCCAGGTTGCCCATGTCGTCCTCGCGGTGGGCATCGAAGCCGGCCGAGATGTAGATCAGCTGGGGTTTGAAATCGTTCAGTGCGGGGATCCATTCACCGCTCACGGCAGCCCGAAACGCATCGCTGCCGCTGCGGGTGGGCAGCCCGACGTTGACCATGTTGGGCCCGACGGCCTGTTCCCCGTTGAAGGGGTACAGGCCCTTCTCGAAGATGGAGCACATCAGCACCCGCTCGTCGCCGCGGAAGATGTCTTCGCTGCCGTTGGCGTGGTGGACATCGAAGTCGATCAGTGCCACGCGTTCGAGCTGGTGGACATCCAGTGCATGGCGAATGCCCACCGCCACGTTGTTGAAAAAGCAAAAGCCCATGGCCGCTGCGCGTTCGGCGTGGTGGCCGGGGGGCCGGATATTGCAGAAGGCGGTGTGCGCCTTGCCAGCGAGTACCAGGTCGGTGGCTTCAATGGCCGCCCCCGCGGCGCGCAGCGCAGCTGGCAGGGTCCAGGCGTTCATGCTGGTGTCCGGATCCACCTGGTGCGTGCCTTCCTTGGGGGCCATGGCCATCAGCTCGCGCACGTACAGCGAGGTGTGCGCGCGACCCAGCTGTTCCTCGGTGGCCATGGGCGCATCGTAGGGAATCATGTAATCGAGCAGGCCCTTGACCAGCAGGTGGTCGTTGATGGCGGACAGCCGCTCCGGGCATTCGGGATGGTGTGCGCCCATCTCGTGGCGCGCGCAGTCGGGGTGGGTGATGTAGGCGGGCAGCATGGCTCTCAGGTCTCCTCGGCTCACACGGATTTGCCCGGGCTGGAAGCGCCCGTTGGCTCAAGAAGCCCAATCTAGACCGGCTTGCTGACGCCCGCCTTGATGCAGCGCAACAAGGCCGGTCCCGCAGC
>JBJTNV010000097.1:0-4377 GCA_046074205.1 Hydrogenophaga sp.
GCGGGCTCGGCTTGAACATCGAGCGCGGGTGCACCATCTTGATGAACTGCTTGAGCATCTGCTCGGTGACGGTGAAGTCGGCGATCACACCGTCCTTCATCGGGCGGATGGCCTCGATGTTGCCGGGCACCTTGCCCAGCATGGCCTTGGCCTCGTGGCCGACCGCCTGGATGGTTTTCTTGCCCTGAGGGCCGCCTTCGTGGCGGATGGACACCACCGAAGGCTCGTCCAGAACGATGCCCTTGCCGCGGACGTAGATCAGGGTGTTGGCGGTGCCAAGGTCGATCGCCAGGTCGGTCGAAAACTGGCGACGAAATGCTTCAAACATGGTGCAGGGATCCTGTGGGGCATGGCCGCCGCGTCGGGGCGCCATCGCCGGGCAAGTGGGCGGGTGCGGACCTTAAGTCTTTGATTCAACGACAAAAAACCGCTTGATCGCAGAACCTGTCGCCAAACCTTGGATAATACCGTATCCCCTGCGCGTCAGGCGCGCGCCTGGCAAGGCTGCTGTGACGGGCCCCGGTTTCACGCACCTGGCGTGAGGGCGGGGCCGTTGTCTTTGGACCCACCCTGAACCGACCCTCCCATGTCCCTGATCCTGTCCGACATCGGGCGCATCGCCAACCTGGCGCGCCTGGAGCTGCCCCCGGCGCAGGCCGAGCGCATGCTCACCCAGCTCAATGGCTTCTTTGACATCGTCGAACAGATGAAGGCGGTGGACACCACCGGCGTCGAGCCGTTGGCCCACCCCACGGCCGTGATCGACCACGTCAGCCTGCGCCTGCGCCCGGACGTGGCCAGCGAACCCAACCACCGCGAAGCCAACCAGAAGAGTGCGCCCGCCGTCGAGCGCGGCCTGTTCCTCGTGCCCAAGGTGATCGAATGAGCGCCCCACAGATTCACGAAATGGGCGTGGCCGAGCTGGCCGCGGCCATTGCTGATAAGAAGACCTCGTCCGTTGAAGCCGCGCAGGCCCTGCTGGCGCGCGCCCAGCAGCACCAGCACCTGGGCGCCTACCTGGCCTTCAATCAAGACCTGACCCTGGCCCAGGCCAAGGCCGCCGACGCGCGCATCGCGGCCGGCGAGCGTGGTCCGCTGCTGGGCGTGCCGCTGGCGCACAAGGACATCTTTGTCACGCAGGGCTTCCCCAGTACCGCGGGCAGCAAGATGCTCGAGGGCTACCAGAGCCCGTTCGACGCCACCGTCGTGGCGAACCTGGCCCAGGCCGGCGCCGTGACCCTGGGCAAGCTCAACTGCGACGAGTTCGCCATGGGCGGCAGCAATGAAAACTCGGCCTATGGCGTGGCCCGCAACCCCTGGGACACGGACCGCGTGCCCGGTGGCTCCTCGGGCGGATCGGCCGTGGCCGTGGCTGCGCGCCTGGCGCCGGCCACCACCGGCACCGACACCGGCGGCTCGATCCGCCAGCCCGCGAGTTTCTGCAACGTCACCGGCATCAAGCCCACCTACGGCCGCTGCTCGCGCTACGGCATGATCGCCTTCGCCTCCAGTCTGGACCAGGCCGGCCCGATGGCGCGCAGCGCCGCCGACTGCGCCACGCTGCTGAGCGCGATGGCCGGCCCCGACATCGATCGCGACTCCACCAGCCTGGACCACCCGGCCGAGGACTACACGCGCCTGCTGGGCGTGCCGCGCGAAGGCGCCAGCGCCGCGCAGCCGCTCAAGGGCCTGCGCATCGGTCTGCCAACAGAGTTCTTCGGTGAAGGCTGCGCGCCCGACGTGGTGGCCGCCGTGCGCACGGCGCTGAGCGAATACGAGAAGCTGGGCGCCACGCTGGTCGACATCTCGCTGCCGCGCACGCAGCTGTCGATCCCGGTCTACTACATCATTGCGCCGGCCGAAGCCTCCTCCAACCTCAGCCGTTTCGACGGTGTGAAATTCGGCCACCGTGCGGCGAAGTTCGACGACCTGGTCGACATGTACAAGAAGTCGCGCAGCGAAGGATTCGGGCCCGAGGTGCAGCGCCGCATCATGATCGGCACCTATGTGCTGAGCCACGGCTACTACGACGCCTACTACCTCAAGGCGCAGCAGATCCGCCGCCTGATCGCGCAGGACTTCCAGCAGGCCTTCGCGCAGTGCGACGTGATCGCCGGCCCGGCCGCGCCGACCACGGCCTGGAAGATCGGCGAGATGAGCGACGACCCGGTCGCCAACTACCTGGCCGATATCTTCACGCTGCCGGCCTCGCTGGCCGGCCTGCCCGGCATGAGCGTGCCGGCGGGCTTCGGCGCGGGCGGTCTGCCGGTGGGCCTGCAGCTGATCGGCAACTACTTCAAGGAAGCCGAACTGCTGCAAGCGGCCGATGCGTTCCAGCGCGCGACCGACTGGCACATGCGCGCACCTGCGCTTTAATGAAAAACACCCCCGCGCCGCCTTCGGCGTCACCCCCTCAAGCGGGCATCACCAGCGGCCCGGAAAAGCCGGTTCCGCAGTGACTCTGGACAAAGACACTTCGTGCCCAAAGTGCGGATGCAAAGAGGTTTTGAGATGAACACAGTCAAGAATGAGGCGTCGCTGTTGGTGCAGGGTTACGAAGTCGTGATCGGCTTCGAGACACACGCCCAGCTGGCCACGCAGAGCAAGATCTTCAGCCGCGCGCCCACGGCCTTCGGTGCCGAGCCGAACACACAGGCCTGCGCGGTGGACCTCGCCCTGCCCGGCACGCTGCCGGTGATGAACCGCGAAGCGGTGGCGCATGCCATCCGCCTTGGTCTGGCGCTGGGCTCGCACATCGCCGAGCAGAGCGTGTTCGCGCGCAAGAACTACTTCTATCCCGACCTGCCCAAGGGTTACCAGATCAGCCAGTTCGAGATTCCGGTGGTGCAGGGCGGCGAGGTCAGCTTCTTCCTCGGTGACGAGAAGAAGACCGTGCGCCTGGTGCGCGCGCACCTCGAAGAAGACGCGGGCAAGAGCCTGCACGAGGACTTCATCGGCCAGTCGGGCATCGACCTCAACCGCGCCGGCACGCCGCTGCTGGAGATCGTGACCGAGCCCGACATCCGATCCAGCGCCGAAGCGGTGGCCTATGCCCGCGAGCTGCACAAGATCGTGACCTGGATCGGCATCTGCGACGGCAACATGCAGGAAGGCAGCTTCCGCTGCGACGCCAACGTCTCCGTGCGCAAACCCGGCCAGCCGCTGGGCACGCGCCGCGAGATCAAGAACCTGAACAGCTTCAAGTTCATGCAACAGGCCATCGACTACGAGGTGCGCTGGCAGATCGACCAGATCGAGGACGGCCACGCCATCGAGCAAGCCACCGTGCTGTTCGACCCCGATACCGGCGAGACCCGCGCCATGCGCACCAAGGAAGACGCGGCCGACTACCGCTACTTCCCCGACCCCGATCTGCCGCCGCTGGTCATCGGGCGCGACTGGGTCGAGCGCGTGCGCGCCGAGATGCCCGAGCTGCCCCGCGCCATGGCCGAGCGCCTGGTGCAGACCTACGGCCTGCCCGAGTACGACGCCACCACACTCACGCAGAGCCCAGCCATGGCCGCCTACTTTGAAACCGCAGCCCAGGCCTGCCAGCAGCCCAAGCTGGTGAGCAACTGGCTCATGGGTGAAGTGTCACGCCGCCTCAACAATGAAGAGCGCGGCATGGTCGATGTGCCGGTGAGCGCGGCCCAGCTCGCCGCACTGATCGCCCGCATTGCCGACGGCACCGTCTCCAACAACGCCGCCAAGCAAGTGCTGGATGGCCTGTGGAGCGGCGAGGGCAGCGAAGTGGACGCCCTGATCGAAGCCAAGGGCCTCAAGCAGATGAACGACAGCGGCGCGCTGGAGAGAATCATCGACGAGGTGATGGCGGCCAACGCCGAGAACGTGGCCCAGTTCCGCGCCGGCAAGGAAAAAGCCTTCAACGCGCTGGTGGGCCAGGTCATGAAGGCCAGCAAAGGGAAGGCCAATCCCCAGCAGGTGAACGACTTGCTGCGCCAGAAGCTGGGCTGAGCGCCGGCGCGTCCCTGCGGCGAGCGTCGCAGGCCGTGGGTGTCAGGGCCGCGTAGCCGCGGCGTTGGCGGCCCAGAGCGTGCGCAGCTTGGCCAGCTCTTCATCGAAGCGTGTGTTGATGCGCCGCTTCTCCTGCGCCTGCTCGTCCAGAAAGCGCTTCTGCACCTGCATCTGCTGCTCGTTGTCCTCCAGCTGGCGGCGCAACCAGGCCGGGGCCTTGCTGAGGTCTTTATTGTAGAACTCCATCTCCGCGTCGATGCCCTTGCGCTGGTCCGTCAGGGCTTTTTCGCGCTTGATCACCGCGGCGACCACGTCGTCGACCTGGTTCAGCGCCTCGGCGCGCTCACGGTCGTGTGACGCCTGCGTGGGATAGCGGATCAGCAGGGCGCGGTCGCGCCGCTT
>JBJTNV010000098.1:0-30344 GCA_046074205.1 Hydrogenophaga sp.
GCGTGGATGGCCAGCGCGCGCGGCAGCACGATCTCTTCGCTGGCGCGCCCGTCCGAGCAGCTCACGATGACGTGGCCCGAGTCGGGGAGCATCGCGGCCTCGAACGTGGGCAGCATGCGCGGGGCGAAGAACTTGTTGACGAAGCGCTTGACGGGGCTCATTGGGCCGTTCCTTTGGGGTGGTGCGCCACCGGGTCATCGAGAAGCCCTGCGGCGGTGGTGATGCCGAAGTCGTCCAGGCCGGTCACGCGCCGGCCGAGCCGGGTCATCACCGACGCGAAGATGCCGACGGCCAGCATCAGCAGCGGGACGGCGAGCTGCTGCGCGTAGAACGCCGCCAGCACGCAGCCGACTGCCCCGGCGAGCGCTGCGCCCGCACCCAGTGCACGCAGCGACATCTCGCACCGGGTGGCGCCGCGCAGCACCGTGTCGGCCACCACGGCGAGCAGCAGCGCGGCGAGGCCGGACATGACGAGCGGGAGGTAGGGGAGGATGGTGGTCATGGCTTGTTGCCTCCACGGATGCGTTCCGCGATCGCGGACACGATGCTGGCCATGGCCTCCTTCGAGACCAGGTCGCCGGCGGCCTGCATCAGGCGCTGGGACAGCGCCGAGCACAGGTACGACGTGGCGAACGGCGACACGGTGCGCATGCTCTCCACGGTCGCGGCCACGATTGCCGCACCCGAGACGCCGACCGACACGGCCATCATGAGCTGCATGGCCACGCCCACGACGAACAGCACGTCCACGCGCGTGTCCCGCTGGCGACCGAACCAGGTCGAGGTCACCGATCCGACCAGCGAGCCGACCAGCGCAGCCGGCGTGGTGCCGATCGCAGCGAGCAAGGATGATGGGTCGATTGGATTCATGGCTTTCCTGAAGAGCCCTGATTTCAACCCATGCCAGCCACGCGCCGATGGCCGTTTTCCTACCGCCGCCGCGACATGGATCGGGCCAGCCCACGGAACCCGGAGGCCTGGCCCTTGCTGTTCTCGCTCACCGCCTTGATGATGGCGTCGAGCCGCGCGAGCTGGGCCTGCCACAGTTTCCCGTCGATCTCGGCGCGCTTGTAATACCCGCGGCATGCACCGGACGAAAGAAACTCGTCCATGTCCGAGAGCTTCATGGCCTGCGCCGCATCGGGCGGTATCCCGAGCATGATGGCAACCTCGAACGAGTTTTCCGCCAGATCACGCGAATAGCGAGCGCGCTCGCTTCTCGACGCAGGAACTGGCACGAAACCGGCCGAGGCCAGGCCTCACCTCCTCGCCATGCGTGCGAAACACAATGCCATGGGGATCGACATCGACGATGAAGAAATGCTGCAGCATGGCGGCGCCCTTCTCGTAGGCTGACCACAACTCCACAGCCTGGCTGGATGGCATGTCCATGATCGACGACATGCGGCCCTCGATCCATGTCATGCGGTCCGCGTCGGACATGGCGACCAGATCCGGCGCCGGGTCTTCGGCCAGACGAATCTGGCAGGCCATCAGGCCCGCGCGCCAATCGCCCTCGCTGGAGCACACGGCTTCCAGCAGCTCGACATGCACGCCGAGCAACTGGTCGCACATGATGGCCGACTCGCCCGCGAACTCGCCCGTCGAAACCGAGGGCCCGGAGTAATCCCTGTCGAACTCGATGAAGTCGCTGTAGAGGTATTCGCCGACCTTGAAGTTCGGCCCGCCCTCGATCACGGTTCCGAGATAGTGGCACAGGGCGCGGGCTCGCTCCTGGACCGTCATCAGGCGAGGATCCTTCACCATCGCGCCCTCGTCATGGGACATGACGAAGGTCAGGAGGCGTGTCGTGGCCGCCTCCATTGCCCGATCGCTCATCGCGCACAGCTCGCGCATCTGCCGAACGGTCAGTTCTTGAAATTCGCTCGAAATGCGCGCGGTCCGAAGTTTCTTGAAAACCTTCATGCTGGGATACCCACGATGCGGCGATAGTCGTCTCGGTCGATGGAAGTCAGGCTTGCAAGTTTCATGGTCACTTTCTTGAACACTTCCTTGCCGCTGGAATCGACAGGCGAATCCATGGGGGCCGAGACATGTTCGATCACCATGGGCGAATAGAACTTGCCGCGGTACACCAGGCCGACGACGCTCGGTATCTTGGACGGGTAGACCGTCCGGAGTATTTCATCACCGGACATGCTGCCGAAATTATCGATCGCGTTGGTGACGAGGCTGTAGGTCGCCAGTTTCTCGGGCAGCAGCCACGACATCAACTGCGCCACGGGGCGTTCGACCTCATCCACCGGGTTTCGCCGGGCCCGGAACACCGCGGTCAGGTTGATGCCGAGCGGAGGACTGCCGTTGTACACCTGGGTGCTGTTGACCAGCGTCATCGACGTGCGGCCGATCATCGATTCCACGCCGTCGCGCAATCCCGAGATATCAACCCCGGTTGCCCGGCTCAGGGCGTTGAGCACCGGACCGAGCCCGCCCACCTGCAGCATGTGCGAAAATGTCGAGAATCCGGCGTCGGGCGTCTGATTCTCGAATGGTGAAATCCAGTTGGCCGACTGGTCCAACGTGGATTCGATGATCGGGGCAACGACGATGGGCGAGGTGTTGTCCACCTGGAAACTGCGCGGGTCGCCGGCCTTGAGCATCTTGACCTGCACGAAACTGCCGAGCAGGTGTTCGGACAGCCCTCCCCACTCTGACGACAGCACCCGCACCGGTCAGAGCCCCATCTGCTTGCGCTGGCGCATCGACTTGGCCCGAGCCAGCTTGGCGCCGGAGCCGTGGCTGCGCATCTGCGCCTTCTTCAGGGCCACCTTCTGCGCGCCCGTGCGCCGCACGGTGCCGCTGACCCGGCGGCGCACCAGCAGCTTCTTGCCGCCGTGCACCACCGCGGTGTTCTTGTAGACGGCATCGAGCACGTGGGCCGCCGAGTCGAACACCGACTCGTTCTCGGCGGCCGAGAAGGCGTAGTTGTGCAAGTCGCTCAGATCGTCCTCGCTCGGATCGGCCGAGAACTCGCCGGACAGGTACTCGTGCACCCGACCCGCGGCCTCCGCGTTGCCGTCGTCGATCATCGCCGACACGTCGGGCCCGGCCACACCCTTGCTGAGCATGTACTCGGCCGCGAAGTTGAGATGGGCGGTGGCCATGTCCTCCTGGATAGGCGTCAGGTCGTCGCCGGCATCGGGCGCGGCCGACTCGACGATCATCGCGATCAGGCGGTCCTGCAGCGTCTCGCCCTCCTCCAGGTCCGACACGGGCGTGGTGGCCCACGCCTGCACCACACCCGCCGCGCCGATGCGCATCTCCGCGTCCGCGTAGCCGGCGCTGTCGAGCACCGCGACGGCCTTGGTGGCCGGGGGGGTCTGCGCGCGCTGGCGTTCGAGCTGCTGCCGCGTGAAGGGCAGGTTGGCCACCCGTGCGCGGAACTTGTCCAGATCCATAACGTTCCTCCTTCACGCCGCCGGGGGTGGCACCCCACGGCGGCCATTCGATCAGCCCACGATCAGCCGAAGACCACCGGCTGGATGAACACCTGGCGCAGCGTGCCCTGGCACGAAATCCAGTACTCCACGTCCATGATGGTCTTGGGCGCGTTCTGGCGCTTCGTGGCGTTGACGATGAACGCCTTGCCGTTCCCGGCCGGGACCAGCCAGCCGGCGGCCTGGGCGTCCGACAGGTAGCGGTTGGCGAAGTCGGTCATCTCCACGATGGCCTCGTCCACGCCGAAGTTCAGGGTCAGGCTGCGCGCGTAGTCGCTCATGGCGACGCCGATGTGCGCCTCGATCTCGCCGACGACGATCAGGCGCAGGTCGCTGGTGCGGTCCTTCTCCAGCGTGAGCGCGTCGCCGAACATGAAGCCGCCGCCGCTGTAGCTGTAGTAGACGACCGGGTTGACGTTGCCGTCCGACAGGTCGGAGAGGTCGGGGTCGTCCAGGCCGACGAGCTGGCGGATCTCGGAGCGCGGCAGGATGTGCTGGTGGCCGGCGATCGGGCGATGCTTCGCCGCGAATCCCTTCGCGTCCACCTTCGCGTTGCGCCCGCAGCGCATGCCGATCTGCAGGCCCGACACGCCCCACACCTCGGCATAGCCGTTGTAGGGCTCGTTGGCCTCCAGTGGCGCCCAGTAGGCCGAGAACAGGCCCGAGTAGTCGTTGGGCAGGCCCAGGCCGGCCACGTAGTCGATCGCCGCCTGATAGCTCGCCAGCTTGCCGTCCACGTCGATCACCATCGGCGTGTTGAGCGTCTGGGCCAGATCGGCGAGCTTGCGCACCAGCGAAGGCACCTTCGTGCCCAGCGTGGCGACGTAGCCGAACGGCGTGGACGACATCGAGAGGCGACGCACCGCGGCCTCGTAGATGGCGTCGGTGTAGGTGATCGCGCCCTCGGCGAACAGGCTCAGGACGCCCGAGGTGGCCCAGTTGTCGGCGCTGCCGGTGCGGCCGTAGGCGCTCGACGTGGTGGGGATCGTGACCCCGGTGTTCACGACCAGCGTGTAGAGCGGGTTCGCGCGCTTGAGCGTGTCCGCCAGGAACAGGCTGCGCCCGCCCGCATCGGTCGCCGCCAGCGACAGCGAGCCCGACACGCTCATGAAGACGGTGTTGTCGAGCGGGTCGATCACGCGCAGCGTGACGCTGGTGCTCGGCGTGGCGGTCCCGGAGATGGGGGTGCGGTCGGCGTGCAGGGACAGGATGACGCCGCTGTTCCAGCAGTTGCCGTCGTCCATGTACATGGACCAGTTGCCGTTGGCGGCCGGCACCGTGGCGCTGGTGCCGAACCAGACGGCGTGCGGGGCGGTGATGGTCGGAGCGGTGGTGTAGCCGGTGCCGCCGACCAGGCCGGTGACCCCGGTGATCGCGCCGGCGGCGTCCACCGCGATCTGTGCCTTCGCGCCGGTGCCGGGGCCGGGGCCGCCGAAGGTGAGCCAGTCGCCCGCCTTGTAGTTCTTGCCGGCCTTGCCGGCGACCACGGTGATCGCCGTCACGACGCCGCCCGCGACGGTGGCGGTGAGCTGGGCGTCGCCGGACGGGATGCCGATCACCGCGTAGGACTTGGCCGCGGCGGCGCCGACCAGGCGGGCCACCACGGCTTCGCGCGCGCCGTTCTCCAGGCCCTCGCGGATCTGGATGCCGGCCTCGTTCTCCGGCGCGAGGCGGATCGACGCGGCCGGGCCGAGCAGCTTGTTGACGTTGCCGCGGTTGACCCGGATGGCGCGGTCGATCGCGCCGCGCTGGAAGCGGCCGACGCCCGCGAAGGCCTGATCCGCAGTCGAGCGGCCCGGACGGTGGCTGCGGTCGATGGGCGCGTTGAGCTGGACGCCCGGCTGGTTGCCGAGCGATCGCACGAAGGTCTGGAAGGTTGGCATGGAGAATTACTCCGAGGGGAAGTTTTCGAAGACCAGTTGCCCGGCCAGGTGGCACTGCGCGGCGGCGGCCGTCAGCACGCGCCGCAGCTCCAGCGCCTGCTCGCGGCCGGTGAGCGCGAACTGGCTGCCGACATGGGGCGGGATGTAGCGGCCCGTGGTCATGCACGAGAGCGGGTAGGCGCCGACGTTGGTCACCGAGGCGTCGCGCGGGTAGCGGTCGTCCGGCGCGGGCGCGGCGACATCAGCCGAGGCCTGGGCCTGGGCCGGAGCGAGGTCGGCGGCGGCCGTATCGGGCACGGGATCGGGCTCGGGCGCCACGGCCGGCGCGTCCGTGGCCGGCTTGGCGGCGCCCGCCTTGGCCGCGGCCTTCGGGGCCGGCGCGGAGGCGGAAGCCTTGGCGGACTCGTCGTCGCCGACGGCCGCCGCCTTGCCCTTGTCGGGGGAGGTTGCAGCCGTGGCCATTACTTCAGGCCCTTCAGGCGGATGCGCGCGCAGCCCTGCGCGCTCGGCAGGTGCGGGTTCGAGCGCACGAAGCCGCGCGCGTAGACGCCGGCATTGCTGGCCATGTCCTTGCCGCGCGCCTGATCCACCAGCATCGGCGGCACCGCATCGCCGGTCACGACCGGGGAGCGGCTGGGGTCGGTGCCGCGGCCGATCAGCAGCATCTCGTACTCGCCCTCGACCTCGTTCGCCGCCAGCAGGCCGGCGCTGTCGGGCAGGTGGTACACATCGACCATGTCGAGCAGGCGGCCCACGCGCCAGATGCCGGGGCGGCTGGTCAGGCCCGACGGGCGGAAGATCTCCGGCGGCAGGCCGCGCAGCTCGGAGGCGACACGGCGGCCCACGTAGCAGAAGCCCACGCCGTGGTCCATGGTCTTCTCGCTGACCAGGTGATCGGCCAGCGTCAGGACCGGGGCGAAGTCCAGCCAGATCTGCGCACGCACCAGAGCGGTGTCGCGCTCGACCATGCGGAAGTCATGCTCCAGGACGGTGTTGATGGACAGGTCGTAGGCGCGGCGCAGGGCGCGGTGGTAGCGCTCCATGCTGGCCTGGGCGCGCGCGGCGCGGAGCTGCTGCGCCTGGGCGTCGATGCCCAGTTCGCGGATGATCTGCTGCGAGGCGTCGATGCCCGTGGTCACGTTGATGCGCGAGGTGTTCGCGAACATCGAGAAGGACCGCACGTTGAAGCCGACCTCCGGCGTCAGGGCGGCGGCGCGCTCGTAGTTGATGTTGCCGATGGCCTTGATCTGGGTGCCGGCCGGCAGCGCGGGCGAGACGCTGCTGATCGTCACGTCGCCCGAGTCAGGGGCGACGCTGCCGGTGATCGTGTACTCGCTGTCGCCCAGCTTGATCGAGCCGACCAGCGGCGAGTTGGCGCCTTGCGGGTTGCGGCGCTCCTCGGCCACCGGGATGCCGTTGACGAGGACGATGGTCTGGCCGCGCACGACCGGCACGCCCGGCAGCGCCTGGTCGCAGTACAGGCCGAACGGATCGGTGGCGGTGCCCTGCGCGTTGTTGCGGCTGGTGAACTTCAGGGTGACCGGCGCGGTGATCGCGGTGGGGAACAGCAGCTCGCGCTCGCTGTCGGCGAACGGGCGGCCGATCGCCGAGCCGTTCAGCAGGTCGTCGATCTTGTAGCCGCCGAGGTTGGAGCGCGCCACGTGCTCCAGCACGATCAGCCGGGCCTCGTTGCTGTTGATGTCGGTCGGCAGCGTCGCGGTGAACGGCGCGGCGCTCTCGAACAGATCCATGACGGCGCTCATGGCGCGGTTGGCCTGGATGGACGCGGTGTCCATCGAGCCTTCGGTGCTGTCGAGCACCATCTCGCGACCGCCATCCATGGTGTAGTTCTGGCGGCACGCGGCGCCCTGCTGCACCGCGGCTGCCAGCATGTCGGCGTCGGGCATGAAGCCGTGGGCCAGGCGATAGACCTGCGCGCCCGCAGCGACCGTTTCGAGCAGGCCGGTCCGGTCGCCATCGCCCAGGCCATCCAGAACCCGCTCGAACAGCGGCGTGCGGCCGAACTCTTCGTTCAGCGCAAGGGCGATGTCATCGCCCTTGTGGCCCTCGATGAGGTCGAGCGCCCCGGCGGCCAGCATTCGGCCTTGGGTGACTTGGTTGTGATGCAGGTGTGCCTGAGGCATGTGCGACTCCGTGGCCGGCTTGGTTGCTGATGCGGGGGATCTTCTGGCCCCGTTTCTGGCCGTCAGCCGCCGTTTTCCGTGGTTTCCAGCGTCGCGAGGCGCGTCTTGGCCGCCGACACCTCGACCGCCAGCGCATCGCGCTGCTCGGTGAGCACGTCCGCCATCCGGCGGCGCGCGGTCCGCACCGCCGGAGGCAGCGCATCCACTGGCCCGGCCGCCATGCGCTTCTGGAACTTGGCGCGTCCCGCCGCCAGCCGCGCGCCCAGCTCCTTCGCTGCGCCGGACGTGTCGTTCTGCCGGAAGACCGGCACCACGGAGCCGTTGATGCGCACTTCGAACACGTCGCCTGTGGCCTTGACGTTCAGCTCGACGCGCTGGCCGTCCGCCATGACCAGGCAGACGGTGCGGAACTCGATGCCGCTGCGGCGCGAGGACTTGGCGTCGAACGTGGCGCTGGCCACCGGGCAGCCGGCCTGCGACAAGGCCTTGCTCACCTGCTTGATGGCAGGGTCGCGCGGGCTGGGGGAGGAGAAGTTGAAGAGCAGGTTCATCGAAACCTCCGAGAAACCTCCCCCTTTAGGGGGAGGAGGAAAGGAGGGCGGCCGACAGGCCGCATGGCGGCTTGTCCGGCGGCTGCCCCGTGGGTATAATGTGCGCACATGAAGCGCACCAACATCTTTCTGCCGGAGCAGCAGCGCACCGCCCTCCAGGCCCTGGCCGAGAAAACCGGCCTGACGGTGGCGGAGCTGGTCCGCCGCGCCATCGACGAATACCTGAAGCGCAACAATTGATCCTCGTCTACCTTGACATCCTCCCCGCCCTAAAGGACGGGGATTCCTCCTGCGAGACGCGCATGTCCGCGCGCGGCGATGTTCATGGCGGCATTCACGTCGCGGTGGTGTTCCGCGCCGCAGTCGCAGCAAGTCCATCGCCTCATTCGCAGACCTGTCCTACCTTTCGGACTGCTGGCGGGAATGACCCCGCAGCTCGAACAAGTCTGGGTTGTGTAGGCTTCATTCACCTCTTCAAAGACGACGCCGGCCCCATGGCTCTTGTACTCCAGCATCGTCTTCAGCATTGACCATCCGGCGTCCAACGTGGACTTCGCCATCTTGGTCTTCACCATCGCGTCAGCACTCACGTTCCCGACGAAGATCGCCGCGTTGCGCGCGACCAGCCCCGTCGAGAACTTGTGCATCGCGTCCTTGCGCGTGTTGGCGATCTTCGCGTGGATCGCGCGGACCCTGCTCTTCTTGCGTGCCCGCTGGGCGATCCCCAGCGCGCCCTCATGCTTGCGGTACAGGCCGGACGCCAGCTCTTCACCGTCCGAGCATGTCGCCGCGGTCTTCAGGCCGAGGTCGATCCCCACCAGACCGGTGCCGGCCGACTTCGGCACGTCCACCTTGACGCACACGTTCAGGTACCACCGGCCGCGCGCATCCTGCGAGAACGAGCCGGCGCGCAGATCGAACCGGCTCAGGCCGTAGCTGTCCCACAGGCCGAGCTTGTGCCCCAGGAAGCTGACCTGTCCGGCCTTGTACTTCACCCCGCCCGCCTTGAACGGCACCCAGCCCAGTGAATACTTCGCCGACTTCGGGTTCGACACGCGCCAGTTCAGCCGGGCTTTCTTGAACTGCTTGCGCCGGGTGGCGTATTCCTCGCACACCAGTTGCACCGTGGCACTGCCGATGCGCACGCCGTCGCACTTCGAGTACCCGGCCGTGAGCTTCTGCAGGTCGAACCCACTCAGCCACTCGCGGCGCTCTCGGATCGCCCGCGAACTTGTCTCGTTGCAGTAGTTCCACACCTGGTTCACCTCACGCGCCATCAAGGACAGCACGGCGGCGTGCTTGTCCTTGATGCGCAGCTTGAGGGTCTTGGTGGCTTCCATGGATTCACTGTAGCACAATTGGTCTATGACACAAGAAACAGACTATCGCCGAGGCAGGCACTGCGTTTTTGCCATCCATGCTCACTTGGTCTTCGTGACCAAATACAGGCGCGGGGTGTTCCGGCAAGAGCACCTCGACAGCCTCCATCGCATCCTTGCCGACGTGTGCAAAGACTTCGATGCCGAGCTGATCGAGTTCAACGGCGAGCGTGATCACGTCCACCTGCTCATCAACTACCCGCCGAAGGTCGCGTTGAGCGCGCTGGTGAATAGCCTGAAGGGGGTTTCATCGCGCCTGCTGCGCAAGGAATTCGGAGACTTCCATCCTTGGCTGAAGCGCCGGGGCGTCTTGTGGTCGCCGTCCTACTTCGCCGCGTCTTGTGGTGGCGCACCAATCGAAATCCTGCGCCAGTACATCGAGCAGCAGCAAGCCGTTCCGGCTTGAACGCTCTACCCCGGGCTAAACCCCGGGGCTTGTCGCTTCGTCCGGGGTGAAGGCTGGCACCTCATCGGCGCTGATGCGCGCGACGTAGAACGGCATGGCCAGCGGGGATTGGCTGGCGTCCCTTGCGAGCGCGGCGCTGATCAGGCGGCTGGCGGTCTCGGCTGAAACGGTGTGCGGGTTGCCGGACGGGGCGAGCTGGGCGCCGCCGTCGCCCGTGGCGTAGCCGAACACATGGATTCGGGTGGTGGTCATGGCGCGCCCTTCTTGGATCCCGTGGCCTGCTTGCTGTGCGCCTCTCGCGCGGCCGAGACGCGCGGGAAGTCGCTTTCGCGGATGCTCATGTGCCCGCGCTGGCTGAGCTTCGAGCGATACACGGGGACGCCGGACCGGTCCAACGCGTCGAGGGTCGCGACTTTCGCAAGTTGGAGCCTCGCGCCGACCTCGGCGAGCTTCATGAGCTTCTGGCCGTCCTCGAAGTCGGGGATGCCGGACGAGCGCACGTGAGCCAGCAGGCTGTGCATCGGGATGCGCTTGCGTCCTGAGCATGAGCGGTCGGCTTCGAGCCGGCCGTCATCGACCATGAGCTGTGCGCTCCGGCGGCTGATGCCCAGGATCGAGGCGGCCTGCCCCGGGGTGAGGGTGTGCGGGTCGGATGGCGTGGAGGATGGGCTGGACATGGGTTCAGGTGTGGCGAGCGAACAGGTGCGCGGCCAGCATCACGCCTTCGATGAGGGCGACGAGCATCACGAGGCCGGCAGAGAATGATGGTGCGTTCATGCCTCGAATGTAATTCCATCGCATGGAAAGATGAAAAAAGATGGAATCCATGCGGGTTCAATGGGGCCCTGGTCGGCAGAATTGCGGCAAAGGAGCCACTTCATGCCGAACCACGACATCCGGGCCGCGGCCGACCAGTCCGCGACTGGGCGCAACACGATCAACATGCCCACGCCAGGCCAGCTCGCCGCGGGCAACTACCGCAAGGGGCGCGTCTCGATCCACGGGCTGCCCATCGCGATCGAGAACCCGATCGGCACGTTCCGCGAGGGCGTGGGGGCGGACGGCAAGCCCTGGCGCACGCGCATCGCGGCCGACTACGGCTACTTCGCAGGTACCCGTGGCGCCGATGGCGACGGCGTGGACGTGTTCGTCGGCGACTTCCACGCCTCGGGCGACGTGTGGGTGATCAACCAGGTCGACCCGTCCACGGGCGCCTTCGACGAGCACAAGGTCATGCTCGGGTTCGGGTCCGAGGCGCTGGCCCGCGCCGCCTACACGGAGTCCTACGACCGCGACTGGAAGGGCCTGGGCAGCATGGTGCGCATCACGGTGCCGCAACTGCGGTGGTGGCTCAAGCGCGGATCGATGCTGTCGCCGCTGGAGGATGCCGGCTCGCTGCCGGCCATGCCGGCTTCAGGCTCGACGCTGCAGCCGGTGCGCTGGTCGGCCGACGCCGAGCCGGTGGGCAAGAGCCTGGGGCGCGTGCTGTACGAGATGCAGCTCGACGACGTGGGCGACGACCTGCTGACTGACCCCATGACCATGGCCGACCTGATGACCGACCCCGACATCACCAGCCACATGGTGTTCGACGCGCTGGTGTCCGAGGTCGGCATGCTCCAGCACAGGGCCGAGCAGCTCATGAGCGTGATGCAGGCCGCGGGCCGCACCGTCAAGCCGCAGCAACTGGAGGTCGGCGAGCCGGTGCGCCTGCGCGGCACGATGCAGGTGCCGGTGATCTACGGCATGAGCGACGGCCAGACCCTGAGCATCTGGTTCCACAACCCCGACACCACGCCGAACAAGCTCACCCCGATGGACACGCTGGTGTCGGCGCGCTGGGTCATCAACAAGAAGGACGTGACCATCGCGGTCGCGCCCGAGAAGGGGCAAGACCTGAAGCCGCGCGAGGTCGCGCGCCGGATCATGGCGCTGATCGAGAAGAACAGCGCCGCGTTCGCCCGCGCCAACGCCAAGGCTGCCGAGACGGCGCAGAAGATCGACGGGCTGAAGGCGGAGATCGTCGCCATGCAGGCCGAACTGGTGAGCGTGAACGAGAAGATCGCGCAGGCCGAGGCGGTGCGGGTGGATCGGGCCGCGAAGGCGAAGGCCGTGCCTGTCGATCCGACGAAGGAGGCCAAGCAGCAGCCTTCCGCCGATCCTGGCACCATCGTCACCACGTTCCCTCTTCCCGCGCGCATCGCCAGCCGCGTCACGCAGGCGATCGAGTCGCTGAACGATGCGAAGGGACAACTGGAAACAGCCCGCACCGGGCTGGACGAGAACCCGAAGATCGGCGGCGGAGGCCGGTACGAATCCGAGGTGTGGCAGAAGGTACAAGGGCGGGTTTCGAAGGCGAACGACGACCTTCAGAAGCTTCGTGAACTGGGCAACCAGAACGGCCAGATCGCATCGCTGGAGGCGCTGATCAACAGCCTGGGCGGCGTGCCCGACGTGAAGCCGAGCGCGAAGGCGCTGGCGTGGGCGGCCAGCCCTGCGCCGGTGGCTGCGCCAGCGCCTGCCAGCGAGCCGCCCGCCGCTGCCCCGGCGCAGATCGAGCAACCGGCCAGCGCCCCGGCCGCTGAACCGCCGGCCACCGACCTCTTCGGCGACGCCAAGCTGGAAGCCCTGACCCCAGAAGGCGCCGCGTCCAAGGTCAAGACCGCCAAGGGCACCGAAGTCCTGACCGGCTACACGGTGGTCGAGGCCGACAGCCTGATCACCTCGCACAATCCGGCCACCGGCGACGCGAACCCGGCATTCCCGGCCGAACTGCAGCCGCGCGATCGGGGCCGCGATGCGTCGATAGCCTGGGTGCGCAAGACCGCGCAGGATCTGGACCCGGACCTGCTGGGCAAGTCGCGCCGCGCCGACTCGGGCGCCCCGATCGTCGGGCCGGATGGCGTGGTCGAGTCGGGCAACGGGCGCACGATGGCGGTGGTGCTGGCGTACCAGACCGGCAAGGCCGACGACTACCGCGCCTGGCTGGAAGAGGAGGCCGGGTACTTCGGCCTGAAGCCAGGGAAGGTGAAGGCGATGCGCCGGCCCGTCCTCGTGCGCATCCGCACCAGCGAGGTGGACCGCGTCGCCTTCGCGGTGGAGGCCAATCAGGACGACAAGCTGGCGATGACCGCCACCGAGGTGGCCAAGGCCGACGCCGGCCGCCTGACCGACGACGTGGTTGCCCTGATGACCGAGGATGGCGACCTGACCACGGCGACCAACGTGCCTTTCCTCGCTGCCTTCATGCGCACGCTGGGCGACGCCGAGGCGGCCCGCTACAGCACCAGCGACGGCAAGCCGACCGCCAGCCTGATCGCCCGCGTGCAAGCCGCCATCTTCGCGAAGGCCTACGCCGACGACCGGCTGCTGGAACTCACGGCCGACGTGGCGAAGCCCGAGATTGCCAACATCGTCAAGGCGCTGAACCATGCCGCGCCCGAGTTCATCCAGGCTGCCGCGATGGACCCAGAGGCCACCAGCGCCGCCACGGGCAAGCTCACGGACGCGGTGGAGAAGAGCCTGAACCAGAAGGCCGTGGACGCGCTGTTGGGCGCGTCGAACGTCATCCGGCAGGCCAAGGATGCCGGCCAGTCGGTCGAAGAGTTCGTGCAGCAGTCGGGCCTGTTCGGCGACATCGATCCGGACGTGGCGGCGATGGCCGTGTTCATCGCCAAGAACAACCGCAGCGCCAAGCGCATGGGCGAGGCGTTCAAGGCGATGGCCACCTTCATCAAGGGCGAGCTGCAGCGCCGCCAGACCGCCGACATGTTCGGCGACGGCGAGCCGGTGGACTTCAAGGACATCGTGGCCGCCGCGAACCGGGAGCTGGAGCGCATGTACGGGCCTGGGGTCGAGACGATCGGGTTGTTCGATCGGCCGGCCGATCCGCCCGCCGCCGACCCGGCGCAGGATGCGCCTCCTGAACCCAAGGACATCGATCTGGCCACTGCCATGCAGATGGCGGCCGATGCCGCCCGCGCAGCCGGGATCGAGCTGTCCGAATGGAGGGCTTCGTCCGCGAACGGCTGGAGCTACGCGACGGCCACGATCGGCGACAGGTCGGTGTCCATCGGGGCATCTACGGGCGGGATCGTGTCGATCAACGGCGACCCGTTCACGCCCGTCGGCCGGAAGCCGAACGACAACCCTGCGGCGGTGGCGGAGTCCATGCAGGCTCTTGTGGCCAGGATGACGCCGGCGCCTATGCCGCTTGAAGCCGATGGAGACGACCTTTCTACGCCGGATGGACGGTACCTGGCTGGGGAGCGGGCGTTTCAGCGAGGGGTTCAGGAAGGAATCCGCCCTCGCATGATCGGTCTCGACGACTGGATTCGAGGCTATGAAGATGCCAGGATCGCCTCCGCCAATGCCGCAGAGCCCGACCCCATCGCCATCGTCGACGCCGCCTACCGCTTCGACGACGCCACGGAGGAGTTCAAGGACTACCTCTACGAGTCGGTCGGCGAGACCATGAACAGCCCGTTCGACACGGCACGCCAGATCGACGGCGCCGTGAAGTCGCATGGCGGCAAGGTGTCGTGGGCGATGGTGGAAGGGGCGGTGCTCGATTCGGCCGACGACGAAGAATGGCCATGCGACATCGGTGATGACGATGACGTGCTGGTGCTCGACGGCGACTTCCCCGGCCACCCGTTCCGGGGCAACCAGTTCAAGCGCGCCCGCATGGACAGCCACCACGCCGGCCGGGCCTCGCGGGAGGCGCGCCGCGCCGATCGCACGGCCAAGGGGCACGACCGGGTGCTGAACTACGTCCACAACGCTGCAGCCCATGCGCACAAGCGCGCCGCCAAGGGAGCGAAGGGCAAGGCTCTGGCCTACCACTCCAAGATGGCCACGTTCCACGCCAAGCGGGCCAAGCACCACGCCGACAAGCTCGAAGGCAAAATGGTGCTCGACTCCGTGACCGACGAGGCATGGCCTGACGACGGCATCGCGGTGTTCGACTACACGGGCAACGGCACGGCGCAGGGCCTCATCCGCAAGGGCCGGGAAATCCTGGGGCGCGCCGTCGTCGACGACAACGGTAACGCCATGATCTACACGGGCAAGTCCGGAGCCGATCGCGTCTTGCTGGGCGACGACACGCCGGCGCAGTGGGGCCATCCTGTCGCATTCATGGTGAATGCACTGTTCGGCCGCGCATCGGCCGCCAAGAGGAAGAAGAAGGAACCCATGAAGGAAGACACCGCACCTGCCGCCGCGCCGGCGCCTGAAGCCCAGACGACTCCCGCCGAGCCGGCATCCGACCCGGCGCGCACCGCCGACATCGCCTACATGCGCGCCATCATCGCCGGAACGTCGCCCGACATGCTGGAGCCCGACACGGCCGACAGGCTCATCGCCATCATGGAGCGGCACGGCGACGATGCCGAGGTGCAGGATCTGGCCGGACAGGCGATCGACGCCTACCAGGCTGCGGCGATGGAGGCCACGGCCGGGATCCGGTGACCGGGATGAAGCGACAAGCCCCGCCCAGGGCAACCCTGGGCGGGGTTTTTCATTGTGGGCCTTGCACGGATCATGATTGGTGTGTATTATTCAAACCATCGCATCAAGCGATGCCGACCCGGCGGGTTCCGGGGGCTCAGATCAAGGAGCAAACCATGTCGATCATCATCAAGACCCGTCTGAACGCTGGCATCTACAAGTCCTGTGGCGGCGGGGAGACCCGTGTTCACTACGAGTGGGCCACGGGCCCGCGCAACCTGCTGAAGGCCATCGCCAAGCTCGGCGAGCACCGGAAGGCGATGCGCGACGGCTACGGCAACATCGGCTGCGGATCGTCCTGGATGGAAATCGATGGCGTCGAAGTCGACCAGTTCGACCTCGACGAGGTCTACCGAGACGATGCGGGCATGTGGACCCCCGCCGAGATCCGCCAGGGCTACGCGCAGATCACGCCGCGCACGGACAAAGCCAAGGCGCTGATCGAGCGCCTGGCCGCCTCCACCAACTGATCAGGACGAAGCGGCAAACCCCGGGGTTCAGCCCGGGGTCGAGCGTTCATCCCGGCCCGGCTCAGGCCGGGCCATGAAAGGTCACCATGTACCGAGCGTACCTGCGCACATTCGACGGCAAGATCGTCGAAAAGACGAACACCCATAGCCAGGACGTAGCGCGCGAGGCATTCGCCGCGCTGGTCGAGAGGTCTGACCTGGACGGGCAGAAACTGGCGGCGGCGTTGACATACGCCAACCGCCAGTTGGCGTTCCACCGTTTCGACCGAGCCCCTGGCGACGCCGACTACTGGCGTGGCCGGCTCGATGAGGTGCGGTGGCCTGAGCACGGCGGCCAGCGCGAAGGCGCCGGCCGCGTGGGCGCCGACGGCGTCACGAGTGTTCGACGCGTGAACGTCACGCTCGACGCCGAGAGCGACGCCATCGCGAAGCGCCTCGGTGAGGGCGACCGGTCCCTCGGCATCCGCCGTGCACTGGCCATCGCTGGCGCATGAGCAAGATCGCGTGCCTGTCCTGCGGGAAGTCGTTCGTCTTCCTGCCGCCACACCTCGCCAAGGCCCACGGCGTGACGGCCGATGAGTACCGGTCGGCCTATGGCCTGCCTGCCGGCACGCCGCTGTGCAGCCCCGCGTATTCGGAGCAGCACGCCGTGAAGATGCGCCGGATGCAGGCGACTGGTGCGCTGAACTACACGCACCTGCCTGAGGCCGTGGAGGCCGCTCGTGAGAGCGGACGCGGGCAGCGCACGGCGGATGACCTCGCTGCGCAGTCGCGCAGAGCCCGCGCAACGCAGCCGTGGAATGTCGCGCAGCTCAAGCCGGGCGCCAAGCGCGCCGATGGGCGGGACGCTGACCGCGCTCGGGAGTACCAGCGCGAGTACCGGCGCCGGAAGGCGCAGGCGCCCGGAGCCTGATGAGCGCCGGCATGTGCCGGCGTTGTCGTTTCCGAGCCCTTCGAGAGCACGGAAAAGCGGGGCGCGAGGCCTGAAAACCGGCTGGATAGTGCGTGCACGGTTCACCTCTGCACCGGCCGATCAACGCACCTCCCTGCCCGCCATGAGCTACATCTCCGAAATCAAGGCCCCGTCCGTCAACATGATCCCGGTCGACCCGTCGAACCGGATGAACACCGTCGCCGCCCTGGCGCTGTGGAACAAGATCGTCGCCGAGTACCGCAACGGCGACATCAAGCTGGACCAGAAGATCAGCGGCTACATCGACCGCAACGACAAGCGCGTGCTGGCCCTCGAAGAAAAAGTCCGCATGCAGCCCAAGTTCGTGGAAGAGGGCCTGCGCACGCTGCTCAACGACCCGGCCTTCAAGGCCGCCATCTCCGCGAACGTCTCGCGCGTGCCGGGCTGGGGCGTCTCCATGGGCTCGGCCGTCAAGGCGTTCCTGGAAGAGCCGAAGGTCATCGAGTGGCACCAGGAAGAAGACCCGGCCACGGGCCGCCTGTCCGGCGTCACCGCCCTCGTGCAGTGCGGCGACGTCGTCAAGACCTCGATCTTCGCGGCCGCGAACGCCGAGAACGACAACGACAACGACGGCATCACCGACCAGATCGTCGCGACCCTGAGCACCGACGACTTCGACGGCGTGCCGGCCACGTTCAAGGTGTGGATCGGCGTCACCAACAGCGTCGTGGCGCCCGCGGTCGGCGAGTCCGGCAAGCCCGGCTTCGTCCCGGCCTTCGTGCTGTCGAGCTACCACCGCACCGGGCTGAGCGCCGTGGTGATCGATCTGTCGCCGCGCTTCCAGAGCGTGGTGGACGAGACGGGCGGCATCAACCCGCCGGACATCGACAAGGACGGTCTGATCGGCCTGGACCTGCCGCAGGCGGTCAAGGACGCGCTGGCGGCCCTGAAGGTCGCGCTCGACGCCAAGGCCGCCCGGGATCTGGATCTGGCCACCGCCTCGGCGGAGCTGGACGCCGCGAATGCCCGCAAGGCCGCCGCCGACCAGGCGCTGGACGAGCAGACCGCCGCGATCGCTGGCGACAAGACCGCCGCCGAGGAGCTGGTGTCCTCGGCCGCCGGTGCGGTGACGGCTGCCGAGGGCGCCGTGCTCGACGCGGTGAGCCGCTACGAGACGGCGGGCAATGCCGCCGCCACGAAGGACACCGAGCTGGCCCAGGCCGAGCAGGCGCTGCAGACCAAGCAGACCGAGCTGGACGAGGCGCAGGCCGCGGGCGCCGACCAGGCCACCCTGGACGCGCTGTCGCAGGAAGTGGCGACGCTGACCGAGACGCGCGACGCGGCGCAGCAGGCCAAGACCGACGCCGACCAGGAGCTGCAGGCCGCCGGCGAGGCCAAGGCCCAGGCCGAAACCGCCCTGAAGACCCAGCAGCAGGCCAAGGCCGACGCCGACGAGGCGCTGCAGCAGGTGGTGTCGGTGCTGGTGCCGCTGCGCGATGCGGTGACCTCGGCCACCGAGGCGGCCGCCGCCGCGCTGACCACGCGCACCGCCGCCGCCGAGGCGGCCGAGGCCGCCAGCCTGAACGCGCAGGCCGCGAACGTGGCGTTCGTGGACGCCAAGCTGACCGCCGGCATCGGCGCCGAATACGGCGTCTGATGCCCGAGCGGGCCGGTGACCAGGGCATGCCTTGGTCGCCGGTCCTGTCCGACCTGCGACACGGAAACATCCACCCATGCATACGCCTCAGTCCCGCGTCAGCGCGGAAGCCATCGAAGTCGCCGCCCGCCTGAAGAAGCTCGTCGCGTTCATCGACGGCCCCGGATTCTCCGCTCTGTCCGCTGCGCATCGTGACCTGCTGGTGCTCCAGCGTGGTGCGATGGACAACCTGCTGAAGATCCTGAGCATGCGCATCACCGCTTTCAAGGCCGAGGGCGCCCAGCCCGACGAGACCAGCACGGCGGCGCCCGTGACCCACGATCCCGCGTGGGTGATCGAGCCCACCGTCGGCCGCAAGGTCTGGTACTGGCCGTCCGATGGCGATGTGCAAGCCGATGGCATGGCGACGATGCCTGGAGACCCGGCGGACGCCACGATCATCGCGGTGCATGGGACGAGATGCGTCAACCTGTACGTGATCGACGCCATGGGGCAGGTGTACGTGAAGCCCTCGTGCCTGCTGATCCAGCCTGGCGACGAGGCGCCACCCGAAGGCGGTTTCGCGGCCTGGATGCCGTACCAGGTCGGACAGGCCAGCAAGGCGCGCTGAGCGCCACCGCCCAGCCGGACGTACCCGTCCGGTTCCGCGGGCGTCTCCGAGGTCGCCCGCATGACGACTTCGAGACCCCACATGAACGACCTGAGCGCCAGGGTTGCGCGGCTCAAGCTCATCGGTGAGCTGCTGAGCCAGAAAAAGCTGCTGTCCGAGACCCCTGCGGACGCCCGGATCGAGCGCCTCAAGCGGGTCCGGCGGATGCTGGAGATCCGCAAGATCATCGGCGAGTCCGCGCCTCCGGCCGTGACGGTGCAGGATGAGCCCTCTGCCGCGACCGACGACGGGCCCGAGGACGCGACCTATGAGGAGGTGGGCGAGGCCCGCAACCCGGCTGCGCGCTTCTACGATTTCAACCCGAACCGGAAGCCTGCGCAGCGCCGACGCGAGAACGCCGCCGCCATCGCGCTGCTGCGCCAGATCCGGGCGGGCGAGGTGGACGGCGACAACCTGAGCGACGATCAGCGCGCCACGCTCGCGCGCTACAGCGGCACGGGCGGTGCGCTCGAGGGCGAGGACGGCAAGCGGGGCAGCGCCTACGAGTATTACACCCCGAAGCCGATCGCCCAGGGCGCGTGGGAGCTGCTGCGCGAGATGGGGTTTGCCGGCGGCAAGGTGCTGGATCCGTGCGGCGGCACCGGCATCTTCGGTGGCACCGCGCCAGCGGATGCCGCCGTGGATGCGGTCGAGCTGAACCAGACCAGCGGCGAGGTGAACGCGCTGGTCAACAAGGGGCCGGGCTACACCTGCACGGTCAGCCCGTTCGAGCGCGTCGCGGCGAGCACGCCGGACGAGATCTACGACGCGGTGATCACCAACGTCCCGTTCGGCGACAAGGTCGCGCGCGGTGGCAACGAGCTGGCTGACACCCGCTACCGGGGCGAGCCGCTGGAGGGCTACTTCATCCTGCGCAGCCTGGAGAAGCTCAAGCCCGGCGGCCTGGCCCTGTTCATCACGCCGCACCGCACCGTCTCCGGCAAGGGCGGCACCGAGGTGAGCATCCGTCGCCGAGCGAGCCTGATGGCCGAGTTCATGGGCGCCTACCGGCTGCCGTCGAGCCTGTTCCTGTCGGCTGGTGCCGAGACGATCACCGACATCGTGGTGTTTCGCAAGCACGGCGCCGAGGCCTCCGAGAAGATCGCCGAACTGGAGGAACAGGCCCCGTCGAAGCTGGTCGAGGCACGGGTGTGCTGGACCGAGTTCATCGAGGGCGGGTACTTCGCAGGCGAGGGGCGCAAGTTCGTGCTCGGCGAGTTCAAGTCCGCCGACCCGGAGAAGCGCCGGGGCAAGTTCGGCGACATCGACCGCGTGCTGTCGGACAAGACGCCGGTGGAGGTGGCGAAGCTGCTGCGCCGGTTCGGCGGGTCGCGCATCGACTGGGACGTTCTGAGCGCCACCGAGACGATGCCGATCGTCTACGCCGAGGGCGACACCATCACCCAGGCGGGCCAGACGCTGCAACTGCGCGATGGCGCGTGGGCGGTGGTCAAGGCCGTGGATGACGAGGGCGGGGCCATGGCTGCGCTCGGCGCCAAGCTCGCCGATCCGCTGGCCGCGTTCACCGCGCGGGTGCCGTGGCAGGACGCCAGCGCCTACGTGTCGTTCATGCGCCGCATGTCCCGCCACGGCGACATTCCGCAGTGGCTGGCCAGCGCGGCGGCGGGCCTGCAGCGCCTGGCCGGCGAGGGAGCGCGCGCCCAGGGCTGGCACGCTGGCATCACCGCACTGTCGGTTCAGCATGTGTTCGAGTACCACCAGGCCGATGGTGGCACCGACTACGCCAGCCAGTACCCGGACCTCACGACCGAGATGCAGCGGTGCGCGTCCGACATGGCTGCGCTTCCGGCGGCGGCCGGCGACATGATCCGGGGGGCCTGTGCGCTGGTGCGCACGCTCTACACCCGCAAGCGCGGTCTGTCCGGGGTGTGGACCGGCCAGCGTGCCGCCGAGGCCGCCGACACCCGCACCGACGCGCAGCGGTTCGACGCCGCGAAGTACGGCGCGGGCGATGTCTGGGTTGACTTGGCCAAGGCCCGCGAGGTGTTCGGCGAGGACTTCGATCCCGTGGCCGACGATGCGTGGTGCCTGTCGCCGGATGGCCAGCGTGTGGCCCGCGCCGATGACGTGTTCATCGGCAACCTCGGCGACGCTCTGCGCCGCCTGGAAGCCGACGCGAAGGCCGCCACCGACGAGCGCGTGCGCGGCAAGATCCTCGCGCAGATCGCCGAAGCGCAGCGCCGCGTGCAGCGCGTGGACGTGTCGCAGATGGGGTTCAACCTCTTCAGCCCGTTCGTGACGCTGGAGGAGCGCTGCGAGTTCATGCGCAAGTTCGTGGACCCCGGCTTCGGGATCGTCTGGGACGAGGATTCTGGCGAGAGGAACATCGAGTTCACCGTCAACGACTCGAAGCTCGACACCGTGGCCAGGGCCGAGGACAAGAAGCTCTTCCGGCGCATGGCGATCTACCTGCGCAACTCGACGGTGACGCTGGGCACAGCCGAGTTCGGCGACCGCGAGCGCGCCATGAGCAGGCTTCGCGAGCTGACCCAGAGCAGCAACGAGCAGTTCAGCGCGTGGTGCCGCTCGAACCCCGAGATCATCGGGCGCCTGAGTGAGCGGGCCAACGACCCCGACCGGCTCTACTTCGCCCATGCCGACGACCAGTCGCCCATCCCGCTGCCCGGCATGCGCATCGGCACGCCACCTGACGGCGTCACCCCGCACGGCTACCAGTTCGCGTTCATTCGCCGCACGGGTCGCGAGTTCGGCGGCATCAACGGGATGGGTGTGGGCCTCGGCAAGACGCTCACGTCGCTGGCGTGCGTGCAGCACGCCCACAACATCGGATCGAAGAAGCGGACCATGTTCGTGGTCCCGAACAGCGTGCTGTCGAACTGGCGCAAGGAGGCGGCGGGCGCCTACCAGTCGCTCGACGACTGCCTGTTCGTCGGCCTGTCGTTCGACAAGCAGGGCAAGCCGCGCGTGCGCGCCCAGGATTACGACGCTGACCTGATGCGGATCTTCGAGGGCCGGCACAGCAAGATCTTCATGACATTCGAGGCGTTCGAGCGGCTGCGGCTGAAGGACGAGACGGTGGCTGGCTTCGAGGCGTACATGCGCGAGGTGGATGCTTCGTTCGCCGAGAGCATGGACAAGAAGGACGACGAGCGCGCCGCCGGCAAGGTGAAGCGGCTGGCCGCGATACTGTCCGAGGGAAAGAAGGCGAGCACGCCGTTCCTGGAGGATCTGGGGGTGGACTCGGTCGTGGTCGACGAGGCGCACGCCTTCAAGGCCAGCGCGACCGCGAGCAGCTTCGAGGCCGCGAAGTATCTGGCGCTCGCGGACACCAGCGCGCGCGGCATCGACATGCAGGCGAAGGCGTGGTTCATCCGGGGCCTTTCCGCCAAGGGCGACGGCGTGATGCCGCTGACCGCCACGCCGATCACCAACAGCCCCCTGGAGATCTACGCGATGATGTCGCTGGGCGTCGGCCATCGCCGCGTCAACGACATGGCGCTGGGTTGCAAGGGGGCGGACGACTTCCTGAGCATGGTGTGCCGGGTCGAGTCCGAGATGGACGAGACGATGGATGGCATCGTGCGCGAGACGCGGGTGTTCACCGGGCTGGACAACGTGCACGTGCTGCGCGGGATGATCGGCGCGTGCGCCACGGTGGAGACGGCCGAGACGGTCGGCATGGCGGTGAAGGTGCCGGGCATGGTCGAGCAGGAAACGCCCGTCGCGATGCCCGAGCCGCCCACGATCAACATGCTCAAGGACTACAAGGCCGCGTACCGCTACGCGGCGGACAAGCTTTCCGGTCGAGGCGAGAACCGGGGCGACCCCGACGCATTCGAACGGATCCAGGCCAAGTTCGGCGAGCCGCTGGAGCTGATCGCGCATCCGTTCAACCTGATCCGCAAGATGGAACTGCTGATCATGGATCCGGAGCTGGATCAGCGCGCCACGTTCTTCACGACGCTGCCGGACGACGCCGCGAAGGTTGCCGACATCGTGGCGAAGTTCAATGCGCTGAGGATCATCGAGGAGCGGCCCCGGCCCGGACCGCGCACGGCCGAGGATGCCATCGTCGGCGAGAAGACCAAGAAGGTGGGCGACGAGAAGGTGGTGGTCCTGCGCATCCATGCTCGGGCCATCATCGACGGCAATCGCGTGGTGCTCGACACCATCGATCCCGAGACGATCGCCAGGTTCGAGGAACTGGCGGATGCGGCCGGGGTCGATCTGGATGTGACCGTGCCCCCGAAGCTGGCGGCGCTGGTCGCCAACGTTCGCGCCGAGGAGATGAACCCGCGCGGCGTGGACGATGACGGCAACCCGACGCCCAAGGTGAAGCAGATCATCTTCTGCGACATCCTGCCCCTGCATCGCAAGATCCGCCGGCTGCTGTCGCGCCGCGCGGGCGTGCCGGCCGGGCAGATCGCCATCATCACCGGCAAGACCAACAACAAGCCGGAGCAGATCCAGGCGGTGCAGGACGGGTTCAACGCCCACGGCGAAGACAACGTCTACCGCTACGTCCTCGCCAACGAGAAGGCCGAGGTCGGCATCAACCTGCAGCGCGGCACGCAGGCCACCCATCACCTCACCATCGGCTGGACCCCCGACAGCCTCACGCAGCGCAACGGGCGCGGGGCGCGGCAGGGCAACAAGACCGAGACGGTGACGGTCTACTACTACGACGCCGACGGCACCTTCGACGCCCACAAGCGCACGCTGGTGGCCCGCAAGGCTTCGTGGATCGATGAGGTGATGGACCCGGGCGGCGGCACGTCGGTGGACATCGAGTCCGGCATGTCCCGCGAGCAACTGGAGGCCCTGATCGACACGGTGGGCGACCAGGACGCGATGACCCGGTTCACCGAGTCCCTGGCCCAGAAGGAGAAGGCTGCACGCGAGGAGGGCAACCGGGGCAAGCAGGCGACGAACCTGCGCACCGTGCTGTCTCGGCAGGCCTTCCTGAAGGCGAACCCGACGGTGCAGGACTGGTGCGCGAGCAAGCTGCGCAGGCTGGTCGAGCTGACCAAGCAGGCGGACAAGATGCAGGCCCGGATCGACGACACGAAGGCCTCGGCCTCGGCGCTGCTGCGCAACCAGCAGACCATGGCGGCGATGCAGGCCGAGATGCGCGGGCTGGGCGCCGAGATCGACGCGACGCTGACGCTGTACCAGGCCGGCAAGTACGGCGGGTTCAACCGGTACGAGCCGATCACCGCCTCCGACCTGGCGCGCAAGCTGATCCACGACGCTGGCAAGAAGGCCGTTTCGATGGAGGCGATCAGCGTGCACTGCCGCTCAGGCTCGGCGCTGAAGGCCGGCGGCCCGCTCGAAGTCGAGTGGCGCAGCGAGGTGGACATGGCCAAGGCCATGCTGGAGCAGTCGGCGCGCCGCGCGGCCGAGCTGTCGGCAGGCGAGAATGCCATCCCGGCTGCCGTGGTCGAGAGCTTCGTGCAGGGCAAGGGGGCGTTCGTCGACGGCAAGGCAGTGGTCGATGGCGCCATCATCGAAACCAAGGACGGGATGCACCTCGTGACCGACTCGGGCACGACCATCCTCGGCTGGGCCAGTCGTCCGGACCGGCTGCCGATCGGCTCCACTTCGGGGGCGACGACCGTGCACCTGCCTGGCTCGGCCTCGTTCGAAGAGGCGGCCCGGCGCGCGGCCGCGTTCGAGGACGAGAAGGTACGCGCGGCCAAGACGATCAGCGTGATCCAGATGGCGGACACCTTCGCGGCCAACAGCGCGGAGATCGCCAAGTACCGCGTCGAGCGCACGCGAATCCCGGTCACGACGCAGGAAACCGTGCTGCCCGCGCCGTACTTCCCCGTCCCGATCCATCCGAGCCGCGTCAAGCCCGAGATGATCGCGCTCGCGCGGATCGTGGCGCACCAGGCCGAAATCGTGTCGTGGGATGGCACGCTTGGCAGCATCGCCGCCGACTCCGGGGCGAGCCGATACCAGCCCAAGCCCGGGTCGTACTCGCCGGGCCGGCCGTTCCTGCCCGACCTCGCAGCCTACGCGGCGGCGCACTCGCTCAAGGTGTCGGTCGGCGAGGCGCAGGCTGTAGGCCTTGACCATCAGAGCGGGTGGAGTCTCGCCGAGGCGTTCCGGGTGAAGCCTGAGGCGCCGTTCGACGCGGCGAGCCACACGACGGTTGAGGAGCTGGACAAGGCCATCGAGGCGCACCTGATCGCGCACCACCCGCACCTGCAGTTGGACAAGGACATGACGATCGCAACACTGGAGAGCATGAGCACGCACGGCTATGCCGTGAGCCGGCGGCGGCGGGAGCTGGTGGCGGCGGCGCAGCGAGACGCCGCGGCACCGCCTGCCCCGGCACCAGCCGCGGCCACGCCACCGCCACCGCCACCGCCACCGCCACCGCCCCCAGTGCCGGTGGCCGCAGCCTCGGTCACGGCCAAGAACCCGGTCGCTCCCGAGACCATCCCGGATGACCAGGTCGTCGGCATCCGCGGCGACACGAAGCCGGTGAAGGACGACATCAAGAAGGCCTGCTACGACGTGGGCAGCACCCCGCAATGGAACGGGGATGCGGTGATGTGGGGCGTGCCGTTCAAGGCGTGGAAGCTGCTGCTGGAGCGGCTCCCGGACATCGGCAATCGCCTGAGCCTCTGCGAGTTCCAGGCCAAGAGCGGCGCCAAGGCGTACAGTTCCGCGCCGCGGCGCCCCTATTCCAGCACCTACCGGAGACGCTGATGGAATTCGACCTGATCGCCTGCGACCCGCAGGCACTGGATGACGAGGTGGCGCGCACTGCGGCCGCGCTGGAGGCCAACCGCGGCCTGTCCGACCTGGCCGGGCACGGGGTCGGCGTGGTGGCCCGCCGCCTGCAGCTCGACCGTCTGCGCTACCGCGACTATGGCCCGATGTGGTGGGCCGTGAAGGACGTGCTTCGCCAGGCCGGCCATCCGGTGGGCGATGAGTCCGAGCCCGAACTTGTTCGGCTGTTCTCCGGCGCCACGCCGGCCCACACGCTGGTGTGGGCCGATGCGTTCCGAGCACAGAACCTGCGCACCCATGCGGTCGGCACGAGCCGGTTCGTCGTCTCGCGAGACGGTGATGCCTACGACCTGTTCGACCCCGACATGGAGCACGGGGCCGGCGCATGAGCAGGGCCCTGCTTGCTCTTGCCCTGGCGCTGGCCCCGCTTGTCGCCTCGTGCGGCGGCGGAGATGCCGATGCCGACGCCGAGTTCAGCCCGGCGGTCCCGGATCGGACGCACGGGCAGCCTTCGGGACGGCCTGCAGGTACTGCTTGACATCCTCCCCGCCCTAAAGGACGGGGATTCCTCCTGCGAGACGCGCAAGCCACGAATGCGGAAATCTGGCCCAAGGCGGTCGAGAGCGGTCGGGAGAATCCCGGGATGGCCAAGCCCTCCCCACAAGACCCGCCCCAGAAGAAGGGCTTCATCGCCGCCACGGCATCGGCTGTCGCGACGTTTTTCGGGCGCGACAAGCATCCGCACGACAGGGCGCTGGAGAACTGGCCGTCCGATGCGGAGATCACGACCGTCACGCCCGCCAGCCTGGGCGGGGCCGATGCGGCGCGCGCTCGGCGCACGGTCTATGAAGAGTGGTCGCAGATGCTGCGCAACCCGCTTGTCGGTTCGGCCATCCAGCTCCAGGTCACGGCCGCGCTGGGCGGACACGAAACGTCCGGCGATGTGCTGTTCATCGAGGATGCGCCCGGCATCTCGGATGATGACAAGCGGCACAACGACGCCATCCGGTCCGATCTGCTGCCGATGCTGAACAGGATCGCGACCACGGTGGCCACCGGGCTGGCCGGCTACGGCGACGCCTACGCCCGCATGTACCAGCGCGATGGCGAGGGCGTCCTGGCCGTCGAGTCGGACGAGCTGCTGGCGGCGCCGCTGGTGCAGCCCTACGAGCAGGGTGGGGTCACGCGCCTGTGCTCCGTCTCCGTGGGCACGGGCAAGACGGTCCGGCTGACGATGGACCGGATCGTCCGCTTCAAGATGGCCCGCACGGTCAACACGCCGCAGTCGCTGGCCGGCGAGAAGCACCTGCGCCAGCAACTGGAGACGGACGACCCGGACAATCTTCCGCTGATGCCGGCGCTTGCCGGGGGCTCGCTGCTCGCGGGCGCGGAGGATGCCTACCGCGACTTCGTCACGTCGCTCGCTGCGATGAACGGACAGCGGATGATCGACTCGCTCGACGAGTCGCTCGTGATGTTCAACGTGACCGGCATGACGGTCGAGCAGCGCAAGCGGTTCGGCGGGAACCTGAAGCGGATCTTCGAGCGAGGCCGCGACCTGGTGCGGAATATCGTCGAGACGGGGCGTCCGATCATGCACCGCGTGCGCCACTTGATCCCCGTGTTCAACGAGAAGCAGGTGGTGTCCATGCAGAGCACGTCGGGCGCCAGCAGCGGCGCAGGGCGGGCCGGGACGGTCTCCATCGAAGACGTGATGCTCAACGCGAAGGCCCTTGCCGGCAAGCTCGGGACGGACATCACGATGCTTGGCTGGGCCGACATGCTCACGGGTGGCTGGGGCGACGGGGGTGCGTTCCGTGTTTCTGCGCAGACCGCCGAGCGATCCAGGGCCATCCGGATCGGGCTGGCCGAGGGTTTCGATCATGTCTGCGACGTGCACTCGCAGCTCAAGTACCGGCGCCGGTACATGCCTGGCAAGCGGCCCTGGCGGATCAACTTTTACGGGACGATCAGCGCCCTTGAGAGCGAGCGTCAGCGCACCAAGGCCGATGCGATCAACGCTTCGGCGCTGATGGTGCAGACCCTCGTGGCGCTGAAGGACTCGGGTCTGGACGAGAAGGGCATGGTCGCGTTCATGTCCAAGCAGATGCTGATGGACGAGGAAGAGGCGAAGGTCTACGCATCGGCCCTGAAGAAGGCGGCCGAGAACGCGGCGGCGCAGGCCGCGGCGGGAGGGTTCGGCGATCCGCCGCCGGTCGAGCCTGTGTCGGGTGGTTCTGGCGAGCTGGTGGAGGGCGAGTCGTGATCGATCCGCAGTTCCTCAGGGGCGTCACCGGGGCGGTCGGTGATCGCGCATCGAACATGCTGGCCAGCCGTCTGGTTCAGGGCGGCGGGATCAAGGCGATCCAGCAGATCAACGGCGCCGCGAGGACGCTCAAGAGCGCGCTGGGCATGGATGATCGAAACGTGCCGGTGCCGCTGCTTGGCGGGTACTCGCTGGCCGAGTCCGAGGCCATCCTCGACGAGATGACGGCGGCCAACCTGGCGCGCAGCCACTTCTTCCTGATCACGGTGGAGGACATCACCCCGCCGCCGATGAACTACGGGGTGCCTGTCGAGGTGTCGTCAGCCGTGCCGTACAACCCGGTGCGTGACGTGCTGAACATCATGTCCTCCGACCTGCTCGGCATGGTCACCCGCGGCCTCCAGGGCGCGATGAACAGCGCCATGGGCATCAACGATGCCACCGCGGCGACGGCGCTTTCGGTGGGGGTCAGCGTACCGCACATGTTCAACCTGCTAGGCGAGAGCGTGTCCTACTCGACAGCCCTGGGCGGCGAGAAAGTGGCGGTGGGCGGCGCGACGCTGGACAAGCTGATCGGCGCCGAGCCGGTGGAACTCGAGTTCTCGACGCTGGACGACGAGGTGGGCACGATCAAGCGCTGGTTCCGCGGCAAGCAGGTGCAGGCCGTGCACCGCGACGGCACGGTGGGCCTGCCGGACGACTACTGCGTGCGGATCACGATCCAGCACGGCCACGCCAAGGCGAGCACCGACGCCTACGCCGCGCGCTGGCGGATGCGCCCGGCGTCGATCAGCCACAGCCTCTCGCGCTCGGGCGCCGATGTCGAGCGCCTGCAGATGACATTCACCCAGTCCGACAGCGTGATCGAGTGAGCCAAGCCGTGCCCCACAAAACATTCGAGGCCGACCGGGATGGTTTCCTGATCGGCCAGCGCGTCGATCCGCAGGATCTGGCGCCGATGGCAGACCTGTCGGGCGTGGAGTCCCGCCTGGACGCCATCGAGGTCGGCATCGGCTCGGTGGAGGACGTGCTGCGCTCCATCGAGCGCATGATGCGCGCGCCGCCTGGCGTCTCCGAGGTAGACGAGGTCGGCGATGTTGCCGGTGCGACGCCTGAACGCTCGCCCGCTGCCGGACGCGCCGTGGCGGCGGGGTCTTCGGCGCTTCCTTCAGGCGCACCGGCCCGGGTCGGCATCTCGGAACCCGGCGCCCCGGCGGCTGTGAGCGGATTCGTTGCGTCGGCCCCGATCGCCAGCCGGGATGGCCAGTCCGGTGAAGGTCAGGGCGCCGCACTGGAAAAGATCGCGCGCAAGCTCGACGAGCTGAAGCGGCATCTCGGCGGTCCGAAGCCTGGCGCCGAGGTCGGCCGGCGAGCCGGCACCAGTGCGGCCGCCAGTCCTCAGCGGGCGCCCGCGCGCGGTCCGGCAAGCCCGGTTCGCGTCGTCGTTGAGCCCGGCCCGGCGGCCAGCCCTCTGCGCCACAGCGGCGCGTCCGCTTCCGCGCAGGCGTCGGCCAGTGCCGAGGCAACCGCTCGCGCCGTTGGTGCACCGCGCGTCCGTGATGAGGCCGGGCGGTTCGTGCCGAAGGCGCCGGATGCCGCACAGCCGCGCGCTGGTGCCGCAGCACCAGCAGCACCAGCAGCACCAGCAGCCACAGACCCGAACTCCACCGGGCCGCATGCCCGTGATGAAGCAGGGCGGTTCGCACCCAAGGTGCAGGCTTCGCCCGCTGGGCAGGGCGGCGAATCGAAGCCGAGCGCGTTCGGCGACCGGGGGCACGATGCCGCCGGGCAGATCGTCGATGCGATCCGTGGGCTGGGCAGGTCATCGGCCGACGTTGCCGGGCAGGTCGCCCAGGGTGACCCTGTGATTGCGGCGATGAAGGAGGTGTCAGGTCCGCTGGAGGCGCTGGCCAGGCCAGCCAAGAAGGCTGCGGCCGGATTGCCGGGTGCGGCCTTGTCGGTGGCTCGCGCCAGCACTGCCACGCCCACCAGCACCGCCTCTGCACCGGGCGCCGCTGCGCCGCGTGCCGCCGCCGCACCGGGCCCCGCCGCGCCGGGCACCGCCGTGCCGCACGCCACCGCCGCGCCGGGCACCGCCGTGCCGCGCGCCACCGCCGCACCGGGCACCGCCGCGCCGCGCGCCACCGCCGCACCGGGCACCACCGGGCCGCACGCCGCCGCCGCACCGGGCCCAGCCGCGCCGCGCGCCACCGCCGCGCCGGGCACCGCCGGGCCGCACGCCGCCGCCGCACCGGGCCCAGCCGCGCCGCGCGCCACCGCCGCGCCGGGCACCGCCGCGCCGCGCGCCACCGCCGCGCCTGGCACCACCGG
>JBJTNV010000099.1:0-5913 GCA_046074205.1 Hydrogenophaga sp.
GGCGTTCAGGGGCAGGGGCTGGCCGCCCCAGCGGTTCAGCAAATCGAGCGCCGCCTTCTGCCCGATGCCAGCACACATCAGCGTGGCCTCGGCCGGGGCCACCGGCAACACTTTCAGGCTGACCTCGGTGATCACACCCAAGGTGCCCCAGCTGCCGGCCAGCAAACGGCTCACGTCGTAGCCGGCCACGTTCTTCATGACCTGACCGCCAAAGGTCAGGTCTTCGCCCTTGCCGTTGATCATGCGTGCGCCCAGCACGAAGTCGCGCACCGCGCCCACGCTGGCGCGGGCCGGGCCGCTCAGGCCCGCCGCCACCGCGCCGCGCAGGCGCACGAACAGCAGTTCGGGCCGGTCGGCCGCCGTTTCATCTTTCACCCAGCAGGATGCGTTCAGCGGCAGCGGTTGGCCGCCCCAGCGGTGCAGCTGCTCCAGCGCATCGCGCTGGCCCAGCGGGAACACCAGCGTCGCCTCGGCCGGCGCCACCGGCAGCACCTTGAGCGAGAGATGGGTGATCACGCCCAGCGTGCCCATGGAGCCGGCGAGCGCGCGGCTGATGTCGTAGCCGGCCACGTTCTTCATGACCTGACCACCGAAGGTGAGCCAGTCGCCTTTGCCGTCGATGAACTGGGCGCCCAGCACGAAATCGCGCACGCCGCCCACGGTAGCGCGGGCGGGGCCGGCCAGGCCGGCAGCCACCACACCACCGATGGTGGCGCTGTCACCCGAACCGGACACGAAATGCGGCGGGTCAAACGGCAGGTGCTGGCCCTTGTCGGCCAGTGCTGCCTCCACCTCGGCCAGCGGGGTGCCGGCGCGCACGGTAATGACCAGTTCGGTCGGTTCGTGGCTGACGATGCCCGACCAGTCGCGGGTGTCCAGCGGCTGACCCTGCACGGGCTCGCCGAGAAAGGCCTTGGTATGGCCACCGTGAATGCGCAGGGGCGTTCGCGCGGCGATGGCGGCCCGGACCTGCTCGATCAGGTGCTGCGGCCGGTCTTCAGACGTGGGGATAGGGGACATGGCCGCCATGGTAGCGGCCGGCTTTGCCCATTCCTGTGAATTTTTTGCATGGTCCGCTGCAATCGCCGCGGCACCCCGCGGTCAGCCGACGGTGCGTCGACGAACCCGCACACACGCCGAAAAAAAGCCCCCGGGCCGTGCGGCGCGGGGGCTGAACATCCATCGGAGACGCTCTGACAAATTCAAGACCTTGAGTCTGGCGGGTGCGCTGGCGCTCCGTTCACACGCACACGCCGGGAGGCCGTCGGGTCCGATCAGCGGTTGTAGGCGGTTTCGCCGTGCGAGCTGATGTCCAGACCTTCGCGTTCCTGCTCTTCGCTCACGCGCAGACCCAGGACCATGTCGACAATCTTGTAGGCAATGAACGCGACCACAGCCGACCACACCATGGTGATGGCCACGCCTTCGGCCTGCACCAGCAGCTGGTGGGCAATGGAGAAGTCTTCGCCACCGGTGCCACCCAGGCCCGGCGCGCCGAACACGCCCACCAGCAGGGCGCCCACGATGCCGCCGACGCCGTGCACGCCGAACACGTCCAGCGAGTCGTCAGCCCCCAGGATCTTCTTCAGACCGGTCACGCCCCACAGGCAGAGGAAACCGGCGATCAGCCCGATGACGATGCCGCCCATGGGGCCCACCGAGCCGCAGGCCGGGGTGATGGCCACCAGGCCTGCCACCGCGCCGGAAGCAGCACCCAGCATGGATGCCTTGCCCTTGGACAGGGTCTCACCTACACACCAGGCGAGCACAGCGGCGGCCGTGGCCAGCAGGGTGTTGATGAAGGGCAGGCCGACCGCTGCATTGGCTTCCAGGTTGGAGCCGGCGTTGAAACCGAACCAGCCCACCCACAGCAGCGAGGCACCGACCATGGTCAGCGTCAGGCTGTGCGGCGCCATCGCCTCGCGGCCGTAACCCACGCGCTTGCCCAGCATGTAGGCACCGACCAGGCCAGCCATGGCGGCGTTGATGTGCACGACGGTGCCGCCGGCGAAGTCCAGCGCGCCCTTGTCCAGCAGATACCCGCCAGCACCCCAGACCATGTGGGCGATCGGCAGATAGCTGAAGGTGAACCAGATCGTGCAGAACAGCAGCACAGCGCCAAACTTGATGCGCTCGGCGAAGGAGCCCACGATCAGCGCGCAGGTGATGCCGGCAAACGTAGCCTGGAAGGCAATGAACACAAATTCGGGGATCTTCACGCCATCGGTGAAGGTGTCAGCCAGGGTCTCGGGCGTCACGCCAGCCAGGAAAAGCTTGTCCAGGCTCCCGATGATCAGGCCCTCGCCGCCAAAGGCCAGGCTGTAGCCGTAGACCGCCCACAGCACCGAAATCAGCGAGAACACGACCATCACCTGCATCAGCACGGACAGCATGTTCTTGCTGCGCACCAGGCCACCGTAAAACAGGGCCAGGCCGGGCACGACCATCAACACGACCAGGATGGTCGAGACCAGCATCCAGGCCACGTCACCCTTGTCGACGGTGGGTGCAGGTGCCGGCGCAGCGGCGTCGGCCGACGCTGCGGCGACCGTGGCCTCGGCCGCAGGCGCGGCCGGTGCAGCGGTGTCGGTGGTCGCAGCCACCGCAGCCGGCGCGGGTTCGGGAGCGGTCTGGGCCATCGCGCCCAGGCCACCAAATGCCAGGCCCATGCCCAGCAGAAGCGATGCAAGCAGTTTCTTCATGTTCGTGCTCTCTCTTGTGTGCGGGGCGGGATCAGAGGGCTTCCTTGCCGGTTTCGCCGGTGCGGATGCGGACCACCTGTTCGAGGGGGGAGACGAAAATCTTGCCGTCGCCGATCTTGCCGGTGCGTGCGGCACCCTCGATGGCTTCGATCACGCGCTCGACGAGGCTGTCGTCCACGGCCGCTTCGATCTTGACCTTGGGCAGGAAGTCGACCACGTACTCGGCACCCCGGTACAGCTCGGTGTGGCCCTTCTGGCGGCCGAAGCCCTTGACCTCGGTCACGGTGATGCCCTGCACGCCCATGCCGGACAGCGCTTCGCGCACTTCGTCCAGCTTGAACGGCTTGATGATGGCGGAGACCATTTTCATGCTCGGATTCCTCTTCTAGATCGGTGCGGTGCGCCTCCAGGGAAGCGGCACCGCCAGGGTTGATATTCGCCAGCAGGATGAAGCACGGAACGTGCCAGACTCCTGCTGCGTGCTGCGCAGGATCGCCCGCGACCCCATGCCCGCTCCCCCGTGCAGAGGAGCTCGGTGCACGCCAGCCGTGCCACGATGGCCGGCTGGCGGTGGCATACCGGGCGTTGGCACCGATTCATGCACGGTTTTGGTGCTGATCTGGTGAAACGAGACAACACCCGTTGGCCGTCGACCGCCGCGCACCGAAACAGGGAGGAGCCATCCATGGGTTTGTCGTTGGTGCACAGCCGCGCGCTGCTGGGCCTGGAAGCACGGCCGGTGCAGGTCGAGGTGCACCTGGCCAATGGTCTGCCCAGCTTCACACTGGTGGGGCTGGCCGACACCGAAGTCAAGGAAGCCCGTGAACGCGTGCGCTCGGCCATCGCCAACGCCGGGCTGGAGTTCCCCAGCAACCAGCGCATCACCGTCAATCTGGCACCGGCCGACCTGCCCAAAGATTCCGGGCGCTTTGACCTGCCCATCGCCCTGGGCATCCTGGCGGCCAGCGGACAGATCGACGCCGCGCCGCTGGCCGGCTGGGCCTTTGCGGGTGAACTCTCGCTGGGGGGCGAACTGCGTCCGGTGCGCGGCGCCCTGGCCATGAGCCTGGCCCTGGCGCGCGACGGCGGTGGACAGCGCCTGGTCCTGCCCCCCGGCAGCGCCGAAGAAGCCGCGCTGGTGCCCAGCGCCCACGTGGTGCGCGCCCGCCACCTGCTGGACGTGGTCGCGCACTTCCGGCCAGCCAACGCCGACGCGCCGGTCGAGCCGCCCGACGACAGCGGCTGGGTGCGCCTGGCGCCCACCCGACGCACGGCAGGGCCCGACCCGGCCGACCTGGCCGACGTGAAGGGCCAGGTCGCCGCCCGCCGTGCGCTGGAAATCGCCGCTGCCGGCGGCCACAGCCTGCTCCTGATCGGTCCTCCGGGGGCCGGCAAGAGCCTGCTGGCCTGGCGACTGGCCGGGCTGCTGCCGCCCATGGACACGGGGGAAGCCCTCGAATCGGCGGCCGTCGCCTCGCTGGCCGGGCGTTTCAGCCTCGACCGCTGGGGCCAGCGCCCGACCTGCGCACCCCACCACAGCGCCAGCGCGGTGGCGCTGGTGGGGGGTGGCTCGCCTCCCAGGCCCGGCGAAATTTCACTGGCCCACCACGGGGTGCTTTTCCTGGACGAGCTGCCCGAATTCCCCCGCAGCGCGCTGGAGGCCCTTCGGGAACCGCTGGAAAGCGGCCACATCCGCATCTCGCGCGCGGCCATGCAAAGCGAATTTCCGGCCCGATTCCAGCTGATTGCGGCCATGAACCCCTGCCCCTGCGGCTACCTGGGACACCCCACACGGGCGTGTCGCGACACGCCCGACCAGATCGCCCGCTACCAGGGCAAGCTCAGCGGCCCGCTGCTCGACCGCATTGACCTGCACGTGGACGTGCCGGCACTGCCCCCCGACGAACTGCTGCACGGCAACGCCGGCGAACCCAGTGGCGCGGTGCGCGTGCGCGGGGTGGCCGCACGCGAACGCGCACAGGCCCGGCAAGGCTGCGTCAACCAGGCCCTGACCGGCCAGACACTGGACCAGCACGTGGGCGCGGAACCGGCAGCGCTGAAATTCCTCAACACCGCCGCGGCCCGACTGGGCTGGAGTGCGCGCAGCACCCACCGCGTGTTGCGCGTGGCCCGCACCATTGCTGATCTGGCCGGCGCGGATACGGTGACCGCGGCCCACGTGGCCGAGGCGGCTCAGTACCGGCGGGCGCTGCGCGGCGGCGCCTGAGGCGGCCGGGCCGCCGCGACACGTCAGAGACGTGGTCCGATCCAGCGCCGCAGATCGTCCACCGCCACACCGCTGCGCGCGGCCAGGTCGGCCACCTGGTCTTCGCCGATCTGGCCGACGTTGAAGTAGGTCGACTCGGGGTGCGCCAGGTAGAAGCCGCTGACGCTGGCGGCCGGCGTCATGGCCAGGCTCTCGGTCAGACCCATGCCGATCTCGTCGGCCTGCAGCAGCGCGAACATCGCGCGCTTGACCGAGTGGTCCGGGCAGGCCGGGTAGCCCGGCGCCGGGCGGATGCCCTGGTACTTCTCCTTGATGAGCTCCTCGTTGGACAACGCCTCGCCGGCCGCATAGCCCCACAGGTCAGTACGCACGCGGTGGTGCAGGCATTCGGCCATGGCCTCGGCCAGGCGATCGGCCAGGGCCTTGAACAGGATGGCGCTGTAGTCGTCGTGCGCGGCCAGGAACTGCTGTTCCTTCTTCTCGGCGCCGATGCCGGCGGTCACCGCGAACAGGCCCACGTAGTCGGCCGTACCGGCGGGCGCCACGAAGTCGGCCAGGCAACGGCTGGGCCGCATCACGCCGTCAACGCGTTCCTTCTCGGTCTGCTGGCGCAGGCCGTGCCAGGTCAGCACCGGCTGCTGGCGGCGCTCGTCGGCGTACAGCGCGATGTCATCCTGGTTCACGCGGTTGGCCGGGTACAGACCGATCACCGCGTGCGCCGTCAGCCAGCGGCCTTCGACGATCTTCTTGAGCATGGCCTGCGCGTCGGCGAACACCTTGCGCGCCTGTTCGCCCACCACCTCGTCATCGAGGATGGCGGGGTACGGACCAGCCAGGTCCCAGGTCTGGAAGAACGGGCCCCAGTCGATGTACCTCGCGGCCTCGGCCAGGTCGAAGTTCTTGAACACACGGCGGCCGATGAACTTGGGTGGATGGGGGACATAGCCGGCCCAGGCGTTGGCTGCGGCAGAGCCCTCACCCCCG
>JBJTNV010000100.1:0-17321 GCA_046074205.1 Hydrogenophaga sp.
ATGGACGTGCTGGGCACGCCCATCGACGAGCGTGGCCCGGTCGACCAGACCCTGACCGCACCGATCCACCGCAAGGCCCCGGCCTACGATGAACTCTCGCCTTCGCAAGAGTTGCTGGAAACCGGCATCAAGGTGATCGACCTGGTCTGCCCGTTCGCCAAGGGCGGCAAGGTGGGCCTGTTCGGTGGTGCCGGTGTGGGCAAGACCGTGAACATGATGGAACTCATCAACAACATCGCCAAGGCGCACTCGGGTCTGTCCGTGTTCGCCGGTGTGGGTGAGCGTACCCGTGAAGGCAACGACTTCTATCACGAGATGGCCGACTCTGGCGTCGTGAACCTGGAGAACCTGCCCGAGTCGAAAGTGGCCATGGTCTACGGTCAGATGAACGAGCCCCCGGGCAACCGTCTGCGCGTGGCCCTGACCGGTCTGACCATCGCCGAGTCCTTCCGTGACGAAGGCCGTGACGTGCTGTTCTTCGTCGACAACATCTACCGTTACACCCTGGCCGGTACCGAAGTGTCTGCCCTGCTGGGTCGTATGCCTTCCGCCGTGGGTTACCAGCCGACGCTGGCCGAAGAAATGGGTCGCCTGCAAGAGCGGATCACCTCGACCAAGGTCGGCTCGATCACCTCGATCCAGGCGGTTTACGTTCCGGCTGATGACTTGACCGACCCGTCGCCCGCCACCACCTTCGCCCACCTGGATTCCACCGTGGTGCTCTCGCGTGACATTGCTGCGCTGGGTATTTATCCCGCGGTCGATCCGCTGGACTCCACCAGCCGCCAGCTGGACCCGCTGGTGGTGGGCCAGGAGCACTACGAAACCGCCCGCGCCGTGCAAGGCACGCTGCAACGCTACAAGGAACTGCGCGACATCATCGCCATCCTGGGCATGGACGAACTGGCACCGGAAGACAAGCTGGCCGTGGCCCGCGCCCGCAAGATCCAGCGTTTCCTGTCGCAGCCGTTCCACGTGGCTGAGGTGTTCACCGGCTCGCCCGGCAAGTACGTGCCGCTGTCGGAAACCATCCGTGGTTTCAAGATGATCACCGCTGGCGAGTGCGATCACCTGCCGGAGCAGGCCTTCTACATGGTCGGCACCATCGACGAAGCCTTCGAAAAGGCCAAGAAGGTCGCCTAAGCGTTTGTTCGGGACCGCTGAGGCGGCCCCTCATCGCTGAAACCACTTTCACCTTTTCCCTGGAGTAACTATGAGCACCATCCACGTCGATGTGGTCAGCGCCGAAGAGTCGATCTTCTCCGGCGAGGCCAAGTTCGTGGCCCTGCCGGGTGAGGCGGGTGAGCTGGGCATCCTGCCTGGTCACATCCCCCTGATCACCCGCATCAAGCCCGGTGCCGTGCGCATCGAAAAAGCCGATGGCGGCGAAGAGTTCGTGTTCGTGGCCGGTGGCATTCTGGAAGTGCAGCCGAACTGCGTGACCGTGCTGTCGGACACCGCCATCCGCGGCCACGACCTGGACGAAGCCAAGGCCAACGACGCCCGCAAGGTCGCTGAAGAAGCGGTCAAGAACGCCAAGAGCGATATCGATCTGGCCAAGGCCACGTCGGAGTTGGCGGTGATGGCTGCCCAGATCGCAGCCCTGCGAAAGTACCGTCAGAAGAAGTGAAGCGCCGAGTGCGTTGCATACGTCAGGACCGGCCAAGAGCCGGTCTTTTTTTGCGACTCGGTCCATCGACGCGCCCGGTGGCTTGGTCGCTGCCCCGGCCGGGTGACACCCTATCATTGCCGACATGCGCCCACCCATGAACCTGATCCGCAATACGCCGCTTCCGGCGGTGCCGGAGGGCATCCGCCGGGTTCGTGTGCTGGTGGCAGGCGCCACTGGGGTGGTGGGCGAGAGCGTTCTGATGCAGCTGGCGGCCCAGCCCCGCGTGGCCCAGGTGGGCTTGCTGGTACAGCGCATGGCACCTCTGGCCATTCGCCGGGTGTTGGGTGTGGAGGCCGATCCGGCCGGGCCTCAAGCCTGGCTGCGTCCACCCGCCTCCGAGGGTGTGATCCTGTTTGAGCGGCCGCGCAGGCTGCGCCGACAGGACAAAAATGCCTTGCGCATCAAGCCGCAGCAGTTGATCGAGATTGCCCGCTGGATGCGCGATTGCGGTGTGCTGCGACTGCTGGTGGTGCTGCCACAAGACCCATGGCGTCTGCCCGGCGCCACCAGACGTGGGCTGGAGCAGTTGAACCCGCAAGACCTGGGCGCCCTGGGGTTTGAATCGGTGCTCATCGTGCACGGTGCGCGCGCGGCCGTCACCGGCACGCAGCGGGCGTTCTGGCGCCGGGCTGCTGATCCTGTGCTGGGCGCACTGGGTCGCCTGCTGCCGCCACGGCAGCAGCCTCTGATGGTTGAGCGCATCGCCTGCCTGGCCACCGCGCTCCTAGAGCAGGCGCCAAGGGGACTTCACGAGATCAAACCTGAACTGGTGTGGGAGGCAGGGCATGGTGAGCCCGAGACCGTGCTGACCCGCTGGTTGCATGGTCTGGCGCCCGTACCGGACCATGCCGCCTGATTTCCCAGCACCTCGACCGTCACCCACGGCATGGGCGCCGGGCATGCAGCGCATCGGGCAGCTGGCGACGCAGACACACGGTCAATGGCCGTACCGTGCGCCGTGGTGGTTGCCTGGTGGTCAGGTGCAAACCCTTTGGGCGGCGTTGGTGGCCCGGGCGCACCTGGGGGTTCGACCGCGTTGGCAGCGAACCCGATGGAACACGCCGGACGCTGATTTCATCGATCTCGACTTCGCGCAACACGACAGCGCTCCCGACGCGCCCTTGCTGGTGTTGTTCCATGGGCTCGAGGGCTCATCGGCCAGTCCTTATGCCCTGGCGTTTGCCGATTGGGCCGCCGGTTGCGAAGTCGGCTGCGTCGTGCCCCACTTTCGCGGGTGCTCGGGTGAAGTCAATCTCGCGCCGCGCGCCTACCACTCGGGTGATGTGGAGGAAATCGACTGGATTTTGCGCCGCCTGGCGACAGAGCATCCCCAAAGGCCGCTGGTGGCAGCGGGGGTCTCGCTGGGGGGGAATGCACTGCTCAAATGGGCGGGAGAAATGGGCGCGCAAGCTGCGTCCGTCGTGCGCGCGGTGGCGGCGGTCTGTTCGCCGCTCGACCTGGCCGCTGGCGGGCAGGCCATCGGCCAGGGGTTCAACCGGCTGGTCTACACACCCATGTTCCTTCGCACCATGGTGCCCAAGGCCTTGCAGAAGCTGGCGCAGTACCCGGGGCTGTTTGACCGCCAAGCCCTCCTGGCCGTGCGCGATCTGCATGATTTTGACGACCTGTTCACGGCGCCCCTGCACGGGTTTGAGGGCGTCGAAGACTATTGGTTGCGGGCGTCCGCCCGCTGGGTGCTGCCCGGCATTCGAGTGCCCGCGCTCGCGCTCAATGCGGGCAATGACCCCTTTGTGCCGGCATCCTCGCTGCCCGATCCGGCACAAGTCAGCCCATGGGTGACCCTCTGGCAGCCACGGCACGGCGGCCACGTGGGGTTTACCGTTCCCGTGGGACGCACAGGCCTGCCAGGCCATGTGCGTGCCATGCCTGAAGCGGTGGGCCGCTGGCTGCTTCAACACGTCTGACAGGAGCTCTGCATGGACGACATCGTCAAGGCCGCCATGGCCAAATGGCCGAGCGTGCCCCATTGCCATGGCTGGCTCGGTTTGGACGCGCGTGGCCAGTGGTACATGCGCGATGATCGCTGTCAGGCTGGTGGGCCCTTTGCGGCAGAGCCGGGCGAAACGCGGCCTCCGTGCAAGGGTGCATTGTTGCGCCACGACAAACTCATCGAGTTCATTCAGCGCAACTGCGCCGCCGACGAAGAGGGCCAGTGGTACTTCCAGAACGGTCCACAGCGGGTCTACCTGGAGCTCGAGGCAACCCCCTTTGTCTGGCGTTTGCAGTCCGATGGCCGGGTGCTGGCCCACACCGGACAAGAGGCGGGTGTTATCCGGCGCTGCCTGCTCGATGAACTCGGGCGCGTGTACCTGGTCACGGCACTGGGCATTGGCATCGTGCACAGCGCCGACATGCTGCTCGCTGGCGATGCGGTGGAGCGCGGAGACTGGGCACCCGAGCCGGTGATGGCCAGCGAACTGCCGGGAACATGGGGGTTTGTACGCAGCCCCCAGCGTCGCGCCGGCCCCCCACCCTGGCAGCCGTGATCCGGCGAGCCGACATGAAAAAAGCCGGTCACTGGGACCGGCTTTTTTCATGCGGAAGACCCGTTCACTTCACGGTGGCGGTCATGTAGACGACGGCTGCCTTGATATCGGCATCGGGCGCGCCTGAGCCACCTTTGGGCGGCATGGCGCCCTTGCCCTTGATGACCGAGGCGGTCAGACCGTCGACGCCGGCACCCAGACGGGACGCCCAGGCGGCTTTGTCGCCCAATTTGGGCGCCCCCGCCACACCGGCTGCGTGGCAGGCGGCGCAGGCCTTTTTGTAGAGGGCCTCACCGCCGCCGGCAGCAGCAGGAGCCGCCACCGGTGCAGGAGCAGCGGCCACCGGGGCAGCCACCGCCGCCACCGGCGCTGGCGCAGGGGCCGCCGCAGCAGCGGGTGCTGCCGGCTCGGCCAGCTTGCCGCCCGCAGCGTTGGCCATGTACACGACGGCGCGGCCAATTTCGAGATCGCTGTGGCTACCGCCACCCTGCGCATTCATGTTGCCTTTGCCCTTGAGGGCAGAGGCGAGCAGGCCATCGTAGCCCTGGCCCAGACGGTTGCCCCAGGCAGCCGCGTCACCAAACTTGGGTGCGCCCACAGCGCCACTGGCATGGCATGCGGCGCACTGGGCGTTGTAGACCTGTTCGCCAGTGGCCAGCGCGCGCGGGCCACTGCTCAGTTGCAGCTCCACCGTGCCCACGCGGGCGATGCGTTTGGCCGTGGCGATCTCGGCACTGACGGCGTCGGACTGGGACAGAACGCCGGAGGTGGGCTTGCTGGCCGAAGTCACGTAAAACACCAGGCCGATGATGATGAACACCGGCACCACGAAAGAAAAAAACGATGTCCAGAGCAACTGGGCGGGGGTCTTGATCGGGCCGGTGTGGGAGTCGTGCGCGTGGTCGCTCATGTTGTCCTCTTTGGGTGGCGAATCGTCGCCTGAAATGGGGTCCGGGGCGGGTGTGGGGTTGTCCGCCGCTGGCAGGCAACCCGAGATTATAGGCAGCGCGCCCTGACGGACCTCATCCGGGCTGACCACCCGGGGCAACACGGTGCGCTGGCCTGTGGCGCAGCTTGCCGTGTGCGAGAATGCACGCTGTTGTTCCAGCCTGCGCGGCTGTAGCTCAGTGGATAGAGTATTGGCCTCCGAAGCCAAGGGTCGTGGGTTCGATCCCCGCCAGCCGCGCCACCTTGCAGAAGCTTTTGGGCAGTCGCTTCAGGCACTGCCAGCCGTGGCTCTGCGGAACAAGTCCAGGCCTCGCTGGGCTTTGCTGCGGTCGCAGGGTTGCAGCCAGTTCTCTCCGTCATGTGGGGCGCCAACGCGCTGCAATGCGTCTGCCAGATCCTTCAGGGCTTGAGGCGGACCCTCCAGCAGCTCCAGTTCCAGTTCGAGAATGCCTTCGCTGTGTGTGCCCTCCGGCGCGTCCGCACGGTGTCCGGCAGTGATCAGGCCCTCGTCCAGCGCCACTTCGACGCGGGCGCCCGGACGGTCCAGCACCCAGCTGCGCCGCACAAAATCGGTCCGGAATACCGGGCGCAAAACCGGTGCCAGGGCCTTCAGCCGGGCCGCCAGCGCCGCATCGTCCACCCATGCGGCGAAGTCCAGCGATCCGGCCGGTACTGGGCCCTCCCATTCCTGCCGCTGCGACAGTCCATCGACCGAATGTCCTGCGGTTTTGACCGTCAGCAGGATGTGGTCGCCCACGCGGCGTTCTCGGATCGCGATGCGTTCGGCGCTCAGGCTCAAGTCGGGGGTATCGAAATACGTGTTCCACAGCCGCTCGGTCCGCGGCGGTGCCGCCAGCAATGGGTGGTTCAGCAGCCGCTGCAGGTCTTGGGGTTGCACAAGGCATTTGAGTTCGGTTTCCAGGGCCATGGGGAGAGTGTGCCAGCGCACCTCTGCACCGGCACCATCGCCCGCATGCTGACCCACCGTGAAGCTGGTGCACACTGGGGCCTTGTCGTTGGGAGTGGTCCGCGTCATGAGCACAACTGCTTGGTCTCTGAAACACATCCGGTTCCCGTGCAGCGGCCTGGCCCTGTTCTGGCTGAGCGCAGGAGCGTGGGCAAGCGATGCAGAGCAGGAGACTCCCCGCGAAGGATTGGCGGGTGTCGCCGTCACTGTGTCGGTCGATCACCTCGGGCGGCGCACGGAGCCGACGTTGGGGCTCGACCCTGTGTGGGCGATTCAGCTCGGACGTTTTCGTCTGGCCTCGGGCCGAGCGGCCGGATTGCTGAGTGCGGGACGTGATCCGGTCGATGCGGGCTTGAGCACGGCGCTGGGCCATGCAGGCGGCTGGCGTTTGAGCACGTCGCTGCGCATCCGTGAGGGTCGTGACGCCGACGACAACGATGTCCTGCTGCGGGGACTTCCCGGCACCCGTACCACCCTGCTGGGCCGTCTGAGTGCCAGCCGTGACCTGGGCCGGCGCTGGACGGGAAATCTCAGCGCCACGCAGGATCTGTTGGGCAATGGCGCCGGCCTGGCCCTTGGTTTCGGTCTCGGTTACCGCTACCCGGTGTCCGAGCGCACCCACTGGGATGCGGCTGCCGGGGCGGGCTGGAGCAATGCCACCGCCCGGCGCTCCAGTTTTGGCATCGGCGCGCAGGCTGGTCGCTCACCCTACGCCATGGGCGCGGGCTGGGACAACGTCCACCTGGCCTGGAACCTCACGTCGGTCATCCACCCGCACTGGGTTGCCTGGTGCGGGCTGAGCGTTTCGCAATTGCAAGGAGCTGCTGCTCGCAGTCCGCTGGTGGGGCGTCCCACCGTGGCCAGTGCCAGCGTGGGCTTGGCATACCGGGGCCGGTACTGACGGACCCCCTTGCTTAGCGCTGAAGCAAGCGTGCCAGGTACCGCCCGGTGTGGCTGGCCTCGCAGGCCGCCACGGTTTCCGGCGTGCCCTGCACCACCACCGTGCCGCCGCCCGAACCGCCTTCGGGGCCCATGTCGATCAGCCAGTCGGCGGTCTTGATGACGTCGAGGTTGTGTTCGATGACCACGATGGTGTTGCCTGCGTCGCGCAGTTGGTGCAGCACCTTGAGCAGCAGTTCGATGTCAGCGAAGTGCAGGCCGGTGGTGGGCTCGTCGAGGATGTAGAGCGTGCGGCCGGTGTCGCGCTTGGAAAGCTCCTGCGCCAGCTTGACGCGCTGCGCCTCGCCGCCCGACAGGGTCGTTGCGCTCTGGCCCAGGCGCACATAGCTCAGACCCACGTCCAGCAGGGTCTGCAGCTTGCGGTGCAGGGTGGGCACGGCGCTGAAGAACTGGGCCGCGTGCTCCACCGTCATGTCCAGGATCTGCGCGATGTTGCGGCCCTTGTACTGGACCTCCAGCGTCTCGCGGTTGTAGCGCTGGCCGTGACAGACCTCGCAGGGCACATACACGTCGGGCAGGAAGTGCATCTCCACCTTGACCACGCCATCGCCCTGGCAGGCCTCGCAGCGGCCGCCGGCCACGTTGAAACTGAAGCGCCCCGGGCCGTAGCCGCGTTCGCGCGCGGTCGGCACCTCTGCCATCAGCTCGCGGATGCCGGTGAACAGGCCGGTGTAGGTGGCCGGGTTGCTGCGCGGCGTGCGGCCGATCGGGCTCTGGTCGACGTTGATGACCTTGTCGAAATGTTCGATGCCTTCGATGGCCTCGTGCTCGGCCGGCTCGTCGTGCGAGCGGTAGAGCGTGCGCGCGACGGCGGCGTAGAGCGTGTCGTTGACCAGCGTGGATTTGCCCGAACCCGAGACGCCGGTCACGCAGGTCAGCAGCCCCACCGGGAAGGCCACGCTCACGTCCTGGAGGTTGTGGCCCCGCGCGCCGCGCACGCGGATTTCCTGCAGCTCGCCCAGCGTGGCTTCGTGCGCGGTCTGGCGTTCGGCGCGGCGCTCGGCCGCTGGGCTCATGGGAAAGCGCGATTTGACCGGCGCGGTCTTCGCCTCGGGTTTGATCACTGGCAGCCATGGCGTGCGCCGCGCCGGCACCACGATTTCTTTCGCGCCGCTGAGGTACTGGCCGGTCAGCGAGTTCGGGTCGGCCATCACCGCGGCCGGTGTGCCCTGCGACATCACGCGGCCGCCGTGCACACCGGCACCGGGGCCGATGTCGATCACGTGGTCGGCGGTGCGGATCATGTCTTCGTCGTGTTCCACCACCAGCACGGTGTTGCCCAGGTCGCGCAGGTGCTGCAGCGTGCCGATCAGGCGGTCGTTGTCGCGCTGGTGCAGGCCGATGCTGGGCTCGTCGAGCACGTACATCACCCCGCTCAGCCCGCTGCCAATCTGGCTGGCCAGGCGGATGCGCTGGGCCTCGCCGCCACTCAAGGTGTCGGCGCTGCGGTCCAGGCTCAGGTAGTTCAGGCCCACGTCGTTGAGGAACTTCAGGCGCTGGCGGATTTCATTGACCACGCGCGCGGCAATGTCGGCCTTGGCTCCTTGCAGTTCGAGGCGACGGAAGTAGTCCAGCGCCTCGCCGAGCGTGATGTGGCTGACCTTGTAGATGGGCTGGCGCTGTTCGCCGTCGCCCACGAAGACATGACGCGCTTCCTTGCGCAGCCGCGTGCCGCCGCATTCGGGGCAGGGCTGGGTACTGCGATAACGGGCCAGTTCCTCGCGCACCGCCATGCTGTCGGTCTCGCGGTAACGGCGTTCGAAGTTGCGGATGATGCCTTCGAAGGGGTGCTTCTTCGTGACCTTCTTGCCCGCGCGCTCGCCCGATTCCAGCGCGTAGCTGAACCTGATCTCCTCTTCGCCCGATCCGTAGAGCAACACCTGCTGCACCTTCTGCGGCAGGCTTTCCCACGGCGCTTCCGCGTCAAAGCCGTAGTGCGCGGCGATGCACTCGATCATCGCGAAGTAGTAACCGTTGCGCCGGTCCCAGCCCTTGATGGCGCCACTGGCCAGGCTCAGCGAAGGGAAGGCCACCACGCGCTCGGGGTCGAACACCTCGGTGTGACCGATGCCGTCGCAGGCCGGGCAGGCGCCCAGCGGCGAGTTGAACGAGAACAGGCGCGGCTCCAGCTCGCCCACGGTGTGGGTGCAGACCGGGCAGGCGAACTTGGCCGAAAACGCCAGCTCGGCGCCGGTGTCCATGTCCACCGTCAGCGCGCGGCCTTCGGCCAGGCGCAGCGCCGCTTCAAAACTTTCCGCGAGCCGCTGGCGTAGAGGATTGGGCCCACACGCTCCAACGCTGCGCGGGTCGCTGCTCCCCGTGGGGGCTGCTCCGCCTTGGTGCGGGCCGGCGGCGGGGCGTTCGCCACCCGCCTCCTCGGCCGAGCGCACCTTGATGCGGTCGATCACCACGTCGATGTTGTGCTTCTCGGTCTTCTTCAGTGCCGGCAGGGCCTCGGCCTCGACGACTTCGCCGTTGAGGCGGAAGCGCACATAGCCCTGGGCCTGCATCTCGGCGAACAGCTCGGCGAACTCGCCCTTCTTCTCGCGCGCCACCGGCGCCAGGATCATCAGCTTCGTGCCTTCGGGCAGGGCCAGCACCGTGTCCACCATCTGCGCCACGCTTTGCGAGGCCAGTGGCAGGTCGTGCTCCGGGCAGTAGGGCGTGCCGGCGCGGGCATACAGCAGGCGCAGGTAGTCGTGGATCTCGGTCACCGTGCCCACGGTCGAGCGCGGGTTGTGGCTGGTGGCCTTCTGCTCGATGGCGATGGCGGGTGACAGACCCTCGATCAGGTCCACGTCGGGCTTGTCCATCAGCTGCAGGAACTGGCGCGCGTAGGCCGACAGGCTTTCGACATAACGACGCTGGCCTTCGGCGTACAGCGTGTCAAAGGCCAGGCTGGATTTGCCCGAACCCGACAGCCCGGTGATCACCACCAACGCGTGCTTGGGGATGTCCAGGTCGATGTTCTTGAGGTTGTGCGTGCGCGCGCCGCGCACCGACAGCACGGTGGCGCTGGCGGGGGCGACGGGCGAAAGGGAGGGCTTGGAATCCACGGGGCGGGCGTCAAAAGGGCAACCCGGCATGATAAGTCGCCCCCCGCTCCACGGCTGGTGCAGTGCGCTGCCCCGGCACCGGGGTCCCTGCCGATGCAGGGGCACGGTTCGGCCGGAGGCGGCCTGGCCCCGCATCCTGCTCGCTGCCATGCCCGACAATCACACCTTTGTCCCGACCGCCGTTCCCGCCGTGTCCTCGACCACCGCTTCCCCGGTTCCCCCCGATTCCCACCGCATGACGCCCGACGAGCGCCGGGCCAGTGTCTCGCTGGCCCTGGTGTTCGCGCTGCGCATGCTCGGCCTGTTCATCGTACTGCCGGTGTTTGCGCTCGAAGCCGCGCGCCTGCCTGGCGGTGACGACCCGGCCCACGTCGGCTTTGCCATGGGCCTGTACGGCCTGACGCAGGCCTTCCTGCAAATCCCCTTCGGCATCGCCTCGGACCGCTTCGGTCGTAAGCGCACCATCGTCGCCGGCCTGCTGCTGTTCGCCGCCGGCAGCGCCATTGCGGCCTGGGCGCCGGACCTGACCTGGTTGGCCATCGGCCGCGCGGTGCAGGGTGCGGGCGCCATCTCGGCTGCGGTCACCGCCTTCCTGGCCGACGTGACGCGCGATGCGGTGCGAACCAAGGCCATGGCCCTGGTGGGCGCCAGCATCGCGCTCATGTTCGCGCTCTCGCTGGTGATCGCGCCGCTGCTGGCCGGCTGGGTCGGTCTGTCGGGCATCTTCCTCATGACCTGCACGCTGGCGCTGCTGGGCATCGCCGTGGTGCTGTGGGTGGCCCCGCCCGAGCCGGTGGTGCACAAGCCGTCGGACATGCAGCAGGTGCGCGGCGGACTGGGCGAGGTGCTGCGCCACGCCGGGCTGCTGCGCCTGAACCTGGGCGTGTTTGTGCTGCACGCGGTGCAGCTGGCGATGTGGATGGCGCTGCCGGCGCTGCTGGTGGCCGCCGGTCTGCCCAAGGCCGACCACTGGCAGGTGTACCTGCCGGCGGTGGCGGCCTCGCTGCTGGTCATGGGTGGCGTGCTGTTTCCCATGGAACGCAAGGGCCGGCTGCGCGCCGCTTTCATGGTCTCCATCGGCCTGATCGTCGCGGTGCAGGTCGGTCTGTGGGCCGTGGCCGGCGCGGCGCCGGGTCTGTGGACCCTGGGTGGCCTGCTGTTCGTGTTTTTCATCGGTTTCAACATGATGGAAGCCAGCCAGCCCAGCCTGGTCTCCAGGCTGGCGCCGGCCCATGCTCGCGGGGCTGCGCTGGGCGTTTACAACACGCTGCAGTCGGCGGGTTTTTTTGCCGGTGGTGCCGTCGGCGGCTGGCTGGCCCGGGCCCATGGACCAAAAGGCCTGTTCGCAGCCTGTGCCGTGGCCACGCTGGTCTGGTTTGTCGTGGCCTGGCCGATGAAGGCGCCCGCCGCCACAGCGCGTCGCTGAGCCCCGCCTGTCGGCCGGTGACGCCTTGCGGCGGTCGACGGCCCGCCGGCAGAGCAGCCGGTGGCGGGCAATTGCGGCACAATGATCGGCCGTCCGGCCCCGGGCCGCGCCCGCTGTTCACTCCCTTTCAGGGCTCTCACACATGGCATCCGTCAACAAAGTCATCCTCGTCGGCAACTGCGGCCGCGATCCCGAAATCCGTTACCTGCCTTCGGGTCAGGCCGTGGCCAATGTGAGCGTGGCCACCTCCAGCCGCCGCAAGGACCGCAACAGCGGCGAAACCATCGAAGACACCCAGTGGCACCGCGTCACCTTCTACGACCGCCTGGCTGAAATCGCCGGCGAATACGTCAAGAAGGGCCGCCCGATCTACGTCGAAGGTCGCCTGAAGTACGGCACCTACACCGACAAGGCCACCGGCGTGGAAAAGAACACCGTGGACATCATCGCCACCGAACTGCAGCTGCTGGGCGGCCGCGAAGGCATGGGCGGTGGTGAAGAAGGCGGTGGTGGCTATAGCCGCCCGGCCGCCGCGCCGCGCCAGGCCCCTGCGGCCCGTCCGGCCCCTGCCCCCGCACCGGCCCCCGCCCGTCCGGCCAGCGGCTTCGACGACATGGACGACGACATTCCTTTTTGATCCGACGCCATCCCTGACGCCACGTCTGTCCTCCCGGACGTGGCCTTCAGCCCGCCCGGCCTCACGGCCCGGCGGGTTTTCTTTGGTTGCGACAGGGGCCGGCCTCTGTGCTGTGGCCGGTGCCAGGGCGCTTTCGGCACAATGGCCCCATGAACCCGGTGCCCCATTTGCTGCCCCCCAGCGACCCCCTGCGCGAACTGCTGCACAACGAGGTGCACGCCCGCCCGCCCGCCCGCATCCGCCTGCCGGCGCTGGTGACCTACGTGGCGCTGTTCAACGAGGGCGTGTCGCGCGAACAGGAGTGTGAACACCTGCGCCTCCTGCCGGCACAGGAGGCGCTGTCGGTCGATCACCTCAAGGCCGGCTTCCTGCGCCTGCGGCTGCCGGCTTACACGCTCAAGTGGGAACGGCACACCGAGTTCACCCGTTACTCCATCGTGCAGCCGCTGCCCGATGGCGTGGGCCTGGGCTCCCGCAACCCCGACCTGCTGACCGCACTGGCCACGCCGCCGGGCTGGCTGGCAGGCCTGCCGGGGCGCACCATCGCCGCCATCCACCTGGTGATGGTCGAAGACGCCATCGACGCACCGCAGGCCGCGCTGGCGCAGGCGAGACACTGGCTGGGCGAGCACACGGTGGTGGCCTCGCTCATGGGCAACCAGGGTCACTCGATGGTGGTGACCGATGTCTGGCTGCGTCCCGACGGTTTCGAGCGCCTGATGGTGATCGCGCCGCCGGGCACCACCGAGACCCGGGCTGGCCGCATCGCGGCGCGCCTGCTCGAACTCGAGACCTACCGCCTGATGGCGCTGCGCGGCCTGCCGGCGTCCAAGGCGCTGGGACCGCTGCTGGCGCACAGCGAACGCGCGCTGGCCGACATCACCGCGCAACTGGAGAACAAGAGCAACACCGACCAGGCCCTGCTGGACACGCTGATCGGCCTGGCTGCCGGCGTCGAGCGCGCCACCGCCGAGCACAGCTACCGTTTCTCGGCCACGCGGGCCTACGACGCCCTGGTGCGCGAGCGCATGGCAGAACTGCGTGAGCAGCCCATTCCTGGCACTCGCACGCTGGGCGAATTCCTGCAGCGACGCATGTCACCGGCCATGGCCACGGTGCAGTCCACCGCGCAGCGTCTGGCCTCGCTGTCCGACCGCGTCACCCGCACCAGCGCGCTGCTGCGCACGCGGGTGGACATCGCCACCGAGGAGCAGAACCAGCAGCTGCTGGCCAAGCTGACCAAGGGGCAGGAATTGCAGTTGCGCCTGCAGAGCACGGTGGAAGGGCTGTCGATCGCGGCCATCTCGTACTACGTGATCAGCCTGATCCTGTACCTGGGCAAGGCCGGCAAGGAAGCGGGCCTGCCCATCAAGCCCGAGCTGCTGGCCGGCGCCATGATCCCGCTGGTGCTGTGGGGCGTCTGGCGCACGACCAAGAAGATCCACGAGAAGCTCCATCAGGAGCATTGACCCCCCGCGCCGCGCCTGACGGCGCGTCACCCCCCCAGGGGGCGGCACTGGCGCCCGGCAAAGCCGGTTCTGCGGTGCCCTGGAACCGACTCCCCCTCGTCTTCACACCTGTGTCGCCGGAGCGGTTACGCGCAGCGAACAAGCGAGGGGGGTGGGCTCAACTGCACCCGTTGTGCAGCTTCCACTGGGCCTCGTGCCCGATGGCCCTTGCAAAGTCCGGCACCTTGCAGCGTTCGCTGTCGGCTTCCGAGGGGGCGCCTGCGGTGGGTTTCAGGCCCATCTCTTCCAGGGTGGCCATGTCGTCAAACCCCTGCATCGGCCCGGTGGCGTCCACCCAGCCCTTGGCGGCGACAAAAGCACCGACGAACAGCACCAGCACCGCGGCCTGCGGCAGGGCGATGCCCCAGCCCTTCTTCTGCGCCGGTACCTCGCACACACCGCCGGGGCAGAGCTGGGCCTTTTCGCGGTTGAACAGGTTGTAGAGCTTGCAGCCCAGGCAGATGCCGAAGGCGGTCTCGAAGAACATCAGTGTCAGGCAGGCCCCGCAGATGAGCATGTTGGCCGGGCCCATGTACCGGTTGAACACCATCAGGTACAGCATGGCCAGGCCCAGCAGCAGGCCCAGGCCCCAGGCAAAGCGCTTTTGCGGCGCGCCCACCCATTCGGGCGCCTGATGGCGCACGATCCAGCCGCCGACGATCATGCTCGGCGCCAGCCGCGGGCTGAGCATGCGCAGCGCCATGTCAATCAGGAAGACGATGACAAACAGACGCGTGTACTGGAAGTTGCCGAGCAGGAAAGAGTGCATGAACGAGAGCACAGCCGGAAAGAACAGCAGACCGGCGGCGGCGCGCACCATGCGCTCATTGACCACCCGAACCGGGTAGCCCTCGACGGTTTCACCGAATGGCAGCAGGAATGACATGCTTGTTTCCTTATATGGTTATGTGACGTTGTAGCTGCTGTGGGAGCGGTTGCGCAAGCGGAGGTTCCCGGTGCGGCGGGCCAGGCGGATGTCAGCCCCGGCCGGTGCGGATGCCCAGTGTCTTGAGCTTGCGGTAGAGCGAGCGCTCACTGATGCCCAGCCGCTGCGCCAGCTCGGCCCGACTGCCGGTGTGCCGGGCGACCGTCTCGCGCAGCGCGGCCTGTTCCAGGCTGCGCAGGTCCTGGCTGGTTTCGGGTGCGGTTGGCGGTGCCGCCGCGTGGGCGGCCGCCCGCACCCCGGGCCGGCGACCGGTGCTCAGGGCCTGGCGCACGTGCTCGGCCTCGATCACGTCGCCGTCGCAGAGCAGGGCGGTGCGCTCCAGCAGGTTGCGCAGCTCGCGCACGTTGCCGGGAAAGCCCTGTTCGTCCAGGCAGCGCAGCGCATCGGCTGCCAGCCGCAGGCGGCGGGGGGCGGTCACACGCTCCAGCAGGGCGGGCGCCAGCAGGGTCACATCGCCATGGCGCTCGCGCAGCGGCGGCAGGTCGATGGGGAAGGTCGAGAGCCGGTAATACAGGTCCTCGCGAAAGCGCCCGTCCTGCACCATGGCGTGGATGTCGCGGTGCGTGGCCGAGACCACGCGGATGTCGGCGTGCCGCAGCTCGGTGCTGCCCACGCGCCGGTAGGTGCCGGACTCCAGCAGGCGCAGCAATTTCACCTGCATCGGCAGCGGGATGTCGCCCACTTCGTCCAGGAACAGGGTGCCGCCGCTGGCCGCTTCGACCAGACCACCGCGCGCCGTGGCCGCGCCGGTGAAGGCGCCGCGCTCGTGGCCGAAGAGTTCGGACTCGAACAGGTTTTCCGGCAGGCTGGAGCAGTCCACCGCCACCAGCGGCTTGCCGGCGCGCGGGCTGGCCTCGTGGATGGCGCGGGCCACCAGTTCCTTGCCGGTGCCCGACTCGCCCAGCAGCAGCACGCTGGCGCGCGACGGTGCCACACGGGCCACCAGCGCCAGCATGCGCTGGAAGGCGTCCGACCGGCCGATCAGGCCCTGTGCCGAGGGCTGGCCCTGGGCCACGCGCAGCGGCTCCATCTTCTCCACATAGAAGGCGGGCTGCCCGTCCTCGCCCGGCAGGGGCGAGAGCTCGATGTTCACGTACTCCTCGCCCTGGCGCGTGTGGTGCAGGTGCAGTACGCGCTCACGCTGGCCCGACAGCCTGGACTGCGCCAGCGGGCAGGACTCGCCCGCCTGGTCGCAGGGCACGGCGAAGTGGTGCGAGACCTCGTAACAGTGGCGACCGATGACGCTGCGCTCCGGGCTGAACTGGCGCCGGTAGGCGGCGTTGGCCGCCAGGATGCGGTACTGCGCGTCGAACAGGATGTGCGGCTCGGGCAGACCTTCGAGAAAGGCGGTGAGTTCAGGCAGGGGTTTCAAGCAGGCTCCTGTGGCCGCCAGGCAGCCAATGCCTGACATTGTCTGCCAGTTTTGGCAGTCTGCCGGGTGTCGGTCTGACCTACGGCCTGGGCTGTTGGGCCAGCAGCCTGCGGCGGTGCGCCACTTGGCTGGCCGGGGCGCGGGTGGCATGGATCTTGGGTGTTGGGCCAACCGCCGACAGGATGGGCCTCACCCGCGTTACCCTGCGCCACTGGAGATCACCATGGACATTTGCCCGAACCACGACCCTGACGCCGTCGCACAAGACGACGGCGGTGGCTGCCCGCCCGATCAGCTGTCCCGCCTGAGCGACGAGCTCGACCTGCTGGCCGATCTGGTGCCGCTGGCCGACCAGCGCATCATCGAACTGGGCTGCGGCAACGCGCGGCTGGCGCGCAGCCTGCTGGCGCGCCATGCCGGCAGCCAGCTGGTGGGGCTGGAAGTGGACGCCGTGCAGCACGCCAAGAACATGGCCACCCCGCAGCAGCGGCTGGTGTTCATGGCCGGCAGCGCCGAAGCGATCCCGTTTCCCGACGCCAGCTTCGACGGCGCCCTGATGCTCAAGAGCCTGCACCACGTGCCGCTGGATGGCATGGACCAGGCGCTGGTCGAGGTGGCCCGCGTGGTCAAGCCCGGCGGCTGGTTCTACGTGAGCGAACCCATCTTCGGCGGCGCGCTCAACGAAGTGGTGCGGCTCTACAACGACGAGAACACCGTACGCCGTGCGGCGCAGGCCGCGCTGGACCGGGCGCTGGCCGCGGGCACGCACTGGGCGGCGGCGGAAGAACGCCGCTTCGCACAGCCCGCGCATTTCAAGGACTGGGCCGAGTTCGAGCAGCGCATGCTCTACCCCAGCTTTGCCGACCACTTCATCACCCCCGCGCTGGCCGAGCGTGTGCGTGCGGCGTTCATGCCGCACATGACGGCCGACGGCGCGCACTTCGTGCGGCCCATGCACGTGCGGTTGCTGCGCCGCAAGGGCTGAGCCGGGACGCGGTCGCGCGCGCCCTCAGACCTGTGCGGCCGGGTCCGGCGTCTGCGGGTCCAACGCGCTGATCGCCTGGTGGTGCGTGAGGAACACGCGACCGGACAGCTGCTGCAGGAAATCGCTGCGCCGCAGCCGGTCCATCACCGGGCCCTTGACCTCGCTCAGGTGCAGCTGCACGCCGGCATCCTGCAGACGGTGGTTGAGGGTCAGCAGGGTTTCCAGGGCGCTGGCGTCGATGTCGTTGACGGCGGTGCACTGCAGCACCAGATGGCGCAGTTCGGGTCGTACGACCACCTCGGCGTTGACCCGGTCTTCCAGGAATCGGGCATTGGCG
>JBJTNV010000101.1:0-13047 GCA_046074205.1 Hydrogenophaga sp.
ACCACGGGCCTTGGCGTGCTCGTACGCTTCGAGCACCATCACCCCGGCACCTTCACCCAGCACGAAGCCATCACGGTCCTTGTCCCACGGACGGGACGCGGTGGCCGGATCATCGTTTCGGGTAGACAGGGCACGCATGGCGGCAAAACCACCCACGCCCAGGGGCGACACCGTGCCTTCAGCGCCGCCGGCCACGACCACATCGGCGTCGCCGTATTCGATTTTGCGCGCCGCCTCACCGATACAGTGCAGTCCGGTGGTGCAAGCGGTGACCACCGCGAGGTTCGGCCCCTTGAAGCCGAACCGCATGGACACGTGGCCCGAGATCATGTTGATGATCGAGGCGGGCACGAAAAACGGTGAGATGCGGCGCGGGCCGCGGCTGACATACTCGCCGTGGGTTTCTTCGATCAGCGGCAGGCCGCCGATACCGGACCCGATGATGCAGCCGATCCGCGTCGCTTGCTCTTCGTCCAGCGCCTCGCCGGTGGGCAGGCCAGCGTCCACCACTGCCTGATGGGCTGCGGCGATACCGTAATGGATGAAGGTGTCCATCGTCCTCGCCTCTTTGGCGCTGATGTAGGACTCGAGATCAAAATCCTTGACCTCACCGGCAATCTTGCACGCGAAATTCGCGGCGTCGAACTTGGTGATGAGACCGATGCCGGACTGACCGGCAAGGATGTTGGCCCAGGCTTGCTGCACCGTGTTACCCACGGGGCTCACGCAGCCCAGACCGGTCACGACGACACGGCGGCGGCTCATGTGGGCATCAGGCCTTCTGGTGGGCGACGGCGTAGTCGATGGCGTTCTGAACGGTGGTGATCTTCTCGGCGTCTTCGTCGGGAATCTCGATACCAAACTCGTCCTCGAGGGCCATGACCAGTTCCACGGTGTCGAGGGAGTCAGCGCCCAGATCGGCCACAAAAGCCTTCTCGTGGGTGACCTGGCTCTCTTCCACGCCGAGTTGCTCGGCAATGATTTTCTTCACGCGTGCTTCGATATCGCTCATAAGTCCCTCTGAGGGTGGTTGAAATACAAGCCGCCATTTTAGCCGGCCCGGGGACACGCCCCTGACCTGCCCGCCGGGCGGCCTTATCGGCGCGCGGCCCGATCAGGCCATGAACATGCCACCGTTGACGTGCAACTCCTGCCCCGTGACGTAGGCCGCCTGCGGGCTGGCCAGATAAGCCACCGCGTGTGCGATGTCGGCTGGCTTGCCCAGGTGGCCCAGCGGAATCTGGCCCAGCAAGGCCTTCTGCTGTTCTTCGGCCAGCGACGCTGTCATGTCGGTTTCGATGAAGCCCGGAGCCACGCAATTGACGGTGATGTGGCGGCTGCCGAGTTCACGCGCCAGGGCGCGGGTCATGCCGGCCACACCGGCCTTGGCGGCCGCGTAATTGGCCTGGCCCGGGTTGCCGGAGGCGCCGACCACGCTGGTGATACTGATGATGCGGCCATAGCGCTGCTTCATCATCGGGCGAATCACAGCCCGGCTCATGCGGAATACGGCCTTGAGGTTGGTGTCCAGCACGGCGTCCCAGTCTTCGTCCTTCAGACGCATGGCCAGCATGTCGCGGGTGATGCCGGCGTTGTTGACCAGTACATGCAGCGCGCCGTGGGCCTTGGCGATCTCGTCGATCAGCGCCTCGGCGGCGGCCACGTCGTTCACGTCCAGCTGGGCGCCGCGGCAGCCGTCGGCCGCACCGGGCAGCGCCTTCAGGGCAGCGGTGATCTTGGCCGCACCGTCGTCACTGGTGGCGGTGCCCACCACGATCAGGCCCTTGGCCACCAGCTCGGCGGCAATGGCGGCACCGATGCCACGCGAGGCACCGGTCACCAGGGCCACCTGGCCTGCAAATTTCACTTCGGTCATTCGGATCTCCTTGTGCGGTGGCGCTCAGGCCAGCAGGGTCTTCACCTCGGCCAGCGTGGCCGGGTCGAGCAGCGGGGCACCGGTCAGTTCGGCGTCGATGCGCTTGGTCATGCCGGCCAGCACCTTGCCGGGGCCGCATTCGACCACGGTGCTGATGCCGCGCGCCTTGATGGCCTGCACGCACTCCACCCAGCGCACCGGACCAAAAGCCTGGCGGAACAGCGCGTCGCGGATGCGGTCGGCATCGGTTTCCACCATCACATCGATGTTGTTGACCACCGGGATCTGCGGCGCCGCGAAAGCCGTGGCGGCCAGGCGCTCGCGCAGCTTGTCAGCGGCGGGCTTCATCAGGCTGGAGTGGAACGGCGCCGACACCGGCAGCGGCAAGGCGCGCTTGGCACCATGGGCCTTGAGCACTTCGCAGGCCTTTTCCACGGCCGCCTTGCTGCCGGCGATCACGGTCTGGGCAGGATCGTTGAAGTTCACGGCTTCCACCACCTCGCCGCTGCCTGCAGCGAACGTGGCCTGCGCCTCGGCGCAACCAGCCTTCACCTGATCGGCGTCCATGCCCAGGATGGCGGCCATCGCGCCCGTGCCCACCGGCACGGCTTCCTGCATGGCGGCAGCGCGGAAGCGCACCAGCGGCGCGGCCTGTGCCAGCGTGAGCACGCCCGATGCCACCAGGGCGCTGTACTCGCCCAGCGAATGACCGGCCACCGCCGCTGGCAGCGCACCACCGTCGGCCCGCCAGACGCGCCAGGCGGCCACACCGGCCACCAGCATCACCGGCTGGGTGTTGGTGGTCAGGGCCAGGGCTTCTTTCGGACCCTCCTTGATCAGGCGACCTACATCCTCACCCAGGGCGTCGGACGCTTCCTTCAGCGTCTCGGCCACCACGGGGTGGTCACCCCAGGCGTCAAGCATGCCAACGGATTGCGAACCCTGGCCAGGAAAGACGAATGCGAATGCGCTCATGAGGGAATGTCCTGCGAATGAAAAGGTAAAGAAGCGTCCTCAGAAATCAACCAGGACAGCACCCCAGGTAAAGCCGCCACCCACACCTTCGAGCAGCAGGGTATCCCCCTTCTTCACCTGCCCGGCCCGGACCGCATGGTCCAGCGCCAGGGGAATCGACGCCGCCGACGTGTTGCCGTGCTGGTCCACCGTCACCACCACCTTGTCCATCGGCAGTTTGAGCTTGCGCGCCGTGCCGTTCATGATGCGGATGTTGGCCTGGTGCGGGATCAGCCAATCGATGTCGGCAGCGGTCCGGCCGGCCTTGGCCAGCACGGCGCGGGCGGTCTCTTCCAGCACGCCCACGGCCAGCTTGAACACGGCCTGCCCGTCCATCTTGAGCAGGGGATCGCCCATGACCTGCCCCCCCGAGACGTGACCAGGCACACACAGGATGTCGACGTGCTGGCCGTCGGCGTGGATGTCGGTGGCCAGGATGCCCGGTGTGTCAGCGGCTTCGAGCACCACGGCGCCGGCGCCGTCACCGAACAGCACACAGGTGGTGCGGTCGTTGAAATCCAGCAGGCGGGAGAACACCTCCGCCCCGATCACCAGGGCCTTTCCCGCCGAGCCCGAACGGATCATGGCATCGGCCACGGTCAGCGCATAAATGAAGCCGCTGCACACCGCCTGCACGTCAAACACCGGACAACCCGCGATGCCCAGCTTGTGCTGCACGATCGCAGCCGTGGACGGAAACACCATGTCAGGCGTGGAAGTCGCCACGATGATGAGGTCAATCTCGGTCGGCTGTACGCCGGCTGCGGTCATGGCCTGGCGGGCCGCATCGGCTGCCAGATCGCTGGCGAACCGGCCCTCTTCCACAAAATGTCGCGACCGGATACCGGTGCGCTCGACAATCCATTCGTCACTGGTTTCGACACCACGCGCCGCCAGACGGACCACCATGTCGGCATTGGTCAGACGCTGGGAGGGCAGGCAGCTGCCGGTACCGGCAATGCGGGCAAATCGTGTCATGCGCGGGAAGGCCGTCAGGCTCAGGTGGGGAGGACAGGCTGGGTAGGGCTGGTCACTGTGTCAGGGGCGAGCAGCAGGGCCGCGTGGGCGATGCGCTCCTGGACGCTCTCCAGCAGGCGGTTGTGGGCCGCATCATAAGCCCGGGTCAGGGCCTGCTCGAAGGCGAAAGCGTCGGCCGAACCATGGCTCTTGAACACCAGCCCGCGCAGGCCCAGCAAGGCCGCGCCGTTGTAGCGGCGGTGGTCAGCCCGCTTCTTGAAAGCCTTGAGCACGGGGTAGGCGCACAGGGCCGCCAGCCGGGTCAGCGCGTTGCGCGAAAACTCCTGGCGGATAAAGCCCGCCAGCATGGTGGCCACCCCCTCGCTGGCCTTGAGGGCGGCATTGCCCACGAAGCCGTCGCAGACCACGATGTCGGTCGTGCCCTTGAAAATGTCATTGCCCTCGACGTTGCCCGCGAAATTCAGATCACCACGTTCGGCCGCCTGGCGCAACAGCACCCCGGTCTGCTTGATGACTTCACTGCCCTTGATGACCTCTTCGCCCACGTTGAGCAGACCCACCGTCGGATGGCTGCGCCCGGAAATGGCAACCACCAGTGCAGAGCCCATGACGGCAAACTGCAGCAGGTGTTCGGGCGAGCAATCGACATTGGCCCCCAGATCGAGCACCGTGGTTGCCCCGCCCTGGGCGTTGGGCAGCTGCGAGGCGATGGCGGGACGGTCAATGCCATCGAGCGTCTTGAGCACGTATCGGGCAATGGCCATCAAGGCGCCCGTGTTGCCGGCCGACACGGCAGCCTGCGCCACCCCTTCCTTGACCTGCTGGACAGCCACGCGCATGGAAGAGTCCTTCTTCCTGCGCAGCGCGACTTCCACCGGGTCGTCCATGGCCACCACCTCGGTGGCCGCCACCACGCTGCATCGCGCGTGGCCCAGCAGCCGGGGGTAATGCCCAAGGGCCTCGGGTCGACCCACCAGCAACAGCCGAACCTGCGGATGGGTGGCCAGAAAAGCCTCGCAGGCGGGCAAGGTGGCATCGGGGCCGACATCTCCCCCCATGCAGTCCACGGCGATGGTGATCATCAGGACGTTCCAGAACGGGCGCCCGCAGCGCCACCAGAATGAAAAAAGCCCGCATGCAGCATGCGGGCCCGGGCCTTGACGGCGCCATCTGCCCTGAACGCGAAGCCGCGACCGGGCAGGAGGCCCACCGCTGTATCAGGCTTCAGATTTGTTCTTGAGCACCTGGCGACCACGGTAGAAACCGTTGGGGCTGATGTGGTGGCGCAGATGGGTTTCGCCGGTGGTCGGCTCGACGGCGATGCCCGGCACGCTCAGGGCGTTGTGGGAACGGTGCATGCCACGCTTGGACGGGGACTTTTTGTTTTGCTGAACGGCCATGTTGGGCTCCTGAATTCGGGTGGGACTGTCGGCGCGCCTGCTCCAGGAGGTCTGAACCTCGCACCACAGCCCAACCCAGGGGATGAACCGGTGCGCCATTCGGATGCCAGCGCAAAGCCGCAGATTATAGCCCGAACATCCGGACCCGGCCACCACGGGACCGCAGGCTCACTGCTTCAGACGGGCGAGGCCGGCGAAAGGGTGTGGTCGCTGCGTGTCCGCTCCAGCTGGGTCCGCAGGGGCCAGGGCATCCACCGGGGACAGGGGCTCGGGGCAAACCTCGTGCATGGGCACGGGCGGCAGTTCCATCAGCAGCTCGTCTTCAACCAGCTCGCGCAGGCTGGGCCGGGGTTCAAGCGCCAGCACGTCTTCGTCGCTGTCCTCGTCCTCGGCCGCAGCGGTGTCCTCATCGGCCACAAAGCGGAACCAGCGGTCCACTGTCAGCGGCGTGTCCACCGGCGCCAGGCAGCGCTGGCAGACCAGCGGCAGCACGGTCTGCGCCTGCACATGCAGCCAGACCGACGGCTCGGCGCCGCGCACGCCCGGGCGCTGTTCGCCCTGCACACGCCACTGCACCCCCCGGGCCTGCGCCTCCTGGCCGGCGGCCATTTCCGCCGCCAGCCGCGCGAAGCGGGCCAGGGGATCGTCCGCGGCCAGCTCTGCACCGGCCTGCGCAAAGGCGCGCACATCAAAGCGATCAGGATTCCAGCGGGACTTGGCATCGGCGGTCATGCAGGCAGTTTACGAGAACCGCGCCCCCCAGGCCGGTCCGGCAGGAGCGCCGACAATAGGGCGCATGTCCACACCCCTGCCCCGCCCCCTGATCCTGGGCTCCACTTCCCGCTACCGCAAGGAACTGCTGCAACGCCTGGGTCTGCCGTTCGAAACGGCCAGCCCGCTGGTCGATGAAACGCCGCAACCCGGTGAAGCCCCTGCCGCCCTGGCCACCCGGCTGGCACTGGAAAAAGCCCGCGACGTGGCACACCGCCACCCCGATGCCGTGGTCATCGGCAGCGACCAGGTGGCCGACCTGAACGGCCAGCCCCTGGGCAAGCCCGGCACCCACGAGCGCGCGGTCACCCAGCTGCGTCAAATGCGCGGGCAAACCGTGATCTTCCAGACCGCCGTGGCCGTGGTGTGCCAGGCCACCGGCTTCGAACGGGTGGCGCTCGCGCCCGTGCGCGTGCTCTTCCGCGACCTGGGTGACGCCGAAATCGAGCACTACCTGCGCACCGAACAACCCTACGACTGCGCGGGCAGCGCCAAGAGCGAAGGTCTGGGCATTGCCTTGCTGGAGCGCATCGACAACGACGACCCTACCGCCCTTGTCGGCCTGCCACTCATCCGCACCTGTCAGCTCATCCGCGCCGCAGGCGTGCCCGTGCTGTGACGGCGCCGAACCGCACCGGCACGCTGTACCTCGTGCCCACCCCGCTGGACTTCGGCACCACCGCCCACAACGCCCCGGCCGCGCTGAGCGAATGCCTGCCGCAGGAAACCCTGCGCACCGCGGCCACCCTCACGCACTGGATCACCGAAAACGCCAAAAGCACCCGCGCCTTCCTCAAACGGGTGAACGAGTGGCAAGCCCTGGCCGCGCCGCTGCAGGCCCAACACATCAGCGAACTGCCGCGCCACGCCCACAAAAAGGGCGACCACGCACCCGGCCAGGCCGACGACGCCGCCGCCAAAGCCCTGCTGGCCCCCGCACTCGCAGGGCACGACATGGGACTGGTCAGCGAAGCGGGCATGCCCGCCATTGCCGACCCCGGCAGCTCCATCGTGCGCGCCGCACACGCGCTGGGTGTGGCGGTACAGGCGCTCACCGGCCCCATTTCGCTCATGCTGGCACTGGCCACCAGCGGCCTCAACGGCCAGGACTTCGCCTTCGTCGGCTACGTACCCCAGGAAGCCAGTGAACGCGCCCAACGCCTGCGCCACCTGGAAGCCCTGGCCCTCAAAACCGGCCAGACACAAATCCTGATTGAAACGCCCTACCGCAACGCCGCCCTGCTGCAAGCCCTGCTGGGCAGCCTGCAAGGCCACACCCGGCTGGCGGTCAGCGCGGGGCTGACGCTGCCGCAGCAATGCACGCGCAGCGGCCTGGTCAGCGACTGGAAACGCCGCACCCTGGCCGACGGACTGCCGCTGGACCTGCCGGCCGTGTTCCTGATCGGGCGCTGAAGCGCCAGGCCGGCGCCGTCAGGCCGCCAACCGGGCCAGGTGCGCACGCACCGCCGGCCCCAGCTGCGGATCGGCCAGCGCCAGGTCGATGGTGGCCTCCAGAAAGCCTTCCTTGCTGCCGCAGTCGTAGCGCCGGCCGTCGTAACGGAAGGCGTACACCTTCTCGGTCCCGATCAGCGCCGCGATGCCATCGGTCAGCTGGATCTCGCCGCCCGCACCGCGCGGCTGGCGGCGGATGCTCTCAAACACACCAGGCACGAGGATGTAACGCCCGGCCACCGCCAACGTGGAGGGAGCCGCCTCCGGGAGCGGCTTTTCCACCATGGCAAACACCTCCGCCAGCATCTCGTTCACACCGCGCACATCCACCACGCCGTAGCGGCGGGTATCGGCGCGCGGCACATCCTGCACCGCCAGCACCATGCCAGGTTGGCGTTCATAGGCGCGCACCATCTGCTGCAGCACGGTCGGCCCACCGCTGAACTGCTCACGCCCGAGCATCAGGTCGTCGGCCAGCAGCACCGCAAAGGGCTCATCCCCCACCACCGGCTCGGCACACAACACGGCGTGCCCCAGCCCCAGCGGGCGCGGCTGGCGAATGAAGATGCAGTCCATGTCGTCGGGCTTGATGGCATGCACCAGCGCCAGCAAATCGTCCTTGCCGCCGCGCCCGAGCTCGTGCTCAAGCTCAAAGGCCACATCAAAGTGGTCGCCAATCGCCCGCTTGTGACGCCCGGTGATGAAAACCATCTGGCGAATGCCTGCGGCATACGCCTCTTCCACCGCGTACTGAATCAGCGGCTTGTCTACCACCGGCAGCATTTCCTTGGGGATGGCCTTGGTGGCCGGCAGGAAGCGGGTGCCCAGGCCACCCACGGGGAAAACGGCTTTCTTGACGGGCTTCATCTCTGTGCAGTCTCGGTGAAACAAGGGGCTCAACGGTAACGCAACAGTAACGCATCGGCGCCACGGGCTCAGACCAGACCACCAGCCAACTGAAAAGTGAATTATTAGTAACAAAAACACCGATACAATCGCTTTTTTGTAATACCTAAAGTCTCATTTAGTGTTCGACCGGGCGAATCCACCCGATCCACCGGGACAGCCCCTTTCCCCATGACACCTTCTGCCCGCCCGCAACGCACGGCCCTGTCCGTGATGCTCGCTGTCTGGCATGCCCTGCTGTTGCGCGAAGCCCTCAGCCGCCTGTTTCACCGGCGGGGCGCGTGGGTCTGGCTATTGCTGGAACCCGTCGCTCACATGGGCTTCATGGTGTTCGTTTTCACGGTCGTCCGGGTGCGCACCATCAGCAACATTGACACCGTGGTCTGGCTGGTGCTTGGGTTTCTGGGGTTCTTCCTGTTCCGTCGCACCGCCACCCAGTGTGGCAACGCCGTCGGCGCCAACCACGCGCTCTTTGCCTACCGTCAGGTCAAACCCGTGGACACCGTTTTCGTGCGTGCCATGGTCGAAGGCCTGCTCATGCTCGGTGTTGCCACCGTCATCCTCACAGCCTTGCGACTGGGCGCCCATGACGTGCTGCCAGCCCGTCCCCTGAAAACCATGGAAGCCGCGCTAGGCCTCTGGTGGCTGGGCCTCGGGCTCGGGCTCATCGCCTCGGCGGCCAAAGGCCTGACAGAAGAATTGGGCAACCTCGCCGACCTGCTCATGACCCCGCTCTACCTGGTCTCCGGGGTCATCCTGCCGCTGTCGGCCGTGCACCAGCCCTACCGGCAATGGCTGTTCTACAACCCGGTCGCCCACGGCCTGGAAGCCCTGCGGCAAGGCTTCTCCGACCTCTACCACGCGCCCCCCGAACTGAACCTGGACTACCTCCATGCCTGGGCCCTGGCGCTGGTGTTCCTGGGTCTGGCCCTGCACGTGCGGTTCCAGCCGCAGCTCACTGCCAAATGATCCGGGTGCAAGACGTCCACAAACGCTACCTGACCGACCACGGTCCGGGCCAGTGGATCTTGCGCGGCGTGAACTTCACGGTCCCCCCAAAAGTCAACGTCGGCCTGATCGGCCGCAACGGCGCCGGCAAGTCCACTCTGCTGCGCATCATCGGCGGGGTAGACACCCCTACCTGCGGACGCGTTGACAGGCGGTGTCGCGTCAGCTGGCCCATGGGCTTTGGCGGTGGCCTGCAAGGCTCCCTTACCGGGCGACAAAACGCCAAATTTGTCTGCCGCCTCCATGGCCACATCGACGACATGGCCGACAGGCTCCAGCAGATACAGGCCTTTGCGGACATCGGCAGCTTCTTTGACGAACCCGTCAAAACCTATTCCAGCGGCATGAAATCCCGCCTGCAGTTCGCTCTGTCACTCGCCTTCGACTTCGACATCTACATCTCCGACGAAGTCACCGCCACAGGCGACGCCGCCTTTCGCAGCAAAGCCGCTGCAGCCTTCAAAAACCTCGCCCACCGGGCTGGCCTGATCATGGTCTCGCACAGCGAAGGCACGCTCAAACAGTTCTGCAGCGCCGGCATCTGGCTGCACCAGGGGCAAGCCTTCTGGTTCGACCAGATTGACGACGCCATCCAGGCCTACCGGGAAAGCCTCTGCACATGACAGAAGCCCCAACCCCTGTGGCCGGCCCGCCGGCAACGCCCGCCCACAGCCGCTGGCAACGGCTGACAGCGCGCATTCCCCGCCTGCACCAACACCTGCACCGGCACCCGCTGCTCAGCGTCGCGCTGGTGATCAGCGCCCTGTCGGGCCTCTACTGGGGACTGATCGCGTCCGACCGCTACGTCGCCGAAGCCCGCGTCGTCATCCAGCGGACAGACCTCAACGCCGGCGCCAACATGGACTTCTCCAGCCTGCTCGCGCTCGGCTCCGGCGGCAACCGGACCGACCAGCTCCTCATGCGCGACCACCTGCTCTCGCTGGACATGCTGCGCAAGCTCGAAACCCGCCTGCAACTGCGAGAACACTTCGCCACACAGGGCGACTGGCTCTCCCGCCTCTGGGACCGCCAAGCCCCGATGGAGGAATTTCTGCCCTACTTCCGCTCCCGCGTGAACGTCGAACTGGACGAATACGCCGGCGTGCTCGCCATCCAGACCCAGGCCTACACCCCCGAAATGGCTCAGGCCATCGCCCAGATCATGGTGGCCGAAGGCGAACGCACCATGAACACCATGGGCCACGCCCTCGCGCAGGAACAGGTGAACTTTCTGGAACAGCAGGTGCAGGCCATGGGCCAGCGCGCCCAAAAAGCACGCTCTGCACTGCTGGGCTACCAGAACCGCAAAGGCCTGGTGTCTCCCCAGGCCACCGCCGAGAACGTGACCGCCATCGTCAACCGGCTCGAAGCCCAGCTGGCCGACCTGCAAACCCGCCGCAACAGCATGCTCGGCTACCTGCAACCCGACCACGCCAACGTGCTCGAACTCGGCCTGCAAATCAACGCCGTGCAACAGCAGATCAGGGCCGAAAAATCCCGCCTCACCGCACCCGGCGGCCAGACCCTCAACGCCACGGTAGAGGAATACGGACGACTCGAACTCGAAGCCCGGTTTGCGCAGGAGGTGTACCAGTCCTCCCTGGTGGCGCTCGAAAAGGGCCGCGTCGAAGCCACGCGAACCCTCAAAAAAATCTCCATCCTGCAAAGCGCCGGCCTGCCCGAATACCCGCTGCAACCGCGTCGCCTCTACCACTTCACCGTCTTCACCCTCGTGGCCTTCGTACTGGCCGGCCTGATGCAACTGCTCAAGGCCATCGTGCAAGACCACCGGGACTGAACATGCAAACCACCAGCGCACACCGCCCCTGGCGGCGCCACCGTTGGCTCTGGGCGGCACTGCCGGCAGCCCTGCTGGCCACCGCCGCACACGCCCAAACCGCCACCACCGGCGCCACCGCCAACAGCCCGCGCCCCAGCGTGGCCACACGCAGCAACGTCTTCGGCACCCAGCTGTTCACCGGCGCCTTTGCCAACGCCGGGCCCACCACCTTCAACGGCGACTACCTCATCGCCACCGGCGACACCCTGCACATCCGGCTCTGGGGCGCCTACAGCCTTGACACCCCGCTCACCGTCGACCCGCAAGGCAACATCTTCCTGCCACACGTCGGCCCCGTGCAGGTGCGTGGCACCCGCAACGCCGACCTGCAAACCCACGTGGAAGACGCCATCCGCCGGTCCTTCCGCGCCAACGTCAACAGCTACGCCAGCCTGGCCGCAGCGCAGCCCGTGCGCGTGTTCGTCAGCGGCAACGTCACCCGCCCCGGCCAATACAGCGGCACCAGCATGGACAGCCTGCTGCACTACCTTGACCAAGCCGGCGGCATCGACCCCGAACGCGGCAGCTTCCTGGCCGTTGAAGTCAAACGCGGCCAGCAAACCCGGGCGCGCTTCAACCTGTACGACTTCCTCACCCACGGCCACATGCCCCAGCTGCAACTGGCCGACGGCGACGTCATCTTCGTCCCCCCGCGCCAGCGCAGCGTCAACGCCACCGGCCTGGCCGAAAACGCGCAACGCTTCGAATTTGCCCAAGGCACCGACGCACCCACCCCCAGCGTCGCCAGCCTCATGGCACTGGCCAAGCCACTGCCACAGGCCACACATGTGCGCATCGTCCGCAACACCGGTACCCTGCGCAACACCGAGTACTACCCCCTGGCCGAAGCCACCGCCGTAGCCCTGCAAGACGGGGACGACGTCGAATTCACCGCCGACAAAAAGCCCGGCACCATCACCGTGCGCGTGGAAGGCGAACACACCAGCCCGCAGGAATACGTGCTGCCCTACGGCACCCGCCTGGGCGCCCTGCTGGGCCAGATTCAGCTCACCCCCGACGCTGAAGCACACAACGTCCAGCTCTTCCGCCAGAGCGTGAAACAACGCCAGACCGAGCTGCTGGACACCAGCCTGCGCAGCCTGGAAGCTGCCCTGCTCACCGCCCGCAGCGGCAGCAGCGACGAAGCCCGCCTGCGCAAAGACGAAGCCGACCTCACCCTCCAGTGGGTCGAACGCGCCCGCCGAGTGCAGCCACAGGGCCAGGTCGTGATCGCCCGGCCAGACCAGCGCACCCACCTGCTGCTGGAAAACGGCGACGTGCTGCGCATCCCGCGCCAAGACGGCCTGGTCCTCATCAGCGGTGAAGTGCTCTTCCCCAACGCCATGGCGCACGACCCGCAGCTCACCCTGGCCGACTACATCCAGCGCGCCGGCGGCTACACCCAGAACGCCGACAACAGCCGCGTCGTCATTGCCCGGCGCGACGGCAGCTTTGAACAGACCAACGCCACCGCCCTGCCCGAACACCTGGCCGTGCGCCCCGGCGACCAGGTGCTGGTGCTGCCGAAGGTGGATGAGAAGCAGCGCCAATTCTGGAAAGACATGACGCAAATCATTTATCAGATTGCGGTGAGCGCGAAGGTTGTTTTTGGACTGTAGCGATTTGGTTATGAACACGTTATCGAGAGACTGGACCGCGGTCATCCCGCTGCGCGCCGGCTCCAAGGGCCTGCCGGGCAAGAACACACGCACCCTGGCCGGCGAGTGTTGGGGCATGGGTGATGAGTCCTGGGTGGGGCGACAGATCTTCAGAGAAAGCCGCCCCTAACTATACTGGCTGCC
>JBJTNV010000102.1:0-14781 GCA_046074205.1 Hydrogenophaga sp.
GGTGGCGCCCTGCTGCGCGACCTGGACCGCCTGCTGGCCGAAGAAACCGGCCTGCCGGTGCTGGTGGCCGAAGAGCCGCTGACCTGCGTGGTGCGCGGCTGCGGTATGGCCCTGGAGCGCATGGAGCGCCTGGGCACCATCTTCACCAGCGAATAAGCCTGCCTGCGCCGGGCGTCCGGCCTTCGCAGCGCCCGCAGAAGCCCCTCACGCCATGCCCCTGGGCACACTGGACCGCTCTCCGCCCCCGTTCTTCCGGCAGGGGCCTTCGGCTTTGTCCAAGCTGATGGTATTTAGCGCCCTGGCGCTACTGCTGATGGTGGCTGATGTGCGTTTTCGCATCACCACACCGCTGCGCGCCGTGCTGGCCACGGCGCTCTACCCGGCGCAATGGCTGGTGATGCAGCCCGTGGCCGCCACGACACAGATCGGCCAGTACTTCACCTCGCTGCACGCCGCACAGCACAACGAACGTCAGGCCCTGCAACGGCTGGCCCTCCAGGCCGCGCGCACCCATCAGGTGGAACAGCTGACGCTGGAAAACAGCCGCCTGCGCGCCCTGCTGACCATGCGCGAGCGGCTGCAGCCGGCAACCATGGGGGCACAGGTTCTGTACGACGCCGCCGATCCGTTCGCGCGCAAGGTGGTGATCGACCGTGGGCAGACACACGGCGTGGCGCCCGGCTCGCCCGTGATCGACGACAGCGGCGTCCTCGGCCAGGTCACGCGCGTCTACCCGCTCGTCTCGGAGGTCACGCTGCTGACCGATCGCGACCAGGCCATCCCGGTGCTCAACGCCCGCACCGGCATGCGCAGCCTGGCCTACGGCCAATCGTCCAGCCGCGGCGACGCGCTGGAACTGCGGTACACCCTGGCCAACGCCGACATCAACGAAGGCGATCTGCTGACCACCAGTGGGGTGGATGGGGTGTATCCGCCCGGCCTGCCCGTGGCACGCGTGACCACGGTCGAGCGGCGGGCCGAGTCGACGTTCTCGCGCATTGTGTGCGAGCCCCTGGCACGGGTGCAGGGTGCGCTGCACGTTCTGGTGCTCGGTCCGGTGAGCCTGACCCAGCCGCCGTCCCCCCTGCCGTCAGCAGCCAGCACCCCCGAACAGGCGGGTACCTCCGGGAGCGCCACACCATGATCATGCGCCCCGGGCAGCCGCTGCTGCTGCCCGCCAACCCCCTGTTCATCTGGCTGAGCCTGCTGGTCGCGCTGCTGCTGAACATGCTCATGAACATGGGACTGTGGGGACGTGCCGCCTGGGTCCCGGACCTGCTGGCGCTGACGCTGGTGTTCTGGAGCGTCCACCAGCCACTGCGCATCGGCGTGGGCACGGCTTTTTGTTTCGGTCTGGCCATGGACGTGTACCAGGGTGCCCTGCTGGGCCAGCACGCGCTGGCCTATGCGGTGCTGGGGTTCATGGCCATCGCCGTGCACCGGCGCCTGCTCTGGTTTCCGGTGTCCATGCAGGCCATGCACGTGCTGCCGCTGTTCGTCAGCATCCACCTGCTGGAGTGGCTGGTCCGCCTGGCCGCCGGTGACGGCTTTCCCGGCTGGTCCTACTTGCTGACGCCCTTTCTGGAAGCCGCGCTCTGGCCCGTGGCCACCGTCTTGTTGCTGGCACCGCAACGCCGCGCCCACGACCCCGACGACAACCGGCCGCTCTAGATGAAACACCCCTGCGCCGCCGTCGGCGTCACCCCTGACAGGGGGCGATGCGTGTGGACCGGCCCTTCGGCGGGCCCGCAACAGGCCGGGGCCTGCCCGCCGGCCACCGGGAGCCGGCCCGCATGACCGAACTGCGCAACGTCGAGGCCGATCTGGCGCGCTTTCGCACCCGGGGGCTGGTGGCTGGCGTCGCGGTGCTGCTGGCCTTCTGCCTGCTGGGCGCCCGCATGGTCTACCTGCAGATCGTGCGACATGACGACTACGCCGCCCAGGCCGAGAGCAATCGCACAGCGGTGCTGCCGGTGGTGCCCAACCGCGGCCAGATTCTCGATCGCTACGGTCGCGTCCTGGCGTCCAACTACTCGGCCTACACGCTGGAAATCACCCCGTCGAAGGTCGACAACCTGGAAGCCACCATCGCGGCCCTGAGCTCGGTGGTGAGCATCGAGCCGCGCGACCGGCGCCGCTTTCACAAACTGATGGAGGAGTCGCGCAACTTCGACTCCCTGCCCATCCGGACGCGGCTGTCGGACGAGGAGGTGGCGCGCTTTACCGCGCAGCGCTACCGTTTTCCCGGCGTGGACGTGCGTGCCCGACTGTTCCGCCAGTACCCGCACGGCGAGGTGGCCAGCCATGTGATCGGTTACATCGGCCGCATCAACCAGCGTGAAAAGGCGCAGATGGAAGACTGGCCCGAGGAGGAGCAGGCCAACTACCGCGGCACCGAGTACATCGGCAAGCTGGGTGCCGAACAGAGTTATGAGCGGGAACTGCACGGCATCACCGGGTTTGAGCGCGTGGAGACCTCGGCGGGCGGCCGAGCGGTTCGCTCGCTGGCCAACACGCCGCCCACCCCGGGCAACACGGTGGTGCTGACCATCGATGCCCAGCTGCAAAAGCTGGTGGAAGACATGTTCGGCGAGCGCCGCGGCGCACTGGTGGCCATCGATCCGCGCAACGGGGAGGTGCTCGCCTTTGTGAGCAAGCCCACGTTCGACCCGAACCTGTTCGTCGAAGGCATCGACGTGGAAAGCTGGAAAGCGCTCAACGAGTCGGTGGACAAGCCGCTGCTCAACCGCGCCCTGAGGGGCACCTACCCGCCCGGCTCGACCTACAAACCCTTCATGGCGCTGGGCGCACTGGAACTGGGTGTGCGCTCCCCGCAGACGACGATCAACGATCCGGGGTTCTGGATGTTCGGCAACCACCGTTTCCGCAGCCATGGGGACGGCGGCCTGGGTGCCGTGGACATGCGCCGCAGCATCGTCAAGTCCAGCAACGTCTACTACTACTCGCTGGCCAACGAAATGGGGGTGGACGCCATGCACGACTTCATGGCACCGCTAGGTTTCGGCCAGATCACCGGCATTGACCTCAAGGGCGAGGTGCGGGGCGTGCTGCCCAACCAGGCCTGGAAGCGCAAAACCTACAAGCGGCCGGAGCACCAGAAGTGGTACGCCGGCGAAACCATTTCCCTGGGTATCGGCCAGGGCTACAACAACTTCACCATGCTGCAGCTGGCGCAGGCCATGGCCACCCTGGCCAACGGCGGACTGCGCCACACGCCGCACCTGGCTTTGTCCACCGAGAACGTGGTCACGCGCGTGCGCACGCCGCGAGCACAGGATGCACCGCTCAACCTCGGCTACAAACCCGAGAACATCGACACGGTGCTGCGCGCCATGCACGGCGTGACCACCGAAGGAACCTCGGCCGGCGTGTTCGCCGGCGCGGGCTATCTCAGCGGTGGCAAGACCGGCACCGCGCAGGCGGTGTCCATCGGCCAGAAAGACCGCTACGACGCGCGCAAGCTCGAGGAGCACCAGCGCGACCATTCGCTCTACCTGGCGTTTGCACCCCTGGAGGCGCCCACCGTGGCCCTGGCCGTGGTGGTGGAAAACGCAGGCTTTGGGGCGACCAGCGCAGCCCCGATCGCACGGCGGGTGTTCGACTACCTGCTCATGGACCAGTACCCCAACCCGCAGGACCTGGCCGCGGTGCGCCAGGGACAGGCCGGCCGGCCCATGGGCATCCCGCTCAAGGCCAGCGAACTCCCATGGCCGCCGGAGGCCGCGGCCGCCCCAGCGCCGCTTCGCGGCACCCCCTGAAAGGGGGCGGCACTGGCGGCCCCTTTCAGGGGGTGACGCCGCAGGCGGCGCAGGGGTGAACCTACCTCATCCAGGCGTCGTAGCTGGTCTTGAGGATCAGCGCGCTCACCACCACGATGAAGGCCACGCGCACGAAGCCGCTGCCGTGCCGAAGTGCCAACCGTGTGCCCAGGAGGCTGCCAGCGACATTGGCCGTGGCCAGCGGCAATACAAAATGCCACCAGATATGGCCCTTGCTGATGAACAGCGCCAGGGCCGCCGCATTGGACGCGGCGTTGAGCAGCTTGGCGCTGGCGCTGGCGTGCAGGAAGTCGTAACCCAGCCAGCGCACAAACAGGAAGACCAAGAAACTGCCGGTGCCCGGCCCGAAGAAGCCATCGTAGAAGCCGATGAACAGTCCCAGGACACAGGCCGCCAGTGTCTCCTGGCGCCCCCCCATCGTGGGCGCGTGGTGCCGACCCAGGTCCTTGCGCAACAGTGTGTAGCCCAGCACCGCCGCCAGGATGAACGGCAGGGCTTTGCGCAGGAACGCCGGCGAGACCAGGGTCACCGTCCAGGCACCAGCCATGGCGCCGGCAAAGCACACGGCCACCGCCGGCAGCAGCACATGCCAGGGCATCTGCACACGCTGCGCGTACTGGACAGCTGCCGCACCCGTGCCCCAGATCGAGGCGCTTTTGTTGACACCGAACAGCGTGGCGGGATGGGTGGACGGAAACACCGCAAACAGCGCCGGCATCAGGATGAGACCACCACCGCCCACGATCGAATCGACAAAGCCGGCCAACAGCGAGGCCAGGGAAACCAGCAACAATTCCATGCCGACATTGTCACCACGCGGGGCAGAGACCCCTGTCCGCCCAATGACGGGACAAAAAAAACCGACCTTGCGGTCGGTGGTGTTTCAGGGCGTCTCTGACGGACGCGGTACGTTGGACATGTTCTGCTCAGGACTGGGTGTCTCCTCGGTCCCCCGCGGCCACCAGCGCCAGGCGCTGCTGCGAGTGGGCGCACTGTACCCCGCTCGCAGCACAGCGGCATCGGGGCTTTCCCTTGGCCCCGGCAGGCTGCTCAGACGCCGGCGCTGATCCAGCGCGCGGCTTTCTCCGCGATCATCAGCGTCGGGCTGTTGGTGTTGCCGCTGGTGATGGTGGGCATCACCCCGGCATCCACCACGCGCAGGCCGGCGACGCCGCGCACACGCAGGCGGCTGTCCACCACCGTCATTGGGTCGTCCGCGCGCCCCATCTTCGTCGTACCCACGGGGTGGAAGATGGTGCTGGCGATGTCGCCGGCCAGCCGCGCCAGGTCCTCGTCGCTCTGGTACTGCACCCCGGGTTTGAACTCCTCGGGGCGGTATTTCGCCATCGCCGGCTGGGCCACGATGCGCCGCGTCACGCGCAGGCTGTCGGCCGCCACTTTCCGGTCGTCCTCGGTGGCGAGGTAGTTGGGCGCGATGCCCGGGGCATCCTCCCAGCGCGGGCTCTTGATGCGCACATGGCCGCGGCTCGTGGGGTTGAGGTTGCAGACACTGGCGGTGAACGCCGGGAAAGGGTGCAAAGGCTCGCCGAAAGCGTCCAGGCTCAGCGGTTGCACGTGGTATTCGATGTTGGCGTGCGGCTGCGAAGGATCGCTTCTGGTGAACGCGCCGAGCTGGCTGGGCGACATGCTCATGGGCCCGCTGCGTTTGAGCGCGTATTCCAGCCCGATGGCCGCCTTGCCCCAGAACGAGTTGGCCAGTGTGTTGAGCGTCTTCGCGCCCTGCACCTGGTAGACCGAGCGGATCTGCAGATGGTCTTGAAGGTTCTCGCCCACACCCGGGAGTTCGTGCACCGGCGTCACGCCCGCGGCCTGCAGCACCGCAGCGGGCCCGATGCCCGAGCGCTGCAGGATCTGCACAGAACCAATACTGCCAGCGCTGAGCACCACCTCGCGCGCCGCCGTCACGCTCACCCGGCGCCCCTGGCGCACGATGTCGGCGCCGGTGCAGCGCCATTCGCCAGCAGCGCCGCGCGCCAGCTGGAGACGATCGACCTGCGCCTCGGTCCAGACCGTCAGGTTGGGCCGTTGCAGCACCGGCCGCAGGAAGGCCTTGCTCGCGTTCCAGCGCCAGCCGGCCTTCTGGTTGACTTCGAAATAACCCACCCCTTCGTTGTCGCCGCGGTTGAAGTCGTCGGTGGCCGGAATGCCGGCCTGCACCGCCGCCTGCGCAAACGCGTCGAGCACGTCCCAGCGCAGGCGCTGCTTCTCGATGCGCCATTCGCCCGTGCTGCCCACCGCCCGGTGGCCGTGCACCCGGGCAAAGGCCGGGCGGTCCGGGCTGTCGACCCCTGCGTCAAGCTTGTAGTGGTCTTCGTGTGCCCGGAAATCGGGCAGGCAGCGGTCCCAGGACCAGTCGCTGTCGCCGGTCAGCCGGGCCCACTGGTCGTAATCGCGCGCCTGGCCGCGCATGTAGATCATGCCGTTGATACTCGAACACCCTCCCAGCGTCTTGCCACGGGGGTAGCGCAGCCGGCGGCCGTTCAGGCCCGGGTCGGCTTCGGTCTGGTAGAGCCAGTCGGTGCGCGGGTTACCGATGCAGTACAGGTAGCCGACCGGGATGTGAATCCAGGGGTAGTCGTCCTTGCGGCCGGCTTCGATCAGCAGCACGCGCCTGGACGCGTCGGCGCTCAGCCGGTTGGCCAGCAGACAGCCGGCTGTGCCGGCGCCGAGAACGATGTAGTCAAAGGTGGTGGCGGGTTCGCTCATGCGAGGGGTCTCCTGGGGTTGACTGGCCGGGCTCATCATCTCAGGCGCCCGCAACCAGGTGCGCTTCCAGCAGGCGCTGCACCAGCGGGTGCTGCACCTTGCGCGCGGTACCGATGGCATAGAAGTGCTCCTGCACCTCGTCGCAGGCGGCGATCCAGGTCAGGCCATAGCCCTGCTCGAGCCGCTCGCGCATGCGCTCGGGCGCCGGGAACACCCCCATGCCCGAGGCGCCGAAGGTGGTCAGCAGCGCGCTGTCCTCAAATTCGCCCACGAGTTGCGGTGTCACGCCGCGCCGCTCGAACCACTGGTCCAGCCGCAGCCGCACCGAGGCGTGCGCCGTAGGCAACAGCACCGGTACCTTGCACAGGCTGCGCGGAAAGTCCTGTCGTGCCGCGACCAGCCAGTTCGCCGGGGCGAACCAGCCCATGGGCGAGTGCCCCATGGCGTGGCTGTACAGGCGCAGGTTGGGGTTGGCCGGCGCCGGCCGGTCGGCCAGCACCACGTCCAGCCGGTGCAGGGCCAGGTCGGCCAGCAGGTCGTCGAACTCGTCTTCGTGACACATCAGGCGCAGGTGCGGTTCACCCATCACCGGATCCAGCAGGTCGCGCACCGCGAGTTTGGGCAGCCCGTCGGAAATGCCCACGATCAGGCGCACCGCGTGCTGCGTGGCGGCATCGCGCACCGCCGCCGGAAGTTGCTCGCCGATGAGAAAAATCTGCTCGGCCAGCTGCAGCGCGGTCTGACCGGCTTCGGTCAGCGCCAGACCACGGCCGGCCGGCTTGAACAGGGCATGCCCCAGTGATTGCTCGAGCAGACGCACCTGGGCGCTGACGGTTTGCACCGCCATGCCCAGCCGCACCGCGGCGTGCGACATGCCACCTTCCTTGGCGGCAACCCAGAAGTAATACAGGTGCTTGTAGTTGAGATCCGCTTGCACGTCTGTTTTTTCAGAAGTTTGGTTCACGCATTTTCTGCTTTATTGGGAGATTTTGCATCTCTATCTTCAAGGTCCCCTGTTCACCTTGAAAGGAGAACCTCATGAACACCCTTCGTCAAAGCCCTGCACTGCGCACCGCCCCGTCGCTGGTCTCCGACCGCCCCCAGGTGGCCAGGGTGCTGCGCAACACCTACGCCCTGCTCTCGCTGACGCTGCTGTTCGCCGCCGGCATCGCCGCACTGGCCGTGGCCAATGCCTGGCCCGCGCCCGGGCTGATGATCACGCTGGCGGGCTATTTCGGCCTGCTGTTCGCGGTGCACAGGCTGCAGAACAGCGGCTGGGCCCTGCCGGCCGTGTTCGCCCTGACCGGCTTCATGGGCTACACGCTCGGCCCGCTGCTGAGTCGTACGCTGGACCTGCCCGGCGGCGCCGGCACCATCGCGGCCGCGCTGGCCGCCACAGGCGCGACCTTCGTGGCGCTGTCGGCCTATGTGCTGACCACGCGGCGCGACTTCAGCTTCATGGGCGGCTTCCTGTTCGCGGGCCTGGTGATCGCGCTGGTGCTGGGCATGGCCGCCTATGCCTTCGCCATGCCGGCGCTGGCCCTGGCCGTCTCAGCCATGGTGGCCCTGCTGTCGGTGGGCCTGATCCTGTTCGAGACCAGTCGCATCGTCAACGGTGGCGAGACCAACTACGTGCTCGCCACGGTCGGTCTGTTTGTCTCGGCATTCAACCTGTTCACCAGTCTGCTGAGTCTGTTCGGCATCGGCAGCAGCGACTGAGCCTGTCCGCTGGCGTCTTGCTTCAACACCCAACCAGGAGCCCTGCATGAAAGCCTACCCGACCAACAGCCCCGAAGCCGCCGCCCGCTTGCTGGCCATGGCCATGGTGGCCGATGGCCAGTACTCGATGACCGAGATCCGCAGCCTGGACCGACAGCAGGCCCCGGCCCGACTGGGGCTGGACAGCGCCGCCTTCAAGGCGGTGGTGGACAGCTTCTGCGAAGACCTGCTGCTGGCCAACAACGGTCAATGGACCGGTCAGCTGGCCGTGGACACCCGCAGGCAGCTCATGGGTGAGATCACCGACCCCGCCCTGCAGGACCTGATCCTGCAGATGTGCGAGAGCCTGATCCTGGCCGACGGGCACCTCGCCGATGGCGAGGTCGAACTGCTGGATGCGCTGAGCGCCGCCTGGCGCCGGTCGGTAATGGTGTGACCGCCATGAAGGCCCTGGTGTGGAGCCTCGCGGCCCTTTCCGCCGCAGGCTGGACCGGCATGGTCTGGATCACGCATCAGCTCACCGCCTGGGTGCTGGGCGCCATCGATGCCGGCCCGCTCAAGGATGCGGGTGGCGCCATGGCCGGTCTCCCAGTGCCACCGCTGCCGCAGTGGCTGGACGTGTGGATCGACTCCGCCGGGCTGGGCGCTCTGCAGGCCTGGAGCGCCGATCTGCTGGGCTGGCTGGGCGCGGTACTGCCCGCGGGTGAGGCGCTGATGGCCTGGGTCGGTCCACTGCTGTGGATCGGCTGGGCCTTGGGGCTGGCGCTGCTAATGGGCGTGGCCGGCCTTGTGCACGTGCTGGCCGAGCGGGCGCCGTCGGTCCGTCAGGCAGTGCAGACGCGCACGCTGGGCCTGTGAGCCGGCTCAGAGCCGACTGAAAAACACCGCACTCATCACCAGGCCCGTGGCGATGACGCCGCGCCGCACCCAGGCCACCGGCAGCCGTTTGGACCAGCGGGCGCCGACGTAGCCGCCCGCCGTGGCGGCCACCATCATCAGCACGCCTTCGCGCCAGGCGATGGCGTCGGCCAGCACGAAGGCCGCCACCGACAGCCAGGACAGCACCAGCGAGTTGAGGTTCTTGAGCGCGTTGACGGTGTTGAGCCTCGATTCGCCCGCCACGGTGTACAGCGCCATGAGCAGGATGCCCAGGCCGCCGTTGAAGTAGCCGCCGTAGATGGCCACGGCCAGCAAACCGGGTTCGCGCCAGCGGACCAGGCCATGACCACCGGCCGATGCGGCCTGCGCGCGTTGGGCCAGCGTGGGGCCGATGGCGAACAGCACGGTGGCGAACAGCAGCAGCCAGGGCACGATGCCGGTGAACAGCCGGGCCGGCGTGAGCAGCAGCAGCAAGGCCCCCGCCACCCCGCCGATGGCGGCGATCACCATCTCGCGGCGCAGGCGCTGTGCCGGCAGTTCGCGCAGCTCGGTCTTGAAGCCCAGGGTGCTGCCCAGGTAGCCCGGGCTGACAGCCAGGGCACTGGTGGCGTTGGCCACGATGGGCGGTACACCGGTGAACACCAGGGCCGGAAAGGTCAGGAAGCTGCCACCGCCAGCGATGGCATTGAGCACGCCGGCAGCAAAGGCTGCAGCGGCCAAAAGGGGGGCGGAGGTCCAGACATCGAGGGGCATGGGACGCGAGGGTAGCCGATAGACGCCACCTAAAATGGTTGAAGCTGTTTCACCGGACCTGTCGCTTGACCGTCACCGCCGCCCCCGCCGATCCCCCTTGCCCGCTGTACGTGGACCTGGACGGCACGCTCACGCCCAGCGACACGCTCTACGAATCGGTGCTGCTGCTGGTGCGCCGCCACCCGCTGAACCTGTTGCGGCTGCTGGCCTGGTTGCTGCGCGGCAAGGCCGCGTTCAAACGCCACCTGGCCGATGCGGTGCGGCCTGACCCCGCGACCCTGCCCTACCACGCGGCTTTGGTGCGTCACCTGACGAGCGAACGCGAGCGGGGCCGCCGCCTGGTGCTGGCCAGTGCGGCAGACGTGCGCATCGTGCGCGAGGTCGCGGACCACCTGGGCCTGTTTGATGGCGTGCTGGGCACCGAAGCGCAAGGCCCCAACCTCAGCCGTTCGCACAAGCGCCAGGCCATTGAGGCCCATGCGCGCGCCCAGGGTCACGGGCGCTGGGCCTACGCCGGCAACAGCCGCGACGACCTGCCGGTCTGGAGCGGCGCAGCAGAAGCGCTGGCGGTCAATGCCCCGCCGGCGGTGGTGTCGGCGCTGCAGCGCCACCACCCGCAAGCGCAGGTGTTTGCACGCCCGCCCCGGTCACTTCACACATGGCTGCGCGCCATCCGCCTCAAGCAGTGGTCCAAGAATGCGCTGCTGTTCGTGCCGCTGCTGGCCGCACACTCTCTGGACCCGTCCGCCTGGGGGACGGTGCTGCTGTCCTTCCTGGCCTTTGGCCTGTGCGCCTCGGCCACCTACCTGGTCAACGACCTGCTGGACCTGCCCGCCGACCGCATGCACCGCCTCAAGCGCCACCGTCCGCTGGCGGCCGCTGCCGTGAGCATCCCGCAGGCCGTGCTGCTGGGCAGCCTGATGATCGGGCTGGCTTTTGGCCTGGCCTGGCAGGTGTCGGCGGGCTTTGCCGGCGTGTTGCTGCTCTACACCCTCACCACGCTGGCCTACTCCTTGCACCTCAAGCGCCTGCCACTGATCGACGTGCTGGTGCTGGCCGCGCTCTACACCCTGCGCATCGGTGCCGGCGCCGTGGCGGGCCAGGTCGAACTCTCCAACTGGCTGCTGGCCATTTCCATGTTCCTGTTCCTGAGCCTGGCGCTGGTCAAGCGCTGCGCCGAACTGGAGGAGCTGGTGGCCGAGGACCGATCCCCCGCTCCCGGCCGCGGCTACCAGCTGCGCGACCTCGGTTCGTTGCGCGCCATGGGCATGGCCGCGGGCTTCGGTGCCGTCATGGTGCTGGTGCTCTACATCGACAGCCAGAAGGGACACGAACACTACCGTCAGCCCGAATGGCTGTGGACCGCAGCGCCGCTGGCGCTGCTGTGGGTCATGCGCATCTGGCTCAAAACCGGGCGCCGCGAACTGCACGGCGAAGATCCGCTGCAGTTCGCCCTGCGTGACGGTTTCAGCTGGCTGATGGTGCTGGCCTTTGGCGGCATCGGCCTGCTGGCCAAACTTGGTCTCTGAGGACACCCCGCATGAAAGCCCTGGCCCTGGCTGTGTTCTGTGTGCTGCTGTCCTCGGCGGCCCAGCTCGCGCTCAAGCGCGGCATGGCGCCCCCACCGGGCAGCGACCTCGGTGGCACCTACGCGCACGCGCTCACCAGTCCCATGGTCTGGGTCGGCCTGGGCCTGTATGGGCTGAGCACCTTGCTGTGGCTGTGGGTACTGTCACGGCTGGACGTCAGCCTGGCCTACCCCCTGGTGAGTCTGGGCTTCGTGGTCACCATGACTGCGGGCGTGCTCTGGCTCGGCGAACCTTTTTCCTGGCTGCGCGTGGCCGCCTGCACGCTGATCGTCATCGGCGTTTCGCTCCTCGCGCTCGACGCCTAGCATTGGCCCACCCCCGTCGCTGCGCTCCGCCCCTCCAGGGGCCACACCTGCGGCCCGGCAAAGCCGGTTCCACGGTGTTCCCGGACAGACGCAGGCACGCGCCTCGATCACTTGATGGATTGACATGAACGTTTCCGACCTCTCGATCTCCGCCGCAAGGCGCCTGTTCTGGACCGGCTTCTTCGGTACCCTGCTGCTCAAGGTGGTGCTCGCGGCCGGCTTCCCCTTCACCGGCGACGAAGCCTTCTTCTACCAGTGGGGCGTGTTCCCGGCCTGGGGCTATTCGGACCACCCGCCCATGGTGGGCTGGCTGCTGGCCGTGCTGCACGGCATCAGCGACGCGCCGCTGGTACTGCGCAGCGTCACCCTGCTGGTCACACATGTCATCGCGCTGCTGGTGGTCGACACGCTGATCCGCCACCTGCCGGCCGAGCGCGAGGCCGGCGCCTGGCTGGCCGGCGCGGTCTACTTGGTGCTGCCCTGGTCGTGGATGTTCGTGCTGGTGACCACCGACACACCGCTGATCCTGTTCATGGCGCTGTCGGCCTGGGCCTACCTGCGCGCCAACGCGGCCGAGGAGCGTTGCGCCGGCTGGTACGCCCTGGCCGGCCTGTTCGTCGGGCTGGCCTTCCTCTCCAAATACTTCGCGGCCCTGCTGGGCATCGCCTACGCGGTGCACGTCCTGGGCTGGCGGCGCGGGCGCTGGTGGGCGCTGCCGCTCATGTTCGTGCCCGCCCTGCCCTCCATCGGCGTCAACGTGTGGTTCAACGCCACGCACGGCTGGTCGAACGTGATGTTCAACGTCTTCAACCGCAACGAAGGCTCGCACTGGAACCTGCAGACCCCGGCGGTGTACGCGGCCATGACGGCCTACCTGTTCACACCCTGGCTGCTGTGGCAGGGCCTCAAGGGCCGCTGGGCCCGCGATGTGGGCACGGTCACGCGCACCGCCGCCACCGCGCTCTGGCTGTTCCCCATCGCGCTGTTCGCCTTCATCAGCCTGGGCCGCACCATCGGCCTGCACTGGGTGCTGGGCTTCGTGCCGCTGTTCGTCATCTGGGCCGGCCTGCGGGTGGACGCGCGCGCCCTGCGCACCAGCTACAAGGCCACGCTGGCCCTGTCGCTGCCGCACCTCGTCGCGGTGGTGGCCCTGGCCTGGACACCGCTGTCGTGGTGGCAAAGCACCCAGCTCCACGACCGCCTGGTCTTCACCCGCGAAACCCCGGCCCTGGCCGCCGCCCTCAAGGCCGACCTGCCGCCCGGTGCCACGCTCATGGCACGCGCCTACAACCCGGCCGCCGTGCTCGCGTTTTCCTACGGCCGGTACGTGCCGGTGTTTGGCGTCGGCCGCCACCACGCGCGGCAGGACGACCAGATCATCGACTTCCGCACCTACGACGGCCAACCGCTGCGCATCTTCGACTACGACGAACCCGACCTGGCCGACTTCCAGCCCTTCTTCGCGCAGGTCAGCAAGAAGAAGGTAGTCATCGAGGGCGTGGACTTCTGGTTGGTGGATGGCACCGGCTTCAAGTTCCAGCCTTACCGCGACCAGGTGCTGACCCAGATCGCCACCGAGTTCCACCAGATCCCGCACTGGCTGCCCCTGCTGGGCAACCCGTTCTGCGAGCGGTACGGGTTTGTGGGGTGTTCGCCGCAGGGACGGTGAGGATCGGCGGCGGGCTTCAGCGCGAGCGCCCCAGCCGCGTCTGCAAGCGGTCCAGCACCTCGACCACGGCCGCCGGGCTGACGCCGTCGCCACACTGACCGGCGGCCAGTTCCTGTTCGGCGACTGAGAGATTGAGCCGCACGTAGGTGCTGTCCAGCGCGTGGCGGGTGGCCAGCAGTTGCTGGGCAATCTTGCGGCAGTCGGCGCCGTCTTCCAGCAGCTTCTGCAGGCCGCGCACCTGGCCTTCGGCGCGGCGCAGGCGGTGCATCAGCTCGGCCTTGCGGTCGGCGGTCAGCGGCGGCTGCGGGGTGTCGTCGTCGCCCATGGGGGGGAGCTTTCAGCCGGCCACTGGCGTGATGTGGGCCACCGGCTCGGGCGCCAGCAGCGAACCGTCGCGCAGGCCACGGTAGGTGGAGAAGCACAGCCAGAGAATGACGATGGAGCTGATGGCGAGCATCAGCACGCTGGCGGTTTGCCACGCGCCCGCACCGCTGAGTGCGGCCAGCCGCAGCGTGAGCACGGTGAACGCCGCCAGCGGAAACGAGAAGGCCCAGAACGAGAGGTTGAAGGGCTGGCCGGCGATGCGGCGCACCACCGTCGCGGCCCAGAGCAGGAAGAACAGCGCCACACCCCAGAGCGCGGCCACCACGGGCAGCGGTGCCTGCCACTGCGTGAACACCACGCCGATGACGGACGGCGGTGCGATGGTGATGAACCAGGCCGGGAGCATGCGGTCGGGCAGCGCGCTGTGCGCGATGCGGCGCGCCAGGATAAGCGCCAGCACCACCGGCCACAGGAAGGCGCCGATGCCGAACTGCAGCGCCGACCACAGGCCATGGCCCAGCGGCAGGCCGGCCAGCGGAACCACCACGTTACCCACCACGGGGATCAGCAGCACGGGGGTGATGGACGGCCAGAGCACGGGCGGGGTGCCCGGCTGGGCCGCCCCGGCGGGCGCCAGCCAGCGGCCCAGCACCCAGACGGTGGCCCAGAGCTGCAACAGGCTGCCGGCCCACCACAGTGCGTTCCACACCGCGCCCAGCGGTTCAACCGCGCCACCGAGGGCCACGCCCACCGATGCGAGCAGCAGCAGCGACACCGGGAAAGCCGCCACGAAGGCGTGGCGCACCGGGTGCCTGAGGTCGTCGGCCAGTGCCGCGGGGTAGCGCTGCCAGCGCAGGAAGGACGCGACCAGCAGCAGGGCGAACACCACCAGCGACAGCAACCCCAGCACCAGGGCGATGCCCTCGGCCAACTCGCCCAGCACCCCGGCGGCGTTGTGCCAGGCCAGCGTGAGGCCGGCCAGCCCCATGACCACCGAAAAGTAGCCGGGCATGAGG
>JBJTNV010000103.1:0-31426 GCA_046074205.1 Hydrogenophaga sp.
TGTTCGCCATTTAAAGAGGTACGTGAGCTGGGTTTAAAACGTCGTGAGACAGTTTGGTCCCTATCTTCCGTGGGCGCTGCAGATTTGAGGAAGCCTGCTCCTAGTACGAGAGGACCGGAGTGGACGCACCTCTGGTGTACCTGTTGTCACGCCAGTGGCATTGCAGGGTAGCTAAGTGCGGAAGAGATAACCGCTGAAAGCATCTAAGCGGGAAACTCGTTCCAAGATGAGATCTGCCGGGGGCTTGACCCCCCTGAAGAGTCGTTCAAGACCAGGACGTTGATAGGCTGGGTGTGGAAGCGCAGTAATGCGTTAAGCTAACCAGTACTAATTGCTCGTGCGGCTTGACCCTATAACTTTGACGAACTCGTCAAAGTGTTATGCCAAGTGACGCATTCAAAATCAAAAAAGCTGACCAGACTCTATGAATTCGTTTGATTGAGCCGTGCTCAATCAGACAACCCGTTATGCCTGATGACCATAGCAAGGTGGTACCACTCCTTCCCATCCCGAACAGGACAGTGAAACGCCTTAGCGCCGATGATAGTGCGGATTCCCGTGTGAAAGTAGGTCATCGTCAGGCTACTATTGAGAGCAAAGCCCTCCTGAATTATTGATTCAGGAGGGCTTTTGTTTTGGATGGCTTTGGAAATTAATCCGCTCTTTCCGCCTCTCAATGCAGCATCAGCGATTGACAACCCAGTCGCCCTCGAAAGACAAGGCTTGCGCGCGCACCAGCTCCTCGATGAGCTGGTTCAGCCATTGAGGGTGTAATCCAGCGTCTGGCGGCATCAAAGCTGCCATATAAGGTGTGGAGCGCCCCCATTCAAGCAGTGCCTTCCACTCAATTCGTTGCCACTCCAGCAGGCGGAACTTGATCAGTACCTTTGCAGCGTGGTGCTGATGACGGTCTGGGTGCGCTTGAAACTGAGAGAGGCGACTGCGGGCACGCGCCAAAGCCTCTTCAACGTCCTGAAATGCTGAACCATGTCCGGGGATGACGGTATGCGGCGCCAGTTGCTCAATCAAATCCAGTGTTTCCGACACTTCATCAAACGCAGACGTACCTTCCAGTTCCGGGAAAACAACCCCAAAACCGTTCTGCCAGAGCGCATCGGCTGAGACCAACAGACGGACATCGCGCTGGAACAGGATGATGGAATGGGGGTCATGCCCCTTGGCACCGTGGACCTCCCAGTTGCGCGAACCCAACTGGATGATGCTGCCGGGCTGTAGCAGTCCGGTGTAGCAAAAGCGAGGGCATGACTGGCCGGTTGGTCGGTACGTGAGGGCGTCCTCGTCCCAGTTAGCAACAGCTTCGGCTTGTCCGGGTGGAATCCAGGTCTGCAAGCCGGGGTAAGTGTCCTGGAGCACAGCATTGCCGCCACAGTGATCACTGTGCAGATGCGTGTTGATGAGCAGGTCCAGGGGATGAGCGCCCAAGGCGTGACGCAGCAGCGCCAGCGTCTGGGGGGCATGCGTGCAGTATCCACTGTCGATCAGGGCGCAAGGACCATCGCCTCTAATCAAAATGTTGTTGGCAGACAGCCAACCGCGCTCAAAGACGGTCACACCGGCAGCATGGAGGACTTGGTCAATCGAGCCAGTTTCGGGGTGAATGTCTGTGCGTAGCTCTTGCATCATGAAGTGCTTCGCAAAGCCCGTCTGAGAATTTTGCCGACGTTGGTTTTGGGGAGTTCGTCGCGAAACTCGATGTACTTGGGGCGCTTGTAGCCGGTCAGGTTGTCGTGGCAGTAGCGCGCCACATCATCCTCTCGCAGCGTCGGATCGTTTCGAACGATGAAGACCTTGACCGCCTCTCCCTGTCTGGCATCCGGAACCCCGATGGCAGCGCATTCAAGAACTCCTGGGCAGGCGGCAATCACCTGTTCCAGTTCGTTGGGGAAAACGTTGAACCCCGAAACGAGGATCATGTCCTTTTTGCGGTCCACGATGCGGGTGTAACCCCGCTCATCCATCACACCGATATCACCCGTTCTCAAGAAGCCGTCAACGGTGAAGGCGCGCCGGGTTTCCTCGGGCTGGTTGTGATAGCCGGTCATCACATTCGGCCCCTGGATACAGATCTCGCCGGCCGACCCAATCGGAAGGCTGTTGCCGTCATCGTCCTTGATGGCAATGGTGATGCCGGGTAACGGCAGTCCGATGGTTCCGCTGAAGGTGCGGCCAGTGACGGGGTTGTTCGTGCCAATGGCGCAGGTTTCGCTCATGCCCCAGCCTTCGATCATGGGGCTACCGGTGACGGTCAGCCATTCCCGGGCAGTGCTTTCGGAGGCCGCCATGCCCCCAGCCTGGCCGAAGAGCAAACTGGAAAAATCCATGTGGCGAAATTGGGGCTCGCTGAGCAGGGCATTGAAGAGGGTGTTGACTGCCGGCAGCAGGTGGAAGGGACGCTGTCTGAGTGTGGCCACAAAGCCTTTGACGTCCCTGGGGTTGGGGACGAGCGTCATGAATGCGCCCCAGCGAATGGTGAGCAGGCTCAGTGTCAGTGCAAAGATGTGATAGAGCGGCAGAGCGGCGACGCTGTTGGTCTGCTGAACAGGTCCCCGGCCTGAAATGGCAGGCTGAAACCACGCTTCCGCTTGCAAAATGGCGGCAATCACATTGCGATGGGTGAGAACAGCCCCTTTGGACAGTCCGGTGGTTCCGCCCGTGTACTGCAAAAACGCCACTGAATCCAGCGTCGCACGGCTGGGCGCAAGGCGCAGAGAACAGCCTTCGTCGACGGCTTGGCGAAAGCTGACGATTCGCCGTGCTCCACGTGGCCCCACCAAGGGCAGTCGGTAGGCGGGCACCATCTTGGCCAAGTGGCGGACAGCAAAGCTGATCCACCGTCCGTACCAGAAGCCCAGCAGATCGCCCATGCTGGCCACCACCACTTGGCGAAGCGGGGTGTGGTCGATCACTTCCTGAAGGGTATGGCAGAAGTTCTCCAGGATGACAATGACCTCGGCGCCTGAATCCTGCAACTGATGTTCGAGCTCCCGTGCGGTGTACAGGGGGTTGACGTTCACCACCGTGTAGCCTGCACGGAGGATGGCCGCCATCGCGACCAAGAACTGTGGGATGTTGGGCAGCATGACCGCAACGCGGGAACCTGGCGTCAAGCCGCACGATTGCAGCCAGGCTCCCAGCGCCTGGCTGTGTGCATCGAGTTGCCCGTAGCTCATCCACCGTTCCATGCAGACCGACACGGGCTGTCGGGCGTTCTGGCGCAGGGACTCTTCCAGCAGAACAGCCAATGAGCTGTACTGCTCAGTGTCCACGTCGTGGGGAACACCATCGGGATAGTGGGCAAGCCAGGGTCGGTTCATGATGTCCGGGTTGAGCTGCTTCGATGCCGATTCTGGCGGTTTGGGGGCGGCGTCCACACAGGGCCAGCCCTAGGGCACTGTCGCGCAAAGCACAGATAGTGGCATGCGCTCGGGTGTGCATCGGCCTCGGGTCAGCTTGCAGCGGATCGAGCGACTGTGTCCAGCACGCCTCGCCGCATCTGGTCCCGTTCCATGGTTTCGAACAGAGCCTTGAAGTTGCCCTCGCCGAAACCCTGGTTGCCTTTACGCTGGATAAACTCGAAAAAAATCGGGCCGAGCTGGTTCTCGCTGAAAATCTGTAGCAGCAACTCACCCGGCGCACCGTCGACCAGGATGTTGCGGGACTTGAGCGCCTCGATGTTCTCGCCGTGGTCAGGGATGCGCTGGGGCAGCAGTTCGTAATAGGTCTCGCTGGTGCTCAGCAGCTTCAGGCCCTCCATCTGCAGCGCGTCCACTGTGTCATACAGGTTGGTCGAGGCCAGAGCGATGTGCTGGATGCCTTCACCCTGGTAGCGGTCCAGGTACTCCTGGATCTGGCCGGCCTTGTCGTTGCCCTCTTCGTTGATCGGGATGCGGATCTTGCCGCAGGGGCTGGTCATGGCTTTGCTCTTGATGCCGGTCTGCAGGCCTTCCAGGTCGAAGTAACGCACCTCGCGGAAGTTGAAGATGCGCTCGTAAAAGCCGGCCCACTCGGCCATGCGGCCGCGGTGCACGTTGTGCGTCAGGTGGTCGATGACGGTCAGGCCATGGCCTGTCGGGTTCAGCTCGGCGCCGGGCAGCGGGTAGAAGTCCACGTCGTAGAAGCCGATGTTGCCGATCTCGCCCTCCTGGGCGCCGTTCTTGCCGCGCCAGCGGTCGATGAAATAGATGATCGAGTCGCCGATGCCCTTGATGGCCGGGATGTTCAGTTCCCCCGGGCCGGCGGCATTGGCATAGCCCCAGGCACCCAGCGCAATCGCGCGCTCGTAGGCGGCCTTGGCGTCCTGCACGCGGAAGGCGATGGCGCACACGCTGGGGCCGTGCAGGCGCGCGAAGCGTTGCGCGAAACTGTCTGGTTCGGCGTTGATGATGAAGTTGATGCCGCCCTGTCGGTACAGCGTCACGTTCTTGTGGCGGTGGCGGGCGATGGCTTTGAAGCCCATGCGCTCGAACAGGGCGCCCATGGCCGCGGGGTCCGGCGCGGCGTACTCGATGAACTCAAAACCGTCGGTGCCCATGGGGTTTTCCCAGGTCGTGGCGTTCGGGGTGATGGCGTCGGACACGGTTGCATTCATGGCGGTCTCCTGTGTGGTGAGGGAAGCATGCCACTGTAGAAGTGCAGGGTCGCACGAAGGGTGCGAAATGACGCGTTTATTGCGTTGAATTTGCAAAATTTATGCAAAATAAAAACCATGCAAGCACTGGATAAGCTCGATCGTCACATCCTGCGCAGTCTTCAGGCGGATGGGCGTGCCACCTACGACCATATCGCCGAGGCTGTGGGCCTCTCGCCCAGCGCGGTGCTGCGCCGGGTCAAGCGACTGGAAGAGGCGGGCGTGATCGACCGTTATGTGGCACTGGTGAAGCCGGAGTCGGTGGGCCTGGGGCTGACCGCCTACGTGAGCGTTCGGCTGGAAAAACACAGCGGTGCCGCCAAGCGCAACCCCATGGACGAGTTCCGCGCCAGCGTGCTGAACTGGCCCGAGGTGGTGGAGTGCGCCGCACTGACCGGCGAAATGGACTTCCAGCTGCGGCTGGTGGTGGCCGACATGCCGGCCTACTCGCGTTTCATGATGGACGTGCTGCTGCGCCACCCCAGCGTGCAGGACTGCAAGACCAGCTTCGTGATGGACCGGGTCAAGAGCACGACGGCCCTGCCGGTCTGAAGGGCCAACCGGCCTGTCAGCGGTCGGGCACAGAGGGTGCACGGGCCAACAGCCCGGGGGCGTGTGGCCGTCGGGCTGAAAACGTCGGCTGTCGCACAAAACAAGGGTTAACCCTTATAGTCGCGACCATGATGTCGCATTCCATGGCTCATCCGATCGCGTCTGCCCGTGCAGCATCAGTTGAGGGCGCGGCTGTCGATGAGCACCCCCCTGGCGCGTCAGCTGCGGTGCCCATCCGCGCCTTGGGGCCCGCACACCGGCAGCGGGTGGGCGCACACCTGCTGGCGCTGCTGCCGCACGACCGTTACCTGCGTTTCGGCTATGCCGCTACCGACGAGCAGATCCGCCGCTATGTTGATGGCCTGCGGTTCGAGCATGACGAACTGTTCGGCATTTTCAACCGCAAGCTCGAACTCATCGCCATGGCGCACTTGGCGTACTCGGTGGATCCAGGCTGCTGCAGCTGTGCCGAGTTCGGCGTGTCTGTCTCGCACCAGGCGCGCGGGCGTGGCTACGGTCGCCAGCTGTTCGAGCGCGCCGCCATGCACGCCCGCAATGAAGGCGTGAGCCAACTCTTCATCCACGCCCTGTCCGAGAACACGGCCATGCTCAACATTGCCCGCAAGGCCGGTGCGATCATCGAGCGTGACGGACCGGAGGCGCAGGCGCACCTGCGCCTTCCCCCGGCGGACTTTGACTCGCGGGTGACCGAGCTCATCGACGAGCAACTGGCGCGCACCCACTACCAGCTCAAGTGGCAGGCCAAAGTATTTCGTGAACTGCTGTCCCTGCTGCAGGAAATCCGCCAGGGCGTGCGGGCGTCGCGCGATCAGGTTCGTGGCTGACCGTTGGGCGCACGGTCGTCCTGTCATGCCCTTGGGGTATCCTTTGCCGCTGTTGCAACCTTTTGTGTACCCCAGTGGCCGAACAACCCCCCAGTCCGGTGCCGCAGCGCGGCCTGCGGCATGAAGACAAACGCGGTTTCCTCCAGCGGCTCGCCGAGTTCATCCATCCAGGACCCGACTCCAAGGACGAACTGATCGAGACCCTCGCCGAGGCCGAGGACAACGACATCATCAACGCCGAATCGCGCGTCATGCTGGAGGGCGTGATCCGCATCGCTGACATGACGGCGGGCGACGTGATGGTGGCGGCTCCTCGCATGGATGCACTGGACATCGATGCACCCTTCGACGAACTGCTGCACCAGGTGATCGACACCGCGCACTCGCGCTTTCCGGTCTACGAAGGCGAGCGCGAGAACATCATCGGCATCCTGCTGGCCAAGGACCTGCTCAAGCTGCAGCGCGCGCCCGAACTCAACATCCGTGCCCTGCTGCGCCCGGCCACCTTTGTGCCGGAGAGCAAGGGCCTGAACGACCTGCTGCGCGAATTTCGCGGCAACCGCAACCACCTGGCCATCGTCATCGACGAGTTCGGTCGCGTGGCCGGCCTGATCACCATCGAGGATGTGCTGGAAGAGATCGTCGGCGAAATCGAAGACGAGTTCGACGTGGCCGAGGACGACGGCGATATCTTTTCGCTGGCCGACGGCACCTGGCGGGTGAGTGGCGATACGGCCATCGAGCGCCTGAACGAGCAGTTCGGACTGGCGCTCGACGTGGGGGACTTCGACACCATCGGCGGACTGGTGGCTCACACCATGGGCCACGTGCCGCGCCGTGGCGAGGTGCATGAGATGGCCGGCTTGCGCTTTGTCGTGCTGCACAGCAAGGGGGGAGCGGTCAAGTGGTTCAAGGTGATGCCGGCACCGGGCCTTGCCTGATTCGCACAGCGGTTGGGCCAGGCCTCGTCCCATGGAGGGTCCCTCGGTGAACCGGAGTGCCCTGCAGGCCCGTGCGGGCCGGACCCTGCGGTGGACGACTTTGCGGTGGCCCGGTCATGGCCTGCTCTGGTGGGGTCTTTGCGCCTGTGCGGGCTGGCTGCAGGCAGCGGCACTGGCCTGGCCCTTGCGAGGCTGGCAGCCACCGGGTCTGGCTGCCGGTGAGCCCAGCGGCGCGCTGCAGTTGCTTTCTCTTGCGCTGCTGGTGGTTGCGCTGCGCCGGGTGCACCGGGCCCGTGAGGCGGTCTGGCGTGCCTGGGTGTTCGCCACGGCATGGCTTGCCGGCACCTTTTGGTGGCTGTTCGTGTCCATGCACACCTACGGTGGACTGCCGGTTGCACTGGCCGTGTTGGCGGTGCTGGCGCTGGCCGGGGCGCTGGCGCTGTATTACGCGCTGGCCGCCGGGCTGCTGGTGCGCTGGGCGCCCTGTCCCGGGCCGCAGCAGGGACTGCTGTTTGCCGCGCTGTGGACCCTGGCGGACCTGCTGCGCGGGCGCTGGTTCACCGGCTTCCCCTGGGGGGCGGGAGGCTACGCCCATGTGGACCTGATGGCTGCCTGGGCACCCTGGGTAGGTGTCTACGGCATGGGGGCTATCGCGGCACTGCTGGCTTACAGCCTGGCGGGTCTGTTGCCGCCAGCGCCGGATGCACCGGGTCCACGGCCCGGGCCAGACGACGTGGGCTCCGGTGCACCCCCTGTCGGGGACGGGCGCACCAAATCCTTGCGCGTAGTGTCCGCGGCGCTGGTACTGGTGCTTTGGCTCAGCGTGCTGGGCGGCGACGCCTGGCGCGAACGGGGCCAGCGCGACACGGCCGGGGCTGGCACGCTGCGGGTCTGGCTGTTGCAGGGTAATGTGCCGCAAGACCAGAAATTTGAACCAGGTACCGGCGTTGCGCAGGCGCTGGACTGGTACCCGGCGCAAGTAGCCCTTGCGATCAAGGCCGCAGCCAGCGGGGATCGGGGTGCGCCGCAGCTGGTGGTCGCACCTGAGACCGCCTTGCCCCTGTTGCCCCAGCAGATCGGGACCGACCGCTGGTACTCGCTGCTGAGTGGGCTGGCGCAGTCCGGTCGGGCGGCGCCAGTGGCCGCGTTGCTCGGCCTCCCAATGGGCGACCCGCAGACCGGGTACACCAATTCGGCCTGGGGCATGGCGCCCGAGGCGGCCTCCCATGCCCTGCAGGCGCTGCAGGCGCGCGGGTACCCGGCACTGACCGAGGCTGATTTCTACCGTTACGACAAACACCACCTCGTGCCCTTTGGCGAATTCATTCCGCCGTTTTTCCGCTGGTTCACCAACCTGATGCATATCCCGCTGGGCGACTTCAACCGCGGTGCGCTGCCGCAGCCCGTCTGGACATGGGCCGGCCAGCGACTGGCCACCAACATCTGTTACGAAGACCTGTTTGGCGAGGAACTGGCGGCCGCCTTCCGCGATCCCGTGCGGGCGCCTACCGTGCTGGTCAATCTGAGCAACATCGCCTGGTTTGGCGACACCGTGGCCATCGATCAGCACCTGCAGATTGCGCGCCTGCGGGCGCTGGAGCTGGGGCGGCCCATGCTGCGCGCCACCAACACCGGGGCGACCGTTGCCATCGACCACCGGGGCGTGGTCACCCACCAGCTGCCGCGCCTGACGCGGGACCGGCTGGTGGTGCAGGTGCAAGGGCGGGAAGGCCTGACCCCTTATGCCCGCTGGGTCGGGCGCTGGGGGCTGTGGCCCCTGTGGGCCCTGTGCCTGGCGGTGGTGGCCGTCATCGCCGGCCGGCGTCGGTACGCGATCAGGGCCCATCGACACTGAGGGGGGCAGGCCCCCGGGGCAGGGCGGCGCCCGTAAAATCCCCGGTTTCGCAGCGCGCCCGCCCGGGCCCGTTGTGCCCCCCCGATCCAGACCCTCCGGGGCCCGCCCTGTGCGCGGGCCGCACCGCATGTTGACCTTCCAGCAAATCATCCTGACCCTGCAGTCCTACTGGGACCAGCAGGGCTGTGCCCTGCTCCAGCCCTACGACATGGAGGTGTGGGCCGGCACCAGTCACACCGCCACCTTCCTGCGCGCCATCTGCCCCGAGCCCTGGAAGGCCGCCTACGTGCAGCCCAGCCGCCGACCCAAGGATGGCCGCTACGGCGAGAACCCGAACCGCCTGCAGCACTACTACCAGTACCAGGTGGTGCTCAAGCCCGCGCCGGCCAACATCCTGGAGCTGTACCTGGGCTCGCTCGAAGCCCTCGGCTTCGACCTGAAGAAGAACGATATCCGCTTCGTGGAAGACGACTGGGAGAACCCCACGCTGGGCGCCTGGGGCCTGGGCTGGGAGGTCTGGCTCAACGGCATGGAGGTGACGCAGTTCACCTACTTCCAGCAGGTCGGCGGCATCGACTGCAAACCCGCCACCGGCGAGATCACCTACGGCCTGGAGCGTCTGGCCATGTACCTGCAGGGCGTGGACAACGTCTACAACCTCCAGTGGACCGACACGCTCAAGTACGGGGATGTTTATCACCAGAACGAGGTCGAACAGAGCACCTACAACTTCGAGCACTCGGACGCCGAGTTCCTGTTCGCCGCTTTCGGCGCACACGAAAAGCAGGCCAAGTACCTGATGGAGCAACAGCTGGCGCTGCCGGCGTATGAACAAGTCCTCAAGTGCGCGCACAGCTTCAACCTGCTGGACGCGCGCGGTGCCATCAGCGTGACCGAACGCGCTGCCTACATCGGCCGCATTCGCAATCTCGCGCGCAGCGTGGCGCAGAGCTACTACGAAAGTCGTGAGCGACTGGGCTTCCCCATGGCCCCGCGCGAGTGGGTGGCGCAGATCGAGAAAAAAGTCGCCTGAGACCGGGAGAAGCAGAATGACAACGAAGAACCTCCTCGTCGAACTGTTTGTGGAAGAGTTGCCGCCCAAGGCGCTCAAGAAACTGGGTGATGCTTTTGCCGGCGTGCTGGCCGAACAGCTCAAGGCACAGGGCCTGGCCGCCGCCGATGCGGCGGTGACGGCGTTTGCCTCGCCGCGCCGCCTGGCCGCGCACGTGACGGCTGTGGCCGTCAAGGCGACCGACAAGGCCGTGTCGCAAAAGCTCATGCCCGTCAGCGTCGGCCTCGACGCCACCGGTGCGCCCACGCCCGCGCTGCTCAAGCGCCTGGCCGGTCTGGGCGCCGACGCCTCGGCCGTGGCCGGCCTCCAGCGGGCCATGGACGGCAAGGCCGAAGCCCTGTTCTTCGACAGCGTGCAGCCAGGCGTCGAGCTGGCCGCCGGCCTGCAGAAGGCACTGGACGAAGCCATTGCCAGGCTGCCGATTCCCAAGGTCATGAGCTACCAGCTTGAAACCGATTGCGAGCTGCCGGGCTGGACCAGCGTGAACTTCGTGCGCCCGGCGCATGGCCTGGTCGCCTTGCACGGTGCCGATGTGGTGCCGGTCAGGGCGCTGGGCCTGAAGGCGGGCAGGGTCACGCACGGTCACCGCTTCGAAGCCGCTGTCGACCCGGTCGAGCTGTCCGATGCAGACACCTACGCCCGTGCGCTCCTGCGCGACGGCGCGGTGATCGCCAGCTTCAATGACCGGCGCTTTGCCATCGTGCAGCAGCTGGCCCAGGCTGCCGAACGACTCGGCCCCGGCTACGAGGTGCTGATGGACGAGGCGCTGCTGGACGAGGTGACCGCGCTCGTCGAGCGGCCCAATGTACTGACCTGCGGGTTTGAAGAGCAGTTCCTGGAGGTGCCGCAGGAATGCCTGATCCTCACGATGAAGGCCAACCAGAAATACTTCCCGCTGCTGGATACGCAGGGCAAGCTGACGAACCGCTTCCTGGTGGTCAGCAACATCAGCCCTGATGACCCGGGCGCGGTGATCGGCGGTAACGAGCGCGTGGTGCGTCCGCGCCTGGCCGACGCCCAGTTCTTCTTCAACCAGGACCGCAAGAAAACGCTGGAGAGCCGCGTCGAAGGCCTCGACAAAGTCGTTTATCACAACAAGCTGGGCACGCAGGGCGAGCGGGTCGAGCGTGTGCGCGCCATCGCTCGTGCCATCGGCCAGCAGCTGGGCGGTGACGTGCTGGCGCGGAGCGCCGACACGGCCGCACGTCTGGCCAAGACCGACCTGCTGACCGACATGGTGGGCGAGTTCCCCGAGCTGCAGGGCATCATGGGCGGCTACTACGCGCGCCACGACGGCCTGTCCGAAGACATCGCCTTCGCCATTGAAGACCACTACAAACCGCGTTTCGCCGGCGACGAGCTGCCGCGTACGCAGACAGGCGTGGTGGTGGCGCTGGCCGACAAGCTGGAAACCCTGGTCGGCATGTTCGGCATTGGCAACCTGCCGACGGGCGACAAGGATCCGTTCGCACTGCGCCGTCACGCGCTCGGGGTGATCCGCATGCTGGTGGACAAGGCGCTGGCGCTGGAACTGGATGCGCTGCTGTTGGCGGCGGTGCCAGCCTTTGGCGACAAGATCAGTGACGCCACCCCCGCCCTGGCGGACTTCATCTACGACCGCCTCGCCGGCAGCCTGCGCGAGCAGGGCGCCAGTGCCCAGGAAGTGGACGCCGTGCTGGCCCTGCGCCCGCAGCGGCTGGCCGACGTCGCCCAGCGCCTGCAGGCCGTGCGTGCGTTCGCCGCGCTGCCGGCGGCCGCTGCGCTGGCCGCCGCCAACAAGCGCATCGGCAACATTCTGAAAAAGTCCGAAGGTGAAGGTGCCCCGGTTCAGGTTTCACGCCTGGTCGAGGCCGCAGAAAAAGACCTGTTCGCTGCGATGCAGAAAACGGTGCCGGCGGCCGATGCCGAGTTCGCCAACGGTGACTACACCGCCTCGCTGATGACGCTGGCCGCGCTGCGCACGCCGGTGGACGCCTTCTTCGACGGCGTGATGGTCAATGCCGACGATCCGGTGCTCAAGGCCAACCGCCTGGGACTGCTGAAGTCGCTGCATGAAGCCATGAACCGCGTGGCCGACCTCTCGCGCCTTGCGGCATAGAGGCCCGGCGCCCAGCCCGTCCCGGCAGCCCGAAGGAGCACCGCATGAAACTGCTCATCCTCGATCGCGACGGTACGCTCAATCGCAGCCGCGCCGATTACGTGGCTTCTCCCGACGAGTGGGAGGCCATCCCCGGTGCGCTGGAGGCGGTGGCCCGGCTCAACCAGGGGGGCTGGCGGGTGGTGCTGGCCACCAATCAGAGCGGTCTGGGGCGCGGCACCTTTGACATGGCCGCGCTCAATGCCATCCATGTCAAGATGCACCGCCAGCTCGCGGCGGTCGGTGCACGCGTGGAAGCGATTTTTTTCTGTCCTCATGCGCCCGAAGACGCCTGCCGCTGCCGCAAACCCGCTCCGGGTTTGTTCGAACAGATCGGTGAACGCTTCGGTCTGGACCTGGCCAGCGTCCCTGCCGCAGGCAACGCGGTACGCCATGTGCGCGCGGCTGCAGCCGCCGGATGTCCGACCCATCTGCTGTTGACCGGGCAGTCGGAACACCTGCGGGACCAGGGCCGGGCCGTGCTGGCCGGTTTGCCCACGGGCGTGAGGGTGCACGACGATCTCGCCGCGTTTGCCGACTGGCTGCTGACGCAGGATGCCCCTGTACCTGCGCCGCCTGTCCGTTCGTTCCCTGCACCCTGAAGGGGCGCTGATGTTTTTCTTTTTTCTGCCATGAACCTGATCCGCTCCGTCCTGCACCTGCTGTTCATGGCCGTCACGGTCATTCCCTGGGCCCTGGCGGTGCTGGTCACAGCGCCCTTCATGAGCAGCACGCAGACGTACTGGTTGTGCGCCGGCTGGCTTCGCCTGGCGGTCTGGGGTGGGCGTGTCATCCTGGGCATCCGCAACCAGGTCATTGGCTTCGAGCACCTGCCAGTGGGCAGCACTGCACCAGCGGTGTTGCTGGTCAAGCACCAGTCCACCTGGGAGACGTTCAGCATGCCCGCGCTGATGCCGCACCCGCTGGCCTACGTGTTCAAGAAGGAGCTGCTGTATGTGCCCTTCTTCGGCTGGGCCATGAGCCGGCTGGACATGATCCACATCGATCGCAGCAAGCGGGCGGCTGCGTTCAACAAAGTGGTCGAGCAGGGCCAGCGCCTGCTCTCGCAGGGGACCTGGGTGATCATGTTCCCTGAAGGCACCCGCATCGAGCGGGGCCAGAAAGGCCAGTACAAGACCGGGGGCACCCGGCTGGCCGTGGCCACCGGTGCACCGGTGATTCCGGTCGCTGTCAACTCTGCGCAGTGCTGGCCGCGCAAGGCGCTGATCAAAACCCCCGGGACGGTGACGTTTTCGATCGGCAAGCCCATCCCCAGCGTCGGCCGAGAGCCCGAAGAGCTGATGCGGGAAGTGGAGACCTGGATCGAGGCCGAAATGCGGCGCCTGGACCCCGAGGCGTATCCCGCCGACGCCGACCAGGCCTGAGCGCCCGATGCAGCGCTTTGTCCAGCTGGCGCTGGATCTGTTTGCGGGACCGGATCCCCTTCACCCTCCCGTTGCGACCCCCCCGCCGCCGGATGCGCCGGCCGAACCGCTGGCGGCGGTCTTCCTGCCGGGCACCTGGCACCATCCCCGTGCCAACCGCCTGCTGCGCCTGGGCGCTTGCGAAGTGGCTTATGAATTCAAGCGTGGCCAGCGGCGCACCATCGGCCTGACGGTGCGCCCCGAGGGCTTGAGCGTCAGCGCCCCTCGCTGGACGCCGGTGGTCGAGGTCGAGGCCTTCATTCTCCAGAAGTCGGACTGGGTGCTGAACAGGCTGCGAGCCTCACGCGAGCGGGCCGGTGAACTGCAGCGGGCCCGTACCGAATGGGCCGATGGTTGCACCTTCGATTACCTGGGCCAGCGCACGCGTCTGTTGCTGGATCCGACCCAGACGCAGGGGCAGCGGCTGGAGCCTGCCGCGGGCGATGGCCTGCCCACTTTGCACCTGGGGCTCTCGCGGCACGCGACCACACAGCAGGTGCGCGACGCTGCGCATGCCTGGCTGATGCGTCAGGCCAAGATCCTGTTTGCGCAGCGGCTCGCGCACTTCGCGCCAGCGCTGGGCGTGACCTACCAGACGCTGCGCCTGTCGAGCGCCGGTACGCGCTGGGGCAGTGCCAGTACCAGCGGCACCATCCGACTGAACTGGCGACTGATACACCTCTCCATTGACATGATCGACTACGTGGTCGTGCACGAGCTCAGCCACCTGCGCCACATGGACCACAGCCCGCAGTTCTGGGACGTGGTGGCCAGCGTCATGCCCGACCACGCGCAGCGCCGGCGGGCGCTCAGGCGGGCGGCGGTTCCCCTGGGGGAGTGACCCCCACGCTCCACCGCTGCGCGGGTCGCTGCCCCCCGAGGGGGAGCGTTTCGCCTTGGGGCGGCCCGGCGGCGAAACATTGCTCAGCGGGGACTGAAGCGCCAGACGTCGTTGGCGTCACGCTCACGGTGGAGCGCGCCGGCCAGCCACAGCCGGTTCAGATGCGCCACTGCTTCGCCCATGGCGAAGGTGATCTGGTGCAGGTCCAGCGCGCGCGGAAACAGCACGGGGATGATGTCCCAGGCGCTGCTCGGCCGTTTGCGGCAGGCGCTCAGCAACTCGGCCAGTCGCTCGGCGTGGTGGGCTTCGAGCTGGTCAATGCGCTCGTTCAGGCCGGTGAAGGGTTTGCCGTGCGACGGCAGGACCAGCGTGTCCGCCGGCAGCGGACGGTAGCGCTGCAGCGAATCCAGAAACAGCGCCAGCGGATCGCTCTCGGGCTCCACGTCGTACACGCTGACGTTGGTGCTGATGCGCGGCAGCACCATGTCGCCGCTGATGAGCACCCGCAGTTCTCCGCAGAACAGGGCGATGTGTTCCGGCGCGTGGCCGTAGCCGGCGATGCAGCGCCATTGGCGCCCGCCGATGGTGACGGCTTGTCCGTCGAGCAGGCGGTGGAACTGTGCCGGCACGCCGGGCACCAGGCTGGGGTAGTAGCTGGCGCGGTCGCGGATCTTGTCCAGGCTGTCGGGGTCGGTGAGGCCGTGCGCACGGAAGAAGCGGGCGGCAGATGCGCCACCGAAGCCGGTGGTGCTCTGCGAGCCGATGCGCGCCATGTTGTAGTCGGTCGCACTGACCCATAAATGGCAGGCCCCCACGCTCCGCCGCTGTGCGGGTCGCTGCCCCAGAACTGGGGAGGGACCCGGGTCCTGCCGGGTCTGGGGGCTGACCCCGGCTTGAGGCGGCTCGGCGCCGGGGTCGCCACTCCACCGCTCGCACAGCCACTGCGCCAGTCCGATGTGGTCCGGGTGCATGTGGGTCACGATCACGCGCAGCACGGGCAGGCCGTCGAGTTCGTGTGCAAACACCTGTTCCCACTGGGCCTTGGCCTCTTCGCGGCTGACGCAGGTGTCGACCACGGACCAGCCTTCCCGGCCGTCCAGCGTGTCGCGCAACAACCAGAGGTTGATGTGGTCCAGTGCGAAGGGCAGACCCATGCGGACCCACTTCACGCCCGGCGCCACCGCCAGTGCCCGGCCGGGTTCGGGCAGAACATCGCCCAGCGGGTACTGCAGGCGGGCTTCGAGCTGGTCGCGGGTCGGCGTGTTCATGAGGACCTTCCGTTAAACTGACGTTGACGTAAACGTCAAGCTGAAGTGCATTCTAGGGAGCGAGTCCCGCCCCTGCTGTCCGCCAGCCGACAAGCTTTCACCCATGGCGATCCAAACGACCTACACCATCAGCGACCTCGCGCGTGAGTTCGACCTGACGACCCGCGCCATCCGCTTCTACGAAGACATGGGGCTGCTGCAGCCACAGCGCGAAGGGCCGGGCGGCCGCAACCGGGTGTACAGCGCACGCGACCGTACCCGACTCAAGCTCACACTGCGTGCCAAGCGGCTGGGACTGTCGCTGACCGAGGCCAAGGACATCATCGACATGTACGACAGCCCGCGTGACACGGGTCCGCAGCTGCGCAAGTTCCTGGCAGTGCTGGCCGAGCACAAACGGCAGCTGGAAGAGCAGCATGCCGACCTCATGGCCAACCTTGACGAAGTCAAGGTGCACGAAAAGGAAGCCAGGGCTCTGCTGGCCCGGGTGGAAAAAGCTGCCAAGGGCTGAGCGTGCCCCAGGTCGCAGCGGCCCCGGGTGGCGTTCCGGGTAGACCCGCACTTGCAGCGCCCGCGCGAGGTCGGCCATAATTGACGTTTACGTAAACGTCAATTCGACAGCATGAACCATCCCGCACCCCAGTCTGACCATCAAGCCGACGCCTTGTCCCGGCGCGTGCAGGCGAGCCTGGACCGGCAGGGCATGATGCAGCCGCTGGGCGTGAGGCTGCTGGCCGTGGCGCCGGGTACCGTGACGCTGGCCCTGCCGTATTCCGAGCGCGTGACGCAGCAGCAGGGTGGTTTTCATGGTGGTGCCATGGGTGCGCTGGCTGACATTGCCGGTGGTTACGCGGCCCTGACGGTGGCGCCCGAGGGCATGGAAGTCACCACGGTCGAATACAAGATCAATTTCCTCGCGGCCTTCCAGGGCGGCGAGCTGCAGGCCACCGGCCGCGTGGTGCGTGGCGGCAAACGCATCATCGTGACCACCGCCGAGGTGGTGCACGTGGCAGCCGACGGCAAACGCTCGGACTGCGCCGTGATGCAGCAGACCCTGGTGCCTGTGCCCAAGACCTACTGAACACCCCTCACACAACGGAGATTCCCCATGACCAACCTGCCCGGCCTCAACTTCCAGCTCGGTGAAGACATCGACGCGCTGCGCGACGCAGTGCGCGACTTCGCACAGGCCGAGATCGCCCCGCGCGCCGCCGAGATCGACCGCAGCGACCAGTTCCCGATGGACTGCTGGCGCAAGATGGGCGATCTGGGCGTGCTGGGCATCACCGTGCCCGAGCAGTACGGCGGCGCCAACATGGGCTACCTGGCGCACATGGTGGCCATGGAAGAAATCAGCCGCGCCAGCGCCTCCGTTGGCCTGTCCTACGGCGCGCACAGCAACCTGTGCGTGAACCAGATCAACCGCAACGGCAGCGAAGCGCAGAAGGCGAAATACCTGCCCAAGCTGATCAGCGGCGAGCACGTGGGCGCGCTGGCCATGAGCGAGCCGGGTGCGGGCTCCGACGTCATCAGCATGAAGCTCAAGGCCGAGGACAAGGGCGGCTACTACCTGCTCAACGGCAGCAAGATGTGGATCACCAACGGCCCCGACGCCGACACCCTGGTGGTCTACGCCAAGACCGAGCCCGAGATGGGGGCGCGCGGCGTCACCGCCTTCCTGATCGAGAAGGGCATGCCCGGGTTCTCCATCGCGCAGAAGCTCGACAAACTGGGCATGCGCGGCAGCCACACCGGCGAGCTGGTGTTCCAGAACGTCGAGGTGCCGGCCGAGAACATCCTGGGCGGCCTGAACATGGGCGCCAAGGTGCTGATGTCGGGACTGGACTACGAGCGCGCCGTGCTCACGGGCGGTCCGCTGGGCATCATGCAGTCGGTCATGGACAACGTGATCCCCTACATCCACGACCGCAAGCAGTTCGGCCAGAGCATCGGCGAGTTCCAGCTCATCCAGGGCAAGGTCGCCGACATGTACACCGTGCTGCAGGCCGCGCGCAGCTTCGCCTACACCGTGGCCAAGAACCTGGACATGCTGGGTACCGAGCACGTGCGCCAGGTGCGCAAGGACTGCGCCTCGGTCATCCTGTGGACCGCCGAAAAGGCGACCTGGATGGCGGGCGAGGGCGTGCAGATTTACGGAGGCAATGGCTACATCAACGAGTACCCGCTGGGACGCCTCTGGCGCGACGCCAAGCTCTACGAGATCGGTGCCGGCACGAGCGAGATCCGCCGCATGCTGATCGGCCGCGAGCTGTTCGCCGAAACCATGTGAATGTGCCCCCCACGCTCCACCGCTGCGCGGGTCGCTGCCCCCCGAGGGGAGCGTTTCGCCTTGGGGCGACCCGGCGGCGAAACGGTGCCCCCCAACGCTCCACCGCTGCGCGGGTCGCCTAGGTAACATCGCCGCATGAGTACCTCCATCCAGACCCTGATCGACAACAACCGGCAATGGGCCGCGCAGATCGAGCGCGACCGGCCCGGCTACTTCAGCCAGCTCGCCCACCAGCAGAACCCCAAGTACTTGTGGATCGGCTGTTCCGACAGCCGCGTGCCAGCCAACCAGATCACCGGCCTTGAACCGGGTGAGGTTTTTGTCCACCGCAACATCGCCAACGTGGTGGTGCATTCGGACCTGAATGCCCTGTCCGTCATCCAGTTCGCAGTGGAGTACCTCAAGGTCGAACACATCCTGGTAGTGGGCCACTACGGCTGCGGCGGTGTGCTGGCCACGCTGCGGGGTGCGCGCGTGGGCCTTGCCGACAACTGGCTGCGCCACGTGCATGACGTGAAGATGCGCCACCGCAAGCGCCTGGACCACCTGCCCGTGGCGGTGCAGGAAGACGTGCTGTGCGAGATGAACGTGATCGAGCAGGTGGGCAATGTCGCGCTGACCAACGTGCTGCAGGACGCCTGGGCGCGTGGTCAGAAGGTGTCGGTGCACGGCTGGTGCTACGGGCTCAAGGACGGGCTGGTCAAGGACCTGGGCGTGAGCGTGAGCGAGCGCGAAGAGGTCATGCCGGTCTTCCGCAACGCACTCAAGCGCTATCCGCGCCAGAGTCTGACCTGAGTGTCACCCAAGGCCATGTTCCCCCAGCGGCTGGAATCGACCGTGGCCTACGACATCGCGACAGCGATGACGGACGGGTTCAACCGCCACTACCGCTTGTTCCGTGCCGAGTCCGCCCGCGCCAGGCACAGCTTCGAGTCCCGAGACTGGGCCGCCCAGCAGCGCCCCCAGCGCGAGCGCATCGAGTTCTACGGCCTGCTGGTGAACCACCACCAGCAGGCGCTGGCCGAGACCTTCTTCAACTCGGTCACCACCAAGATCCGCCAGCACGCCTGCTTCCAGAACGACTTCATCTGCGTGCGGCCCGCAGTGTCCACCGAGTACGTCGAGATCGACGAGCCCAAGGCGCTGCCCATCCTGCACAACGAAAACGTCCGCCTGGTGATCGGCGCCGCGCTGTTCGGTGAGGACGACCTGCTGATGCTGTTCAGCTTTGCGCGCGCGACCTTCAGAAGTCTGCTACCCGGTCGGCCCGCACGACGTGTGCCCCGAAACCTTCGACCCCTTTCTGCTGGGCAACCCGCTGGTACGCGAGGGCTTCATGCAACACCACGCCAACCTGCTGGCCCCCACCTTCTGGCAGGCGCACCAGGAGCGCATCGCCGCTGGCCATGTGTTCGACGTTTTCCCCTACGAACGTGCCCGGCGCTTTCGCGCGCCGGCGCACAAAGCGCTTCTCGACTGAAATGACCCCCACGCCCCGCCGTTTCACGGGTCGCTGCCCCCCAAGGGCGCGATTCAAGCTTGGGACGGCCCGGCGCTTGAATCCTTTTCCCTTCATCTGAAACCGGAGACTTCACCATGAGCCACACCACCGATCCCGTTGTCATCGTCGGCGCCGCCCGCACACCCATGGGTTCGTTCCAGAGCGACTTCGCCAGCCTGTCCGCCCACGACCTGGGCGGCGTGGCCATCCGGGCGGCGGTCGAGCGCGCCGGCGTCAAGGCCGATCTGGTCGATGAAGTGCTGTTCGGCAACTGCCTGATGGCTGGCCAGGGCCAGGCGCCCGCGCGCCAGGCCGCGCTCAAGGGCGGGCTGCCGCTGTCGGCCGGCGCGGTCACGATGTCCAAGATGTGCGGCTCGGGCATGAAGGCCACCATGCTGGCGCACGACATGCTGCTGGCCGGCAGCGCGACCGTGATGGTCTCGGGCGGCATGGAGAGCATGACCAATGCACCCTACCTGATGCTCAAGGGCCGCAGCGGCTACCGCATGGGCCACGATCGCATCTTTGATCACATGATGCTCGACGGTCTGGAAGACGCCTACGAACCCGGCCGCAGCATGGGCACCTTCGGTGAAGACTGCGCCGCCAAGTACGGCTTCACGCGCGAACAGCAGGACGCGTTCGCCATCGCCTCGGTCACGCGCGCTAAAGCGGCTACCGAGAGCGGCGCCTTCGCGAAGGAGATCGCGCCCGTGACGGTCAAGGACCGCAGTGGCGAGCGAGTGGTGTCGGTGGACGAAGGTCCGGGCAAAGTCAAGCTCGACAAGGTCACCTCGCTCAAGCCCGCGTTCAAGAAGGACGGCACCATCACCGCCGCCTCGTCTTCGTCGATCAACGACGGCGCCGCCGCGCTGGTGCTGATGCGCCAGTCCACCGCCCAGGCCCAGGGGCTCAAGCCGCTGGCGCGCATCGTGGCCCACGCCACCCACGCGCAGGAACCCAACTGGTTCGCCACCGCGCCGGTGGGCGCGACGCAGAAGCTGCTGGCCAAGACCGGCTGGGGCGTGGGCGACGTGGACCTGTGGGAAATCAACGAGGCTTTCGCCGTGGTCCCCATGGCGCTGATGACCGAGCTGTCCATCCCGCACGAAAAGGTCAACGTCAACGGCGGCGCCTGTGCGCTGGGTCACCCGATTGGCGCGTCGGGTGCACGCATTCTGGTCACGTTGCTGCACGCGCTGCAGGCGCGCGGCGGCCACAAGGGTGTGGCGACGTTGTGCATTGGCGGTGGCGAAGCCACCGCCATGGCCATCGAGCTGCTGTGAGGGGCTGACGATGCTGTTGACCCAAGACCAGGAAATGATCCGCGACGCCGTGCGCGCCTTTGCGCAGGAGCAACTGTGGCCGAACGCCGCGCGGTGGGACAAGGATCACCACTTCCCGAAGGACGTGCACCGGGGCCTGGCCGAGCTGGGCGCCTACGGTATCTGCGTGCCCGAGGAGCTGGGCGGCGCGGGGCTGGACTACCTGACGCTGGCCCTGGTGCTGGAAGAGATCGCGGCCGGTGACGGCGGCACCAGCACCGCCATCAGCGGGACCAACTGCCCCTACAACGCCATTCTCATGATGTACGGCACGCCGGCGCAGCAGCAGCAGTGGCTGGTGCCGGCGGCGCGTGGCGACATCCTGGGCGCCTTCTGCCTGACCGAGCCGCACGTGGGCTCCGATGCGTCGGGCATGCGGACCACGGCCGTGCGCGAGGGCGACGAGTACGTCATCAACGGCGTCAAGCAGTTCATCACTTCCGGCAAGAACGGCCAGGCCGCGGTGGTGATTGCCGTGACCGACAAGGGCGCCGGCAAGAAGGGCATGAGCGCCTTCATCGTGCCCACCGACAACCCGGGCTGGCAGGTCGCGCGGCTGGAAGACAAGGTCGGCCAGCACAGCAGCGACACGGCGCAGATCAACTTCGACAACTGCCGCATCCCGGCCGCGAACCGGATCGGTCAGGAAGGTGAGGGCTACAAGATCGCGCTCTCAGCGCTCGAAGGCGGGCGCATCGGCATCGCCGCCCAGAGCGTGGGCATGGCGCGCAGCGCGCTCGATGTGGCGATCGCCTACGCCAAGGACCGCCAGAGCTTCGGCACGTCCATCGTCAACCACCAGGCCGTGGGCTTCCGCCTGGCCGAGTGCGCCACGAAGCTCGAAGCCGCACGTCAGCTGATCTGGCACGCCGCCGCCCTGCGCGACGCGGGCCGGCCCTGCCTGAAGGAAGCCGCGATGGCCAAGCTGTTTGCCAGCGAGACCGCAGAACAGGTCTGCTCGGCGGCCATCCAGACCCTGGGCGGCTACGGCTACGTCAACGACTTCCCGGTTGAGCGCATCTGGCGCGACGTGCGCGTCTGCCAGATCTACGAAGGCACGAGCGACGTGCAAAAGATCATCATTGCACGAGGGCTTTGACCCGTTGCGCCGCTGATGCGGCTTCCCCCTTGCTGATCGGGGGACGGCCCCTGTGGCCGGGCCCAGCCCGTTCCACGGGGCCACTGGTCTGGGACACGCGCTCCGACAACCTGCTTTCCGGTGCGAAGTGTCCCCTTCCAGGATGCGGTGGAACCGGCTTCGCCGGGCCACTCGCATCGCCCCCTGGGGGGTGACGCCGAAGGCGGCGCGGGGGGTACGATATCCGGATGAAGATCATCATTTTGGGCGCCGGCCGGGTGGGCGAAAGTGTGGCCGAGAGCCTGGTCTCGGAGCAGAACGACATCACCGTCATCGATTCCGACCCTGCGAAGCTGCGCTTGCTGGAAGAAAAACTGGATCTTCGCGGTGTGGTGGGCAATGGCATCCAGCCCTCCGTGCTGGCCGAGGCCGGCGCCCGGGACGCCGACATGGTGATTGCCTGTGCGGCGGCCGACGAGTCCAACCTGGTGGTGTGCAAGGTGGCGCACGACCTGTTCAACGTACCCACCACCATCGCCCGCTTGCGCTCGCCCGAGTTTGTCGACGGTGACGAGCTGCTGGGCAAGAGCGGCTTCGCGGTGGACAACGTGATCTGCCCGGAAGCGTCGGTCACCCGTTATGTGCACCAGCTCATCAGTTACCCCGAAGCCTTGCAGGTGGTGGAGTTTTCGCAAAAACGCGCCGGCCTGATCGTGGTGCGCGCTGCGGCCGGTGGCGCGGTGGTGGGCCATACCATCGGGGAACTGCGCGACCGCTTCCCGCATGTGGAGATGCGCATCGTGGCGCTCTACCGGCTCGACACCGAGATGGAGGCCACGCCCCAGACCCGCATCCTGCCCGGCGACGAGGTCTTCGTGCTCGCCGATGTGCGCAAGATCCGCCTGGTGCTGGCGGCGATCCACAACATGGACAAGCCGGTGCAGCGGGTGATGATCGCCGGCGGCGGCAAGGTGGGCCTGCGTCTGGCCCGCAGTCTGGTCGGCCAGTGCGATGTCAAGCTCATCGAAAGCGACCCCAGGCGCTGCGAATACCTGGCCAGCCAGCTACCCTCAAGCATGCTGATCTTGCAGGGCGATGCGGCCGACGAGGACCTGCTGCAGGAAGAAAATGTCGGCGACATGGACATGTTTCTCGCGCTGACCAGCGACGACGAGGACAACATCATGTCGGCCATGCTGGCCAAGCGGCTCGGTGCCAACCGGGTGCTGGCGCTCATCAACCGCCGCGCCTACGCCGACATGATGCAGGGCAGCACCATCGACATCGCCATCTCGCCGTCGCAGACGGTCATTGGCGAGTTGCTGGCCCACCTGCGACGCGGTGACGTGGCGGCGGTGCACAGCCTGCGCCGCGGCGCGGCAGAGGTACTCGAAGGCGTGGCGCGTGGCGATGCGAAAACGTCCCGTCTGGTGGGCCGCAAAATCGAGGAAATCCCGCTGCCCAAGGGCGCACGCGTGGGGGCCATCGTGCGCGGTGACGGCAAACACTCCGAAGTGCTCATGCCCCACCACGACACCGTGATCGAGACCGACGACCACGTCATCATTTTCATTCCGAACAAGCGTTCCGTGCGCGACGTCGAAAAGCTGTTCCAGGTCAGCGCCACATTCTTCGGCTGAGCCCATGAACACCGTGTTGCCGGCGCTCAACGTCTTTTCTCGCGTGCTCATCGCGTTCGCTTTCGCCTTTCTGGTGCCCCTGGCCTGGGCCTGGAGCGAAGACCACGAGCAGTACCGTTATGTCTGGTCGGGCGCGTTCGCCCTGGCCGCACTCAGCGGACTGCTGACTGGGGCGCTCACCCGTCGCCACCGCCGGGAGCTGCAGGCCAGGGACGGCTTCCTGCTGGTGAACATGGTCTGGTTGTTGCTGCCCGCCTATTCGGCTGTGCCGTTGATGTTCACCGTGCCCGGCATCAGCTGGAGCCAGGCCTATTTCGAGTCCATGAGTGCGCTCACCGCGACGGGCGCCACGGCGCTCTCGGGCCTGGACACGTTGCCGGTGTCGGTCAACGTCTGGCGCTGTTTCCTGCAGCTCATCGGCGGGCTGGGCATCATGCTGCTGGTGGTGGCGGTGCTGCCCATGCTGGGTCTGGGGGGCATGCAGCTGTACAAGGCCGAAACGCCCGGTCCGATGAAAGACACCAAGTTCACCCCGCGCATCGCCGAGACCGCACGCGGCCTGTGGGGCGTGTACTTCCTGTTCTCGGGTCTGTGCCTGCTGGCCTACCGCTGGGCCGGCATGGGCTGGGCCGATGCCTTCATGCACATGTGCACCACCATGGGCCTGGGCGGTTTTTCTTCACACGACGCCAGCCTGGGCCACTTTGATTCCCTGCGGGTGGAAATGGTGGCCACGTTCTTCATGGCGCTCTCGGGCATCAGCTTCGTGCGCTACTTTGTCGTGCTGCGCACGCGCAACCTGCGGCCCCTGACGCACGACCGCGAGATCCGCACCTACGTGCTGGCGCTGCTGGTGGCGATTGCGCTGCTGACGGTGCAACTGCTGGTGCATGGCACGTATACCCAGCTGGAAGACGCATTGCGTGTCAGCGCCTTCCACGTGGTCTCGCTGGCCACCACCACCGGCTATGCCACCACCGACTATGCGCAATGGCCGGTTTTTGCACCGGTGTTGCTGATGTTTCTGGGCACCTTCGTTTCGTGTGCCGGCTCCACCGGCGGTGGCATCAAAATGGTCCGCATGATCCTGCTGATCAAGCAGGCCCGGCGCGAACTGGTGCGCATCATCCACCCGCGGGTGGTCAACCCGGTCACTCTCGGCGGGCAGGTGGTGCCGATGCAGGTCATGACCGCCGTGCTGGGCTACATGCTCATTTACGGCGCGGTCACCATGGGGCTGACCTTTCTCATGTTGCTGACCGGTATGGACCTGGTCTCCGCGTTCAGCGCCGTGGTGGCCACGGTCAACAACATCGGTCCCGGCCTGGGCATGGTGGGCCCGGCCAGCAACTTCGGCCTGCTCAGCGACCTGCAGCTGAACATGCTGAGCTTTGCCATGCTGCTGGGCCGGCTGGAGCTGCTGTCTTTCCTGGTGCTGTTTTCGGCGCACTTCTGGCGGAAGTAGGCGGCACCCCCCTGCGCCGCTGGCGCGGCGTCCCCCTCCGTGGCGCGCCTGCGGCGCTGCGAGGGGGCGCACCCTGTGGCCTGGCGGAGCCGGTTCCACGGAGGCCCCGGGCTGAAGGCACTTCGCGCGTTGGGCTTGCTCAGTTCGGTGCGGCGGGGATGGGCAGGCCTTTTTGCACGGCGGGGCGGGCGACGAAGGTGGCCAATACGCGTTGCACCTCGGTGAACTCGGCGTAGCCCACCCGGTCGCCCACCTTGTATTTCTCCACCAGGTTGCGCACCCAGGGCCAGATGGCGATGTCAGCGATGGTGTAGTCGTCGCCCATGATCCACTGGCGGCCTTGCAGGCGCTGGTTCAGCACGCCCAGCAGGCGCCGGGCTTCGGCGGTATAGCGGTCGCGCGGACGTTTGTCCTCGTAGTCCTTGCCCGCGAAGATGGTGAAGAAGCCCACCTGGCCGAACATCGGACCGACGCCGCCCATCTGGAACATCAGCCACTGCAGGGTTTCGTAACGTTGTGCAGGGTCGGTGGGGAGGAATCGGCCGGTTTTGTCGGCCAGGTAGACCAGGATGGCGCCGGACTCCCATAACGCCAGCGGCTGCCCGCCAGGGCCGTTCGGATCCAGGATGGCCGGGATCTTGTTGTTCGGGTTCAGCGACAGGAACTCGGGCGAGAACTGGTCCTGCGTCTCGAAGTTCACGCGGTGCACCTCGTAAGGCAGGCCGCATTCCTCCAGCAGGATGGACACCTTCACCCCGTTGGGCGTGGGCAGGCTGTAGAGCTGCAGCCGGTCCGGGTGCTGGGCGGGCCATTTGCGGGTGATCGGGAAGGCGGACAGGTCGGTCGTGGCGGTCATGGTGCTCCTGGCTCGGTGACGGTTGGGATAGGGCGCACCCTAGCACCACTGCGCGGTGCTGGTGTGGCCCGCTACGATAGTCCCATGACCACCGAATGCCCCTGCGGCCGCCGCGGCGCGCGCAGCCGCTCCCTGGCGTATGCCGACTGCTGCGGCCGCTACCTCGATCATCACATCCCCGCGCCGGACGCCGAGCACCTCATGCGCTCGCGCTACAGCGCCTTCGTCCTGGAACGGGCGGACTATCTCAGCGCCAGCTGGCATGCCAGCACCCGCCCGGCCGAGCTGACGCTCGAGCCCGGTGTGAAGTGGCTGGGACTGGACGTCAAGCGCCACCGCGTCATCGACGCCGACCACGCCGAAGTCGAGTTCGTTGCCCGTTCGCGGATGGGCGGGCGCGGCCAGCGCCTGCACGAGACCAGCCGCTTTGTGCGCGAAGGCGGGCGCTGGTGGTACGTGGACGGAGACCTTCAATGACCGTGCGATTCGATGCCGTGCTGTTCGATTGCGACGGCGTGCTGGTGGACAGCGAGCCCATCACCAACGGGGTACTGCGGCAGATGCTCAACGAGGCTGGCTGGGCACTGGACCAGGCCGAGTGCGAACGCCTCTTCATCGGCAAGGCCGTGCGCGACGAACGTGCCCGCATCGAAGCCGAAACCGGCCGCCCGCTGACCGACGACTGGATGCGCGCCTTCTACGCCCGGCGCGACCAGCGCCTGCGCGCCGAACTCAAGGCCATGGACGGCGCGCTGGAAGCGGTGATCGCCGCCCACCGCCACACCGCCGGCCGCATCGCCTGCGCGTCCGGTGCCGACAGGGCCAAGGTCGTCATGCAGATCCAGATGGCCGGCATGTCGCCGTACTTCGAAGACCGCATCTTCAGCGGCCACGACCTGCCGCGCTCCAAGCCCGCGCCCGACGTGTACCTGGCTGCTGCGGCGCATGTGGGCATCGCCCCCGCGCGCTGCCTGGTCATTGAAGACACCGCTACCGGCGTGCAGGCCGGCCTGGCCGCCGGCGCCACCGTGTGGGGCTACTGCCCGGCCGGGCACGGGCGGGCATTTGACGGGCTGCCGGTGGCGAGGGTCTTCCGGCACATGGACGAGCTGGCGGCGGTGCTGGGCGGGTCAGTGCGCTGAGGCGGCGGCCGCGCCGTAGCCGGTTTCCGAACGCACCTGCTGGGCCGCGAAGGCTTCGCGCTCCTTCTGTGCCTGCGGGCTGCGGTCCAGGAGGGAGAACAGCCAGATGCCCGCGAAGGCCAGGGTCATGGAGAACAGTGCGGGCGAGCTGTACTGGAACCAGGCCGAGCCCTTGGGGTGGCCCAGCGTCACTTCCCACACGGCGGGCGAGAGGAAGGTCAGCGTCACCGACGAAATCAGGCCCAGGAAGCCGCCGATGACGGCGCCGCGCGTGGTGCAGCCCTTCCAGAGGATGGACAGGAACAGCACCGGAAAGTTGGCCGAGGCGGCGATGGCAAAGGCCAGCGACACCATGAAGGCGATGTTCTGCTTCTCGAAGGCGATGCCCAGCACCACGGCGACCAGGCCCAGTGCCAGCGTGGTGATGCGCGAGACGCGCAGTTCGGACGCGCTGTCGGCTTGCCCCTTCTTGATGACGGTGGAGTACAGGTCGTGCGAGACGGCCGAGGCGCCCGAGAGCGTCAGGCCGGCCACCACCGCCAGGATGGTGGCGAAGGCCACAGCGGAGATAAAGCCGTAGAACACGTCGCCGCCCACCTTCTTGGCCACCAGCACGGCGGCCATGTTGGCCGTGCCGGTGCCCCCCTTGATCGTGCCGGTGGCGGTGTCAGCCAGTTCCGGGTTGGTCAGCACCAGGGTGATGGCACCGAAACCGATGATGAAGATCAGGATGAAGAAATAGCCCACCCAGGTGGTGGCCCACAGCACCGATTTGCGGGCTTCCTTGGCGTCGGGCACGGTGAAGAAGCGCATCAGCACGTGGGGCAGGCCGGCGGTGCCGAACATCAGGGCCATGCCGAAGGAGATGGCCGAGATCGGGTCCTTTATGAAGCCGCCGGGGCCCATGATGGACAGGCCGGCCCTGGCCGCCTCTTCCGGGGTCTTGCCGCTGGCCTCGGCAATGGCCGTTTTCACCACCACGCCCTTGGCGAACAGGGCCTCGGGGCTGAAGCCAAACTGCATCAGCACCATGAAGGCCATGAAGGTCACACCCGAGAGCAGCATGCAGGCCTTGATGATCTGCACCCAGGTGGTGGCGGTCATGCCGCCGAACAGCACGTAGACCATCATGAGCGCGCCCACGATGACCACCGCCATCCAGTACTCCAGACCGAACAGCAGCTTGATCAGCTGGCCGGCGCCCACCATCTGGGCGATCAGGTAGAAGGCCACCACCACCAGCGTGCCGCTGGCCGCGAAGGCACGGATGGGAGCCTGCTGGAAGCGGTAGCCGGCCACGTCGGCAAAGGTGTATTTGCCCAGGTTGCGCAGGCGTTCGGCCATCAGGAAGGTGATGACGGGCCAGCCGACCAGGAAGCCGATGGAATAGATCAGGCCGTCGTAGCCGTTGGCCATGACGGCGGCCGAGATGCCCAGGAAGGCGGCGGCCGACATGTAGTCACCCGCGATGGCCAGGCCGTTCTGGAAGCCGGTGATGCCGCCGCCGGCGGTGTAGAAGTCAGCGGCCGAGCGGGTCTTGGCGGCGGCCCATTTGGTGATCCAGAGCGTGCCCGCCACGAACAGGGCAAACAGGGTGATGGCGGTGTAGTTGGTGGACTGTTTGGCGACGTCGCCCATGTCGCCACCGGCGGCGTGGGCCAGGCCGGTGCCCAGCAGCACCAGGAGGGAGAGCGCGTGCTTGTTCATGGCAGTACGTCCTTGAGAATGGACTGGGTCAGGGCGTCGTAGCGCTGGTTGGCCCGGCGCACATAGAAGCCGGTGAGCAGCACGGTGAAGACGATCACACCCATGCCCAGCGGAATGCCCAGCGTGGTGACGCCGTCGCCCAGCGGCTGGGCGAGAAAGGGCTTGTTGAAGGCGATCAGGGCAATGAACCCGTAGTACACGCACAGGATGATGGCCGTCAGCAGCCAGCCAAAGCGGTTGCGCTGGCGGCGCAATTGCGCGTATTGGGGGTGGTTCTGGATCTTGGTTGTCACAGGGTCGTTCATGAGAGGTCCCATTGGAAAAACAAAAAAGGCAGACGCCCCCACCCCCGGGTTCTGAATCGGGTGATGGGTTTGTCTGCCTCGGGACGCATTGTCGGTCGTGCGCCTGACCTTGCACTTACTTTGATAGCAAACTATTGTTTTTCATCAAGGTGTTTCGTTCGTTGGTGGCGTGGATGCGTCGTCCCGTGCCGCACGCCATTCGCCCGGGGTCAGGCCGGTCCAGGCCTTGAACGCCCGGATGAAGCTTTTCTCATTGAGGAACCCGGCCGCTTCGGCCACCTGCTTGACCGGCCGGCCGCTGCGCTGCAGCAGGTTCATGGCGCGTTCGCGCCGCACCTCATCCTTGAGGGCCTGCAGGGTGGCGCCTTCTTGCTGGAGCTGCCGGTGCAGGCTGCGCGCCGAGGTGTGCAGCAGGACGGCCAGGTCTTCGGCGTTGCGGGTGTGCTGCGGTCGCGTCAGCAGCAGCTGGCGCACGCGCTGGACCAGCAGGCGGTCGCGTCGGTAGGGCCGCACCTGGATGGGCAGGGCGCGTTGCAGCATCTGGTTCATGGCTGCTTCATCGCGTTGCACCGGCAGGTCCAGGTAGCGGGCGTCGAAGCGGATGGCGGTCTGCCCCGCGTCGAAGTGCGTGGGCCCGTCGAAGAGCACGCGGTAGGCACTGGCGTGTGGCGGTGCGGCGAAACCGAAGCTGGCATCGCGCAGCGGAATGCGCGAATCGACAAACCAGCAGGCCAGACCATGGATATTGCGCAGCACCGAGACATGGCAAAACTCGCGCAGCGCGTTGCCGCCCTGTGGCCCGCCCGGTGGCCGGTGTTCGGTCAGCGTGATGCACGCCCCGTCACCCTGCGTCAGCACGGCCAGGGTCAGGTCGTCCGTGAGCAGGCCATGGTGGCGGCACCAGCGCTTGAGCGCGACCCCCAGCGTGGGGGCGGAGAGCGAGGCCCGCGCCAGCAGGCCGTAGCTGCCCCAGGGGAGCGGTCGGCTGAACCAGCCCAGGCCTTCGTCGTCGAGTTGCTGCATGGCCGCGGCGGACAAGGCCTCAAATTGCGCGGCGGTCACCCTGGCGCCGGTCTGACGCAAGAGGTCTGGCGTGATTTGTGCCGATGCCAGGGCTGTGGCAGGGGACCGGCCCCGGCGGGCAAATGCCTGCACGATGGCTTGAACATAAGCCATGGGAGTGGCGGCCACGCCCTGCGTCAGCAAGGGCGAGACGGCGGCTTCCCGGTGCAGGCTGTCGGACAAGGCAGGCATGGCCGGAGTGTGTCCAAAGTTGGCGTGATTTGCAACCTTGATGGCGCCCCGAAGCGGTAGCGGGTGCCTATGCTTCGCGGTGCCCTGACCACCCCACGGAGGCTGCCCATGCCTGTTTTGCAGACCCAACTCAACGCCCGTTCCGCCGATTTCCAGGCCAACACCGCCGCCATGCGTGCCGTGGTGGATGACCTGAAGGGGCAGATTCAAAAAGCCACCCTCGGCGGTGGCGAGGCCGCCCGCGCCAAGCACACCGCGCGCGGCAAGCTGCTGCCGCGCGACCGCGTGCAGATGCTGCTGGACCCGGGCACGCCCTTCCTCGAACTGAGCCCGCTGGCCGCCATGGGCATGTACCCGGACCGCGACGGCAGCGACAGCGCGCCCTGCGCCGGTGTGATCGCCGGCATTGGCCGCGTCAGCGGCGTGGACTGCATGATCGTCTGCAACGACGCCACGGTGAAGGGCGGCACCTACTACCCGCTCACGGTCAAGAAGCACCTGCGCGCGCAGGAAGTGGCGCAGCAGAACCGCCTGCCCTGCATCTACCTGGTGGACAGCGGCGGCGCGAACTTGCCCAACCAGGACGAGGTCTTCCCCGACCGCGACAACTTCGGCCGCATCTTCTTCAACCAGGCCAACATGAGCGCGCAGGGTATCGCGCAGATCGCGGTGGTCATGGGCTCGTGCACGGCGGGCGGCGCCTACGTGCCGGCCATGAGCGACGAGACCATCATCGTCAAGAACCAGGGCACCATCTTCCTGGGTGGCCCGCCGCTGGTCAAAGCCGCCACCGGCGAGGTGGTGAGCGCCGAAGACCTCGGCGGCGGTGACGTGCACACGCGCCTGAGCGGCGTGGCCGACCACCTGGCACAAAACGACCTGCACGCCATCGCGCTGGCGCGCCAGGCGGTGAAGAACCTGAATGCCCGCAAGGTCCCGCCGATCACCACCATCGACCCGGTCGCGCCGCTGTACCCGGCCGAGGAACTGTACGGCGTGATCCCGACCGACACGCGCAAGCCGTTTGACGTGCGCGAGATCATCGCCCGCATCGTCGACGGCTCGGATTTCGACGAGTTCAAGTCGCGCTTCGGCACCACGCTGGTCTGCGGCTTCGCGCGCATCGAAGGCATGCCGGTCGGCATCATCGCCAACAACGGCATTTTGTTCAGCGAGTCGGCGCTCAAGGGCGCGCACTTCATCGAACTGTGCTGCCAGCGCAAGACGCCGCTGGTCTTCCTGCAGAACATCACCGGCTTCATGGTCGGCCGCAAGTACGA
>JBJTNV010000104.1:0-10968 GCA_046074205.1 Hydrogenophaga sp.
CGACCTGCAGCAACACACCGACGGCGACTGGACCACGGTGACGCTAACGGTCACCGGTCCCTGGGCCTGGGGCGAAACCCTGTTCGAGCGCCTCGGCGACTGAGGCGTCTCAGCGCACCCGCTGCACGTCCAGCGCATTGACCGGGTTCGCCCGGTGGCCCCAGGTCTGGCGCAGGTAGGTGGTCACGGCGGCGATGTCGGCGTCCTGCAACAGGGTGCGGAAGGGCGGCATGCCGTATGGCTGCGGGTGGCCCGGGGTGGCGGGCGCGAAGCCGCCGCTGATGATGGCCTGCAGCGCGTTGGTGGGATCGTCCATGGTGACCACGCGGTTGCCGGCCAACGCGGGATATTGGCCCGAGCGGCCTTCGCCCTGGGCACCGTGGCAGTCGGCGCAGTGTTGCTTGTACAGACTGGCCCCGCCGTCGAGCAGGGCGCTATCGGCGGGCTTGAAGGCCGGCGCTTCGGACGGCCGCTGCGGCAAGGCCTTCAGATAAGCCGCCATCGCGCGCAGGTCCGCCTCGGGCAGGTATTGCGTGCCGTGGAACACCACCTCGGCCATCGGGCCGGCCGTGCTGGCGCCTTCCACGCTGCCATTCTTCAGCAGGGCGAGCACACGATCCGCCGGCCAATCCTGCACACCGGCCTGGCGCGGGTCGTGCAGCGACGGGGCGGTCCAGCGGCCGTCGGGCAGGCGTTCACCGCCGAAAGCGTCGGTGGTGGACCCCCAGGCGTTGCGGGTGCCGTGGCAGGCCGCGCAGTGGGCCACACCGTTGACGAGGTAGGCCCCACGGTTCCATTCGGCGCTGCGCGTGGCGTCGGGCTGGAAGCGCCCCGGCTCGAAAAACAGCACACGCCAGAGTGCCAAAGCGGCCTGCGTGTTGTATGGGAAGCGCAGCGCATGCGCAGTGTTGGGCTGATGCACCGCCGGCAGCAGGCGCAGATGCGCCCAGAGCGCGGCCACGTCGTCGTCGCTCAGGCGGGTGAAGTGGGCGTAGGGGAAGGCCGGGTACAGCAGATGCCCGTCGCGCGAGCGGCCTTCGTGCAGCGCGCGGCGGAAGGCGTCGAACGACCAGGCGCCCAGACCGGTTGCGGGATCGGGCGTGAGGTTGCCAGCGTAAAGGTCGCCGAAGGGCGTGGCGATGCGGCGGCCACCCGCGTAGGGCGCGCCCCCGCGTGCGGTGTGGCAGGCCATGCAGTTGCCGGCCCGGGCGAGATCGGCGCCGCGCGCGAGCAGCGCCGCGTCGCTGGACGGCGCTTCGGTGGCCGGGGGCAAGGCAGGTGCGCGCAGTTCCAGGGCCATGGCGACCGCCAGCAAGGCCAGGCCAGCGACGAAGACAGCGGCGATCCAGCGCCAGGGGCGGCGGTCCACGCGGCCCCTCATTTCGCGCTCCCGGGCGGCGTTGGCGTGAGCCCGCAGCGCAAGGGCAGCGGCGCGGTGGCGGGTGGCGCCGGGTGCGCATCAGGTGGCAGCGGCTGGGCCGCCAGCCAGCTGGCGACAGCGGCGATGTCGGTGGGCGACAGGCGCTGCGCCACATGGGCCATGCAGTCCGGTGCGAAGGCTTTGCGCAGACCGGTCTGCCAGGCGCCCAGCTGGCCGATCAGGTAGTCGCGCGGCAGGCCCAGCAGGCCGGGCACGGCGGGCAGCACGCCGGTCATGCGGGCACCGTGGCAGGCGGCGCAGGCGGGCAGTTCACGGGCCGGATCACCCTGACGCACCAGCGCCTCGCCCCGCGCCAGCGCGGCCTCACCCCCCTGCGGCGGCAGGGGCGGCGGGTACGGCAGGTCCAGCGAGCCGAAGTGGCGCGCGATGGCGCGCAGGTAGTCGTCGCTCAGGTGGTCGAGCAGGTAGCGCATGCCGTCGTTGTTGCGGCGACCGTCGCGAAAGTTCAACAGCTGGTGGTAGAGGTAGTCGGCCGGCTTGCCCGCGATGCGCGGGAAGAAGCCCCCGGCTGTGGCTTTGCCTTCAGCGCCGTGGCACAGGGTGCAGGCCAGCACCCGCTGCGCCAGGGTGTCGGGCACGGAGCGGGGTGCGGCGGCCACGGGGCCGTTGGCCAGGGCGGCCAGCGGAAACAGGACGGCACAGGCCAGGAGCAGAACAGATCGGAGGAGGGTCATGCGGTGCGCACAGGGACAAACGGTCCGGTGACCGTATCACAGGCGCCGGGTCGATACACTGGTCAAAAACCGTCCTTCCATGCCGACCACGCGCTCCACGCCCGACCCAGAACGCTGTCCGCTGTGCGGCGGTGACAACCGCTGCGCGATGGCGCTCGAACGCGCCACCGGCCAGCCGCAGCCACCCTGCTGGTGCATCACCGCGACCTTCCCGCCCGACCTGCTGGCGCGCTTGCCGGCCGAGGCAGCGGGCAAGGCCTGCCTCTGCGCGACTTGCCTGAAAGCCTCTGCAGGAGCGGCCACCGGCGCCTGACCGCCTCCACCGCCTGGCTTGATAGGGCCAGGTCTGCCCGACAATGCAGCCATGTGCCAACTGCTCGGCCTCAACTGCGCCACCCCCACCGACGCCAACTTCAGTTTCAGCGGCTTCAGCCAGCGCGGCGGCGCCACCGACCACCACGCCGACGGCTGGGGCGTGGCTTTCTTTGAAGGCAAGGGCCTGCGCCTGTTTGTCGACCGGCAGAGCGCCGCCGAATCCCGGATGGCGGCCTTTCTGCGCGGCTACCCGCTCAAGAGCCGCAACGTCATCGCCCATGTGCGCAAGGCCACGGTGGGCAGCGTGTGCCTGGAAAATGCCCACCCTTTCACGCGCGAGCTCTGGGGCCGGCACTGGGTGTTCGCGCACAACGGCGACCTCAAGGACTACCACCCGCACCTGCACGCACAGTTCCGCCCCGTGGGCAGCACCGACAGCGAACGCGCCTTTTGCTGGCTGATGCAGGAGCTGGCCAAGTCGCACGCCGACCTGCCCAGTATCCAGGAACTGACGCTGACCCTGCGCGAACTGATCCCGCAGGTGCGGCGTTTCGGCACGTTCAACTGCCTGCTGTCCAACGGCGAAGCCCTGTGGGCCCACTGCAGCACCCACCTGCACTGGCTGGTGCGGGAACACCCGTTCACCACCGCGACGCTGATGGACGAGGACTGGACAGTGAACTTTGCCGAGGTCGCCGGCCCGGGCGACCGGGTGGCGGTGGTCGTGACCCAGCCGCTCACGCGTGACGAGGTCTGGACGCCGTTCGCGCCCGGCGAACTCAGGGTGTTCGTGGACGGGAAGCCCGTCGGTTGAGGCGCTGCTGCTCGCGCAGCATGTAGAGGTAAAGCCCTTCCACCTTCTCGCGCGCCCAGGGCGTCTTGCGCAGAAAGCGCAGGCTCGATGTGACGCTGGGGTCGATGTTGAAGCAGCGCACCGGGATGCGCTCGCCCAGCCCGTCCCAGCCGTAATGGTCGACCAGAGCGGTGAGGATCGCCTCCAGTGTCATGCCGTGCAGCGGGTTCCTCGGCTGGGCTGGCGGCGGCGCAGCCGGTGTCTGGTCGTCGCTCACGCAGGCACTTTCAACGCCGACTCCAGCGCATCCACGAACATCGCCGGCACATCGAAACCGGTCTGGTCGTGGATCTCCTGGAAGCAGGTCGGGCTGGTGACGTTGATCTCGGTCACGCAGTTGCCGATCATGTCCAGCCCCACCAGCAGCAGGCCGCGCGCGCCCAGCACCGGGGCGATGGCCTCGGCCACGGCGCGGTTCTCGGCGGACAGTGGCTGTGCCACGCCCTTGCCACCGGCGGCCAGGTTGCCGCGCACCTCTTTGCCCTGCGGGATGCGCGCCAGCACATAGGGCGCGACCTGCCCGCCGATCAGCAGCAGGCGCTTGTCGCCATCCACGATTTCGGGCAGGTAGCGCTGCACCATCACGCTGGTGGCGCCGCCCTGGTTGAGCGTCTCGATGATGGAGCCCAGGTTCATGCCGTCCGCACCGACGCGGAAGATGCCCATGCCACCCATGCCGTCCAGCGGCTTGAGGATGATGTCCCGGTGCTCCTCGTGAAAAGCGCGGATGGCCTCGGGTGCGCGTGTCACCAGGGTGGGTGGCGCGAACTCGGCGAACTCCATCAAGGCCAGCTTCTCGGGGTGCTCGCGCAGGGCCGAGGGCTTGTTGAACACCTTCGCGCCGTCACGCTGCGCCTGCTCCAGCAGGTGGGTGCAGTAGAAAAACTCGCTGTCAAAGGGTGGGTCCTTGCGCATCAGCACGGCGTCGAAGTGCTTGAGCGCCTCGACCGCTTCGCCCGTGACGCTGAACCAGTCGTGCGCGTCGCCGGTCAGGCGGATGCGGCGCACCGTGGCGCTGACGGCGCCGCCGCTGCGCCAGCCCATGTGGCGCGGCTCGGTGGCGGCGACGGCATGGCCGCGGTTCTGCAGCTCGCGCATCATGGAAAAGGTGGTGTCCTTGCCGGTCTTGAAGGACTCCAGCGGGTCGGCAACGAAGAGGATGTTCATGGGCATCGGTTTCTACGTGAGGTGAGCAAAGGGAAAGACGTGAAGCGGCGCTGGGGGTGTCATCGCCTGCTCACCAACAGCGCGAGCGCGCCGGCGATCACGCCCCAGAAGGCCGATCCGATGCCAGCGATCACCACGCCGCTGAGCGTCACGAGGAAGGTGATGAGCGCGGCTTCGCGGTGGGCGTCGTCCTTCAGCGCCGCATGCAGGCCGCCGCCGATGCTGCCCAGCAGCGCCAGCCCGGCGATCGCCAGGACCAGTTCTTTCGGAAAAGCCAGCAGCAGGCCGGTGACGGCTGCGCCCACCAGGCCGATGGCGATGTAGATCAGCCCGCAGGCCACGGCGGCGGTGTAGCGCCTGGCCTTGTCGGCGTGCGCTTCTTCGCCCATGCAGATGGCGGCGGTGATGGCGCTGAGGTTGAGGGCGAAGGCGCCGAACGGCGCAAGCACCAGGGTGGCGACGCCGGTCAGGGTGATGATGCGGGAGATCGGCATCTCGTAGCCGGCCGCGCGGATGGCAGCCACACCGGGCAGGTTCTGCGAGGCCATGGTGACGATGAACAGCGGCAGCGCCAGGCTGACGAAGGCGCTGAGGGTGAACGCGGGCGCGGTGAACACCGGCACCGCCCACTGCAGGGTGAGCGTGCCCGCGTTGAACTGCCCGCGCGCCACCACGTAGACCACCGCCACCAGCAGCGTCAACGGCACCGCATAGCGCGGCACCCCGCGCCGCCCCAGCAGATAGGCCAGCAGCATCAGCACCACCAGCGGCAGCGCGGTCTGCGCGGCGGCAAAGGCCTGCAGCCCGAAGCGCGCCAGCACACCGGCCAGCAGGGCCGAGGCGATCGCCATCGGGATGCGGTTCATCACCCGCTCGAACCAGCCGGTGGCGCCCGACAGGATGATGAGCCCCGCGCAGGCCATGAAAGCGCCCACGGCCTGCGCCATGGTGAAGCCGCCCGCCAGCCCGGCGGTGGCCAGCACCGCAGCGCCCGGCGTGCTCCAGGCCACCATAACGGGTTTCTTGAGGATCAGCGAGGGAATGGCCGAACACAGGCCCATGCCCAGGCCCAGTGCCCACATCCAGGAACTGATGAGCTCGGGCGTGGCGCCAAAGGCCAAGGCCGCCTGGAAGACGATGGCCACCGAGCTGGTGAAGCCCACCAGCACCGCCACAAAACCGGCCGTGGCGGCCGAGAGGTTCAGGTCACGGAAAAAAGACATCCGGCGATTGTGCCGGGACGCCGCATGGGCCAGACAGCGCGCGAGCCTCCGGTGCGCGGGCTGCATCCAAGATGCGGTGGAACCGGCTCCGCCGGGCCACTCGCATCGCCCCTTGAAGGGCGGAGCGGTTACGCGAAGCGAACAAGCGACGGGGGTGGGCTAAATCTCCAGCTTTGAACCGAGCTCGATCACCGCGTTGGCCGGCAGGTTCAGGAACTCGGCGGCCGCCCCGGCGTTGTGGTGCATCTGCGCGAACAGCTTCTCGCGCCACAGCGCCATGCCCCCACCCAGCTTGGGCACCACCAGATCGCGCGAAAGGAAGTAGCTGGTGAGCATGGGCTCCAGTTCGCAACCCCGGCCACGCATGAGCGCCAGCGCCTTGGGCACGTCCGGGTCGTTCTTGAAGCCGTAATGGATGACCACCTCCCAGCAGTCGTGTCCCAGCGGCTTGACCTCCAGACGCTTGTCCAGGCCGACCCAGGGGCGCTCGTGGCTGCGCACGGTGACGAACAGGTTCTGGGCGTGCAGCACCTTGTTGTGCTTGAGGTTGTGCAGCAGCGCGTTGGGCACCGTGCCGGTTTCGGCGGTCAGAAAGACGGCCGTGCCGGCCACCCGCGTGGGTGGGTCCATGAACACGGCCTCCAGGAAGCTGTTGAGCTCGATCGCCTCCGCCTGCTGGGCCTTGGCCATGAGCGCACGCCCCTGCTTCCAGGTCATCATCAGCGTGAACACCGCGCCACCAATGACCAGCGGAAACCAGCCGCCAGCGAACAGCTTGAGCAGGTTGGAACTGAAGAACGCCAGATCGACGACGAAAAACCAACCGGTCGCCAGCAGGCACAGGGACAGCGGGTACTTCCAGCCGTAACGGATCACGTAGAAGGTCAGCACGGTGGTGATGAGCATGTCCAGCGTCACGGCGATGCCGTAGGCCGCCGCGAGGTTGGACGAGGACTTGAACATCACCACCGCCAGCACGATGGCAGTGAACAGCCCCCAGTTGACAAAGGGAATGTAGATCTGTCCGGTATCGCTCACGCTGGTGTGCCGGATGGCCAGCCGTGGCAGGTAACCCAGCTGGATGGCTTGCTTGGTGACGCTGAAGGCGCCGGAAATCAGCGCCTGCGAGGCGATCACCGTGGCCATGGTGGCCAGCACCACCAGGGGCAGCTGGGCCCAGTCGGGCGCCATGTTGAAGAAAGGGTTCTTCACCGCCTCGGGGTCGGCCAGCAGCAGCGCGCCCTGGCCGAAGTAGTTGATGGTCAGGCAGGGCATGACGATGGAGAACCAGGCCACGCGGATGGGCTGCTTGCCGAAATGGCCCATGTCGGCGTACAGCGCTTCACCCCCGGTCACGCACAGCACCACGGCGCCCAGGATGATGAACGTGGTGCCCGGCTGCTGCCACATGAAGCGCAGCGCGTGGTGCGGGCTCAGGGCTTCCAGGATTTCGGGATGACCCAGGATGTGCGGCACCGCCAGCGCCGCGATGGACAGGAACCACAGCACGGTGATGGGGCCAAAGAACCGGCCGATGCCCCCGGTGCCGCGCTTTTGCACGAAGAACAGTGCAAACAGCACCACCAGGGTCAGCGGCAACACGAACCGTTTGAAGGCGGGCGAGACCACCTCCAGGCCCTCCACCGCCGACAACACCGAGATGGCCGGCGTGATCACCCCGTCACCGTAGAACAGTGAGGTACCGAAAATGCCGACGGCCAACAGCCACTTGCGCAATGCGGGCCGGTCCTGCACCGCCTGGGATGCCAGGGCCAGCATGGCGATCAGACCGCCCTCTCCGCCGTTGTCGGCCCGCAGCACCAGGGTCACATACTTGAGCGAGACGATGACGGTGAGCGTCCAGAAAACGATGGACAGCACCCCGTAAACGTTGTCGTGGGTGAAGGGAACATGCCCCGACCCGAAGATTTCCTTGATGGCGTACAGCACCGAGGTGCCGATGTCGCCATAGACCACACCGATGGCGCCCAGGGTGAGCGCGGCGAGCGAAGATTTGTTGCTGGACACAAAGCCATCCGGGTTTGATGGACACCGGATTCCGTTGTCAGGAAGCGTGCGATTCTGCGCCTGCCGGCCGCCAGCGGCCAGTGCACCGTGCGAGCCACCCCGGCAGGACATGTCAATTGTTGCGACGCAACAACTGTCCTCCCGCCTGGCAGGCATCAGTCCTCGGATTCGGCCTCGGGGTCAGTGGCTTCGAGCTCGTAGCTGGCCGCCAGCATGGCCAGGCGACCGATCACCCCGTACATGTAGAAACGGTTGGGTACGCTGGCGCCGGGCTTGAGACCAGGTTGCGGCAGCTGCGCACTCTGTTCGAAGGCCAGCGGAACGAAGCTGGAGCCGGGTGCATTGAGGTTTTCGTCGGTCCCCCTCTGGGCATGCACCCGGTAGAAGCCCCCCACGACGTAGCGGTCCATCATGTAGACCACCGGTTCGGCCACCGCTGCGTTGATGCGCTCGTGCGTCAGCACCCCCTCCTGGATGATCACCTCGCTGACCGGCTGACCGGCCTGCACCGTGGCCATACGGGCACGCACCTGGGGGGACAGCGCATCGATGTCCTTGGCATCGCGCACGGTGAGGATGCCCAATCCACCCGTGCCATGGTCGGCCTTGACCACCACGAAGGGCTTCTCGTTGATGCCGTATTCCTTGTACTTGCGGCGGATCTTGCCCAGCAGTGCATCGGTATTGCTGCGCAGACACTCCAGCCCGTTCGCGTCGGCGAAATTGACTTCGCCACACTGGTTGAACATCGGCGTGATCAGCCACGGGTCCATGCCCAGCAGCTTGCCGAAACGCTTGGCCACCTCCTCGTAGATCCGGAAGTGCGTGCTTTTGCGCCGCGTCGGCCAGCCCGCGTGCAGCGGCGGCAGCAGGTACTGCTCGTGCAAGTCTTCCAGGATGCCGGGCACGCCCGCGCTCAGGTCGTTGTTGAGCAGGATGGTGCAGGGGTCGAAATGTTGCAGACCCAGGCGTCGCTTGCTGCGGATCACCGGCTCGAGCGTGACGGTCTCTCCCCCGGGCAGGTCGAAGGTGGTGGGGCCCTTGATGTCATTGGACAGCGAACCCAGGCGCACGTTCAGGCCGGCCTGGTAGAACAGGCGCTGCAACTGGGCCAGGTTGCTCAGGTAGAAGCTGTCGGTGCTGTTCTCGGGAATGAGCAGCAGGTTCTTGGCCTCGGGGCAAATTTTTTCAATGGCCGCCATGGCCGCCTGCACCGCCAGCGGGGTCATCTCGGGCGTCAGGTGGTTCCAGCCACCGGGAAACAGATTGGTGTCCACCGGCGCCAGCTTGAAGCCGGCATTGCGCACGTCCACCGAGCTGTAGAACGGCGGCGTGTGCTCCATCCATTCCAGACGGAACCAGCGCTCGATCACCGGGGTGGATTCCAGGATCCGCTGTTCGAGTTCGTTGATGGGGCCCGTGAGAGCGGTGACGAGATGCGGAACCATGTGGACCTTTTGGTAGGGGCTGCTCTGCCCATTGTAGGGAGCGGTGACTGCAGCCGACAGGCAGACATGGGGACTGTCGGCGCAGCTGCAAGGCCGGGGCCGCAAATGTTTCACAGGCGCGAAGGCTGGGTGCAGGGGCACCGCGGAACCGGCTTCGCGAGGCCGACAGTGCCGCCCCCTTGAGGGAGTCGCGCGCAGCGCGGCGGGGGTGTCAGTTTCTCGTTTCGCCCTCGCCCAGCACCACGTACTTCAGCGAGGTCAGGCCTTCCACACCCACCGGCCCGCGGGCGTGGAACTTGTCGGTACTGATGCCGATTTCGGCGCCCAGTCCGTACTCGAAACCGTCCGCGAAGCGGGTGCTTGCGTTGACCATCACACTGGCCGAATCCACCTCGCGCAGGAATCGCTGGGCGTGCACGTGGTCCGTGGTGAGGATGGCGTCGGTGTGGTGACTGCTGTAGCGGTTGATGTGGGCGATGGCCTCGTCCACGCCGTCCACCAGCTTCACGCTGATCACCGGCGCCAGGTATTCCTCGCTCCAGTCCTGCTCGGTCGCGGCCTTGACCTGGGCACCCGGCACCGCCGCCAGGATGGCCATCGCTTCAGGGCAGCCACGCATCTCCACGCCCTTGGCGGCGTAGATCGCGCCGATCTTCGACAGGAATTCTTTCGCCACGCCGCGCGCCACCAGCAGGCTCTCGGTCGCGTTGCAGGGGCTGTATTTCTGGGTCTTGGCGTTGTCGGACACCTTCACCGCCATGGCGATGTCGCAGGGGGCGTCCACATAGGTGTGGCAGTTGCCGTCCAGGTGTTTGATCACCGGCACCTTGGCCTCGGCGCTGATGCGCTCGATCAGGCCCTTGCCGCCGCGCGGGATGATCACGTCCACGTACTGCGGCATGGTGATGAGCTGACCCACCGCGGCGCGGTCGGTGGTGGGCACCAGCTGCACCGCGTCGGCCGGCAGGCCGGCGGCCACCAGGGCCTGCTGCACCAGCGCGGCCAGCGCCCGGTTGGAGTCGATGGCCTCGGAGCCGCCGCGCAGGATGCAGGCGTTGCCGCTCTTGATGGAGAGGCTAGCGGCCTCGATGGTCACGTTCGGGCGGCTCTCGTAGATCATGCCGAACACGCCGATGGGCACCCGCATCTGGCCCACGCGAATGCCGCTGGGCATCTGCTTCATGCCCGAGATCTCGCCGATGATGTCCGGCATGGCCGCCAGCTGCTCGCAGCCTTCGGCGCAGGTTTCCAGCACCTTGGGGCTCAGCTTGAGCCGGTCCACCATCGGCTCGGCCAGACCGGCGGCGCGGGCGCGCTCCAGGTCCTTGGCGTTTTCCACCTGCAGCGGCGCCACGTTCTCGCGCAGCAGCCGTGCCAGCTCGCGCAGCGCCTTGACCTTGGTCGCAGCACCGGCCTTGGCCATCAGCGCCGAGGCGGCCTTGGCCTGGCTGCCCAGGGTGTTCATCAGTTCGGAGGTGGAGGTCGCGTTCATAACGCGATTTTCGCAGACTGCCTATTTCAGCGCACAGGCATTGGCCACTCTAAGCGCCATCCGGTGCAGCGCATCCCACGGATCGGCCGGCCAGTCGGGCTGCTTGAGCCCCTTGACGATGCCGTCCACCGTGTGCGCGTCCTGCAGCCACTGCGCCAGCTGGGCGGGGCGGATCAGGGGCAGCGCACGCTCCATGAGTTTTTCCTTGACGCCCCAGACGCGGTTCTCACGCAGGGCCATGGGCAGCGGCCGGCCGGCATCCATGGCCGCGCGCACGCGGTGGAGGGTGCGGATGTCCTCGGCCAGGGTCCAGTGCACCAGCACGGC
>JBJTNV010000105.1:0-11500 GCA_046074205.1 Hydrogenophaga sp.
ACGGTCTGCACGCTCAAGAACGCACAGCTGGCTTTGTCGCCTGAGGAGCAGCTGAAGGTGCGCCTCAAGCAGGGCCGCGCGGTGTACGGCGTGGACATGAAGATCGTGGACGAATCGGGCAACGAACTGCCCTGGGACGGCAAGGCCTACGGCGACCTGCTGGTGCGTGGCCCGTGGATCATTGCGAGCTACTTCAAAGGCGAGGGGGGCGACCCGCTGCGCTACGACGCGGCCGGCAAGGGCTGGTTCCCCACCGGGGATGTGGCCACCATCGACGCCGACGGCTTCATGCAGATCACCGACCGCAGCAAGGACGTGATCAAGTCCGGCGGCGAGTGGATCAGCTCCATCGACGTGGAGAACATCGCCATGGCGCACCCGGCGGTGGCCATGGCCGCCTGCATCGGCATGAAGCACCCCAAATGGGACGAGCGCCCGATTGTGGTGGTGGTGAAGAAGCCCGGTGCCGAGGTCACGCGCGAGGAACTGCTGGCGTTTTACGAAGGCAAGATCGCCAAATGGCAGATCCCGGACGACGCGGTGTTCGTGGACGCGATCCCGCTGGGCGCCACCGGCAAGATGCAGAAGATGACGCTGCGCCAGCAGCTGGCCGATTACACCCTGCCCGGGCTGTGATGCCATGAGCGGCGTCCGCAGACCGGACGGGCGCCGCCACTGGCTGGCGGCGGGCCTCGCATGCGGCACCGTGGCCCTGGCGCCACGGGTGCTGGCTCAGGCTGTGCGCCCGGGCGCTGTGCCGACGCTGCGCATGGCATTCATCGATCCGTTGTCCGGCCCGGCGGCGGACATCGGGCGACACAGCCTGCGCAGCTGGGAGTTTGTGGCCGAACACCTCCAGGAGCGTGTGGGCGTGCGTTTTCGCATGGCCGGTTTCGACAACAAGGGGTCACCTCAGGAGAGCGTCAATGTGCTGAAAGTGGCCATTGACCAGGGCTTTCGCTACATCGTCCAGGGCAATGGTTCGGGGGTGACCGCTGCCCTGACCGAGGCCATTGCACGGCACAACCAGCTGCGGCCGGACCGCGCCGTCTTGCTGATCAACTACGCGGCCATGGACCCGGCGCTGACCGCCGAGCGTTGCAGCCCCTGGCATTTCCGCATCGACGCCGACACCTCGATGAAGATGCGCGCCATGACGCGGTTCATGGCCTCCGAAGGGTCGACACAGCGGGTGTACCTGCTCAACCAGAACTATGCCCACGGTCAGCAATTTGCACGCTACTTTCGCGAAGAAGCGTCGCGGGAGGCGCCCGGGCTGCGGGTGCTCGGGGACGAGCTGCACAGTGCGTTTGCCATCGAGGATTTTGGGCCCCATGTGCAGCGCATTGCCGCATCAGGCGCGCAGGCAGTGGTGACCGGGAACTGGGGTGCCGACCTGCGTGGTCTGATCCGGGCGATGCAGGCTCAGGGCCTGTACATACCGCTGTGGGGTTATTACCCGCAGCTGCCCGGCACGCCGCAGCTGCTCGCGATCTCCGGCGAGCGTTTGCCGGTGTACCTGGTGGCCACTGGGGCGACGCGACTGCAAGGGCCGGCGGCGGAGATCGCGCAGGCCTACCGTGCACGCCACCACGAGGACCTGGTCGTGTGTGCCAGCATCGACGGCATCCGGCTGCTCGCGCAGGCGGTGCACCAGGCCGGATCGACCGACCCGCTGCGGGTGGCGGCCACACTCGCCGGTCTGAGCTTCGCCGGCTTCAACGGTCCGGCGCAGTTGCGCGCGCAGGACCATCAGCTGATGACCCGCGTCTGCGTTGCCCGCTGGCAGCGCGTGGCACCCGACGATCCTGCCGGTGCCGAAGCCACCGGCTACGGGTTTGTGCCGGTTCGCTGGTATGGGCCAGACCAGATTGCCCCCCAGCCGCGTTGCGAGATGACCCGCAGCGCGGTCCTGTGACCGCGCCGGCTTGCTATTTTTGTGCAAGCATCAGTCGCCTGCGAGATACGGCCTAGGGGCAATCCCTGAGCCGGCGACACGGTAGCGCCGCTACCCTGAGGTTTTCCACCCCTACAGGAGACATGCAGTGAAACTGGTCCTGAAATCCGTTGCCATCGCCACCCTGACGCTGAGCCTGGGCTCGGCCTTTGCGCAGAAAGGTGAAACGGTCAAGATTGCCCTGATCGATCCGCAGACCGGCCTGATGGGGCCGCTGGGGCTCAACCAGATGCGCAGCTGGCAATTCTTCGCCGACGAATTCAGCAAGAGCAACCCGGCGGGCGTGAAGTTCGAACTGGTGGCCTTTGACAACAAGCTCAGCCCGGCTGAAAGCCTGAATGCGTTCAAGGCCGCGCTCGACCAGGGGGTGCGCTACATCGCCCAGGGCAACGGTTCGTCGGTGGCCGGAGCACTGATCGACGCCGTGAACAAGCACAACGAGCGCAATCCGGGCAAGGAAGTGATCTTCCTGAACTACGCCGCAGTCGATCCCGACTTCACCAACAGCAAGTGCAGCTACTGGCACTTCCGTTTTGACGCCGACACCTCGATGAAGATGGAGGCGATGACCACCTTCATGAAGGACCGCGCCGACGTCAAGAACGTTTACCTGCTCAACCAGAACTATTCGCACGGTCACCAGGTCGCCAAATTTGCCAAGGAAACCCTGGCCCGCAAGCGTCCGGACGTGAAGATCGTCGGCGAGGACCTGCATCCGCTGGCCCAGGTGCGCGACTTTGCGCCCTATATCGCCAAGATCAAGGCCTCCGGCGCCGATACCGTGATCACCGGCAACTGGGGGTCCGACCTGGCCCTGCTGATCAAGGCCGCCAATGAAGGCGGCTACAACGGCAAGTTCTTCACTTACTACACCGGCGTGACGGGCACACCCACGGCGCTGGGGCAGGGGGGCAGCGGTCGTGTGTTCCAGGTGGCCTACTCGCACTACAACATGGGCGGTCAGATGGGCAAGTGGATGGCCGACTTCAAGACCAAGTACAAGGATGACATGTTCACCGGCGCCATCCCCTCCGCGCTGAACGTGCTGAGCAACGCCATGGCCAAGGCCAAGTCGACCGACCCGGTCAAGGTCGCGCCAGCCATGGAAGGCCTGAAAGTGGCCAACTACAACGGTGAGGTGGAAATGCGCAAGCTGGACCACCAGCTGCAGCAGCCCCTGTATGTCACCGTCTGGCAAAAAGCGGACGCCAAGTTCCCGTACAGCCCCGAGAACACGGGCATGACGCTGGCGCCGGTCAAGGAGTACCCCTCCTATGTGGCCAGCACGCCCACCAGCTGCGACATGAAGCGATAGGCCCTCCACGCCGCCCGTGCGCTGCTCCCCCGGAGGGGCTACGGGCGGCCTGGCAAAGCCCGCTGTGCCGGGGCTGGCAGGCCAACCCCCGGCGTGACCCGTCAGCGCACAGTCCATACTTGACCGGGCGCTTGCGCTGACCGCTTTCTTCCCCACGTATCGCCCTGGAAAGGCCTGTTCCATGGAGTTCTTCATCATCTCCATGCTCAACGGTGTGAGCTACGGCTTGCTGCTGTTCATGTTGAGCTCGGGGTTGACCCTGATTTTCAGCATGATGGGCGTGCTCAATTTCGCGCACGCGAGTTTCTACATGGTGGGTGCCTATGTCGGCTATTCCATCGGGAACCTCATGGGCTTCTGGCCCGCCTTGCTGGTGGCTCCCCTGGTGGTGGGTGCGCTGGGGGCCCTGTTCGAGCGGCTGGCCTTGCGCAAGGTGCACAAATTCGGTCACGTACCCGAATTGCTGGTGACCTTCGGCCTTTCCTACATCGTGCTGGAACTGGTGCAGCTGATCTGGGGCCGCACCGCGGTGGAGTTCCTGCCCGCACAAGCGCTGCGCAGCCCTGCGTTCACCCTGGTGCACCACGCCAACGACAGCCTGTCTGTCTTCATGGGGGCGGCGCCGCAGGCCATCTGCAGCCTCGAGCGCACGATCTGCACGCCGTTTCCCGCCACACGCGCCTTCATGATGCTGGTGGCCGTTCTCATGTTGGCGGCCCTGTGGCTGCTGCTCACGCGCACCCGCATCGGCCTGGTGATCCAGGCCGCACTGACCCACCCGGAGATGGTCGAATCCCTGGGTCACAACGTACCGCGCGTGTTCATGCTGGTGTTCGGTGCCGGTACCGGCCTGGCCGGCCTGGCCGGCGTCATCGGAGGCAGCACCTTTGTGACCGAACCCAATATGGCGGCCACGGTCGGCTCGGTGATCTTCGTGGTGGTGGTGGTCGGCGGCATGGGCTCGCTCTCGGGTGCCTTCCTGGCATCGCTGTTGATCGGTGTGATCCAGACCTTCGCTGTCGGCATGGACCACTCCTTCGTCAGCGTGGCGCAGCAGCTGGGCATCCCGCTCTCGGAGGCCACCCTGAGCAACTCTGTCCTCAAGCTCACGCTGTCACAGGTGGCGCCCATCCTGCCCTACTTGTTCCTCGTGCTGATCCTGATCTTCCGGCCCAAGGGCCTGCTGGGCACCCGCGAAGGCTGATTCACCATGTCCAGAACCCATTACGAATTCACGCCCTGGAACGTCGGCCGCTGGATCATCTGGTCGCTGTTCGCCATCGTGTTGCTGCTGGCGCCGAAGCTCTTCAACAGCAACCTGTCGGTGACCATGCTGTCGCAGATGGGCATCGCCATCATTGCCTGCCTGTCCTACAACATCCTGCTGGGGCAGGGCGGCATGCTCAGCTTCGGCCACGCGGTCTACACCGGACTGGGGTCCTACCTGGCCATCCATGCGCTCAACTGGGTCAGCGACGGCGGCTGGCCGATCCCCGTCAGCCTTGTGCCGCTGGTGGGTGGCCTGGCCGGACTGTTCTTTGCCATGCTGTTCGGCTATGTGACCACGAAGAAGGCCGGGACGCCTTTTGCCATGATCACGCTGGGCATGGCGGAGTTGGTGTTTGCCATGTCACTGATGTTCTCCGAGTTCTTCGGCGGCGAAGCCGGTGTGTCGGGCAACCGAGTGGTGGGGACGCCCTTCATGGGCATCACCTACGGCCCGCCGGTGCAGGTGTATTACCTGATCGCGGTCTACACCTTCGTCTGCGTGGCGCTGATGTTTGCCTTCACCCGCACACCGCTGGGGCGCATCCTCAACGCGGTGCGCGACAACCCTGAACGCGTGGAATTCATCGGCTACAACACGCAGAAGGTTCGTTACCTGGCCTTCATGATCGCGGGCTTTTTTGCCGGCATCGCGGGCGGTCTGGGCGCGATCAACTTCGAGATCGTCACTGCAGAAGTGGTCGGTGCAGCCCGCTCGGGTGGCTACCTGCTGTTCACCTTCCTCGGGGGGGCGACCTTTTTCTTCGGTCCCATCATCGGCGGCGTACTCATGGTGCTGGCGGCCGTGTTGCTGTCCGAACTCACCAAGGCCTGGCTGCTCTACCTGGGCCTGATCTTCCTGTTCATGGTGATGTACGCACCGGGTGGCATCGCCAGTCTGATCATGATGAACCTGCGTCTGGCCTCGTTCGGGCGGCTGCGGGAGATCTGGGTGGCCTACCTGGCGCTGGGGGTGACCGCTGTGGTCGTGCTGTTGGGTGCCGGCGCCATGGTGGAGATGATCTACTTCCTGCAGCTGGACGCGGCCATGGGCGAACAGCTGCGTTACCTGGGGGCAGCGCTGTACCCGCGGCAGCCCGCCAGCTGGTTCGGTGCAGCCTTTGTGACGCTCACCGGACTGGGCATTTTCGAGCTGGCGCGGCGTCAGTTCGTGGTGCAGTGGGCCGCGATCCAGACCGACATCGAGAAGGAAATCAAGCGCCGGGAGACGCAATGAGCACCGTGAACGAACCTGCCGTCCAGCCGCACGACCATTCCATGAGCCATGTGCATGCCGGTGGTTACGCCCTGGAACTGCGAGACCTGCGCAAGCGCTTTGGCAAGACCGAGATCATTCGAGGCGCCAACCTGGCGGTGCGCGCCGGCGAGCGCGTGGCCATCATCGGCCCCAACGGCGCCGGCAAGTCCACGCTGTTCAACCTGATCTCCGGCCGCTTCGAGCCCACCAGTGGCGAAGTGCTGCTCAACGGCAGCCGCATCGACGGCAAGAAGCCCTTTGAGATCAACCGCCTGGGGCTCTCGCGCAGTTTCCAGATCACCAACATCTTCCCCAAGCTCAGCGTGTTCGAGAACCTGCGCTGCGGTGTCCTCTGGAGCCTGGGCTACCGGTACACGCTGTTCCGCTTCCTGGCCGACCTGACCGATGCCAACGACCGCGCCGAAGAGCTGATGAAGATGATCCGGCTGGACAAGAAGCGCGACACCCTGGCGATGAACCTGACCTATGCCGAGCAGCGCGCGCTGGAAATCGGCATCACCATCGCCGGTGGCGCCAGCGTGATCCTCCTGGACGAACCCACGGCCGGCATGAGCAAAAGCGAAACCAGCCGCTTCATCGACCTGATCCGCGAGGTGACGGTGGGCAAAACCCTGCTGACGGTGGAGCACGACATGGGCGTGGTGTTCGGCCTGGCCGACAAGATCGCGGTGGTGGTGTACGGCGAGGTGATCGCCTTCGACACCCCCGAAGCGGTGCGCGCCAACCCGAAGGTGCAGGAGGCCTACCTGGGTTCGGTCCTGGCCGATCAGCAGGCCGCTGAAGCCGGTCATTGAGGAGGCTCCCATGCTGCACATCGAAAACCTCCACGCCTACTATGGCAAGAGCCACGTTCTGCACGGCGTTAGCCTGGATGTGGGGCCGGGCGAAATCGTGGCCCTGCTGGGCCGCAACGGATCGGGGCGCTCGACCACAGCCAAGGCCATCATGGGGTTGGTCGACTGCACGGGGCGCATTGAATGGAAAGGCCAGCCGGTGCGGGGCCTGAAACCGTTTGAAATCGCCCACCGGGGCATCGGCTATGTGCCGGAGAACCGGGAGATCTTTCCCAAGCTGACGGTCCACCAGAACCTGTTGCTCGGTCAAAAGGGGGCTGGCAAGGGTTCGCGCTGGGACTTTGATGACATGTACGCCATGTTCCCGCGCCTGAAGGAGCGCCAGCACACTGAGGCCGGTGTGCTCTCCGGCGGCGAGCAGCAGATGCTGACCCTGTGCCGAACCCTGATGGGCGACCCGGACCTGATCATCATCGACGAGCCCACCGAAGGTCTTGCGCCCAAGATCGTCGAACTGGTGGGCGAGTACCTGCAAAAGCTCAAGGGCCGGGGCATTTCGGTGCTGCTTATCGAGCAGAAACTGACCATTGCCATGGCCATCTCGGACCGTGCGCTGGTCATGGGCCATGGCAGCATCGTGTTCGAGGGCACTCCCGACAGCCTGCGCGCCGACCCCTACACCCGCAAGGAATGGCTTGAGGTCTGACCCTTAAGCGACAAGGCGCGCTTGCCGCGCTGCACAAAATTCCTAATATCGCACGACCGTTCGTTTTTCGGTTTTCACGACACACACACAGGAGCATTCATGAGCGCTGAGTACCGGGTCCACGGCGACGTTGCCGTCATCACGCTGAGCAATCCGCCGGTCAACGGGCTGGGGCTGGACACGCGCCGCGGCATTGTGGATGGCCTGGAGAAGGCGGAGCTCGACCCGGCCGTCAACGCCATTGTGCTCACCGGCGGCGGCAAGGCCTTCTCGGGCGGCGCCGACATTCGCGAGTTCGGCACGCCCAAGGCCATCCAGGAGCCGAACCTGCTGAGCGTGATCAGCCGGGTCGAAAACACCACCAAGCCCGTGATTGCAGCCCTGCACAGCGTGGCCATGGGCGGCGGCCTGGAGCTGGCATTGGGCGCGCACTATCGCATCGCAGCCCCGGGCTGCAATGTGGCCCTGCCCGAAGTCAAGCTGGGCCTGATCCCCGGCGCCGGCGGCACCCAGCGCCTGCCGCGCGTGCTGGGTGTGGAGGCCGCGCTGAACATGATCGTCAGCGGCGAGCCGGTCAAGAGCGAGATGCTGGCCGTACTGCCGGGCCAGAAGCTGTTTGACAAGCTGGCCACCTCGCCCGAGTCGCTGGCCGACGAAGCGCTGGCGTTTGCCCGCGAGATGGCCGCGAAACACGCCGACGGCTCCGCCTTCCCGCTGGTGCGCCATCTGCCCTGTCAGCACAAGGACGGCGACGCCTACTTCCAGTTCGCCCGCAACATGGTCAAGGGCATGGCCAAGAACTTCCCGGCACCGGCCAAGTGCGTGGACGCGGTTGAAGCCGCCACCAAGAAGAAGTTCAACGACGGCATGGCCTTCGAGCGCGAGATCTTCATCAACCTGATGTGGACACCCGAGTGCCGCTCGCTGCGCCACCTGTTCACCGCCGAGCGTGCCGCCAGCAAGATCCCCGATGTACCGGAAGACACGCCCAAGCGTGATATTCGGTCAGTCGCCATCATCGGCGCCGGCACCATGGGCGGCGGCATCTCGATGAACTTCCTCAACGCCGGCATCCCGGTGAAGATCCTGGAGATGAAGCAGGAGGCGCTGGACCGCGGCATCGCGACCATCCGCAAGAACTACGAAGCCCAGGTCAAGAAGGGCAAGCTCAAACAAGACCGGTACGAGCAGCGCATGGCCCTGCTGAGCACCACGCTGAGCTATGACGACATCGGCTCGGCTGACCTGGTGATCGAAGCCGTGTTCGAGGACATCGGCGTCAAGGAAGCGGTGTTCAAGGACCTCGACCGCGTGATGAAGCCCGGCGCCATCCTGGCCTCCAACACCTCCACGCTGGACGTCAACAGGATCGCGAATTTCACGAAGCGTCCACAGGACGTGGTCGGCATGCACTTCTTCAGCCCGGCCAACGTCATGAAGCTGCTGGAAGTGGTGCGCGGTGACGCCACCGCCAAGGACGTGCTGGCCACCGTGATGGCGATCTCCAAGAAGATCAAGAAGACCGCCGTGGTCTCCGGCGTGTGCGACGGCTTCATCGGCAACCGCATGATCGAGCAGTACGGCCGCCAGGGCGGCTTCCTGCTCGACGAAGGCTGCACGCCCGAGCAGGTGGACAAAGCCATTGAAAAGTTCGGCTTCGCCATGGGGCCATTCCGCATGGGCGACCTGGCCGGCAACGACATCGGCTGGGCCATCCGCAAGCGCCGCTATGTCGAGCAGCCGGACATGAAGTACAGCAAAACCGCCGACTTGCTGTGCGAGAAGGGCCGCTTCGGCCAGAAAACCGGCGCCGGCTGGTACGACTACGTGCCCGGCAAACGCGACGCCATCCCGAACGCCGAGGTGGTGCAGATGATTGAAGAGCACCGCAAGAGCCTGGGCATCACCCCGCGCAAGATCGCCGACGAAGAGATCGTGCAGCGCCTGGTGTTCAGCCTGGTCAACGAGGCCGCGCACATCCTGCAAGAGGGCATTGCCAACAAGGCCAGCGACATCGACGTGGTCTACATCTTCGGCTACGGCTTCCCGGTGCACCGCGGCGGCCCGCTGAATTACGCCAACGAAGTGGGTCTGTTCAACGTGGTCCAGGCCATGAAGCGCTTTGCGAAGAACCCGCTGGACGACGCCCGGTTCTGGACGCCCGCACCCTTGCTCGCCGCGTTGGCTGCAGAGGGAAAAACATTCTGATGACCGCACACATCACGATTTGAGGACCTCATCATGACCAATGCCGTCATCGTTTCCACCGCCCGCACACCCCTGACCAAGAGCTGGAAGGGCGCCTTCAACATGACCCACGGCGCCACGCTCGGTGGTCACGCCGTGCAGCATGCCGTGCAGCGCGCCGGCATCGACGCCGCCGAAGTGGAAGACGTGATCATGGGCTGCGCCAACCCCGAGGGCGCCACCGGCGCCAACATCGCGCGCCAGATCGCGCTCATGGCCGGCCTGCCCATCACCGTCTCGGGCCTGACCATCAACCGCTTCTGTTCGTCGGGCCTGCAAGCCATCGCCCTGGCTGCCCAGCGCATCATGGCGGGCGAAGGTTCGGTGTACGTGGCCGGTGGCGTGGAGAGCATCTCCTGCGTGCAGCAGGAAATGAACCAGCACATGCTGATGGATCACTCGCTGGCCAAGAACAAGCCCGAGATTTACTGGAACATGCTGCAGACCGCCGAAAACGTGGCCAAGCGCTACAACATCGGCCGCGACGCCATGGACGAATACGGTGCCGCCAGCCAGCAAAAGGCCGCCGCCGCGCTGGAAGCCGGCCTGTTCAAGGCCGAGATCGCGCCCATCACGGTGACCGCCGGCGTGATCGACAAGGTCATGGGCATGGTGAGCCGGCAAGTCACGGTCGAGAACGACGAAGGCATCCGCCCCGGTACCACCTTCGACAGCATCCACGGCCTGCGCCCGGCCATCCCGGGCGGACTCGTCTCGGCCGGCAACGCCAGCCAGTTCAGCGACGGCGCCGGCGCCTGCGTGGTGATGGAGGAAGCGCTGGCCGAAAAGCGCGGACTCAAACCCCTCGGACGTTTCCTGGGTTTCGCTGTCGCGGGCTGCGAGCCCGACGAAATGGGCATCGGTCCGGTGTTCGCCATCCCCAAGGTGCTCTCGCGCCTGGGTCTGAAGATCAGTGACATCGACTTGTGGGAACTCAACGAAGCCTTCGCGGTGCAGGTGATCTACTGCCGTGACAAGCTGGGCATTCCGTCCGACCGCCTGAACGTCAACGGCGGCGCCATCGCCGTGGGTCACCCCTACGGCGTGTCGGGTCAGCGCCTGACCGGCCATGCGCTGATCGAAGGCAAGCGCCGCGGCGCCAGGCGCGTCTGCGTGACCATGTGCATTGGCGGCGGCATGGGCGCTGCCGGTATTTTCGAAGTGTTGTAACGCCGCGCGGTAGCCACATGCCCCCTGCGCCGCCTTCGGCGTCACCCCCCCAGGGGGCGCCGTCTGCGGCCCGGCAAAGCCGGTTCCGCGCCGGCACTGGATAGGCGCCCCCTCTGGCGGAGCGCCCACTCTTCAGGAGAGGCTTCATGTCCTTGCGCCCGACCATCGACTTCCTGCTCAACGACTGGCTGTCCGTCGAAAGCCTGAACCAGCGGGAGCGGTTTGCCGACCACAGCCGCGAAACCTTCGACGCCGTGCTCGACACCTGCGAGCGCATCGCGCGCGAAAAGTACGCGCCCTTCAACCGGCTGGTGGACACGCAGGAGCCGCAGTTCGACGGCGAGCGCGTGATCCTGCCACAGGCCACGCACGACGCTCAGAAGGCCTACGCCGAAAGCGGCATGCTCAGTGCCGCGCAGGACTACGCCATCGGCGGCATGCAGCTGCCGTACACGGTGGAAGCCGCGGCCAATGCGTTTTTCGCGATGGCCTCGGTCAGCATCGGCAGCGGCCTGCTCACCGTGGGCAACGCCAACCTGCTGATGGCGCACGGCAGCGAGGCGCAGAAGCGGGTGTTTGCGCTCAACGAGTTCTCGGGCCGCTGGTCGGGCACCATGTGCCTCTCCGAGCCGCAGGCCGGTTCGTCGCTGAGCGACGTGGCGACGCGTGCGGTGCCCGATGGCACCGACTTCGAGCGCGACCCGCTCGGTCCGCGCTACCGGCTCAAGGGCCACAAGATGTGGATCTCGGCCGGCGAACACGAGCT
>JBJTNV010000106.1:0-11391 GCA_046074205.1 Hydrogenophaga sp.
CAAGCCCACCACCACCTCCAAAGAGATTGCCCAAGTCGGCTCCATCTCCGCCAACTCTGACACCTCTATTGGCGAAATCATCGCCAATGCCATGGACAAAGTGGGCAAAGAAGGCGTCATCACCGTGGAAGACGGCAAATCGCTGCAAAACGAACTGGATGTCGTGGAAGGCATGCAGTTCGACCGCGGCTACCTGTCGCCCTACTTCATCAACAACCCCGAGAAGCAGGCCGCCCTGCTGGACAACCCCTTCGTGCTGCTGTACGACAAGAAGGTGTCCAACATCCGTGACCTGCTGCCCACGCTGGAGCAGGTGGCCAAGGCCGGCCGTCCGCTGCTGATCATTGCCGAAGACGTCGAAGGCGAAGCCCTGGCGACGCTGGTGGTCAACACCATCCGTGGCATCCTGAAAGTGGTGGCTGTGAAGGCCCCTGGCTTCGGCGACCGCCGCAAGGCCATGCTGGAAGACATCGCCATCCTGACCGGCGGCAAAGTGATTGCCGAGGAAGTCGGCATGACGCTGGAAAAAGTGACCCTGGCCGATCTGGGCCAGGCCAAGCGCATTGAAGTGGGCAAGGAAAATACCACCATCATCGACGGCGCCGGCGCTGCCGCTGACATCGAAGCCCGCGTCAAGCAAGTGCGTGTGCAGATCGAAGAAGCCACCAGCGACTACGACCGCGAGAAGCTGCAAGAGCGCGTGGCCAAACTGGCCGGCGGTGTGGCCGTCATCAAGGTCGGCGCTGCCACCGAAGTCGAGATGAAGGAAAAGAAAGCCCGCGTGGAAGACGCCCTGCACGCCACCCGCGCTGCGGTGGAAGAAGGCATCGTGGCCGGTGGTGGCGTTGCCCTGCTGCGCGCCAAGCAGTCCGCTGGCACCATCAAGGGTGACAACGCCGACCAGGACGCCGGTATCAAGCTGGTGCTCAAGGCCATCGAAGCCCCGCTGCGCGAGATCGTGGCCAACGCCGGTGGCGAACCGTCGGTGGTGATCAACAAGGTGCTGGAAGGCAAGGGCAACTTCGGCTTCAACGCCGCCAACGACACCTACGGCGACATGATCGAAATGGGTATCCTGGACCCGACCAAGGTGACCCGCACCGCCCTGCAGAACGCCGCTTCCGTGGCGTCCCTGATGCTGACGACCGAGTGCATGGTCGCCGAGTCCCCCAAGGACGAGGCCCCGGCCATGGGCGGTGGCGACATGGGTGGTATGGGCGGCATGGGCGGCATGGGCATGTAATGCCTCTCCTTGCCTGAGGGCGCATGGCGGCGTCTGGGTACATCACTGCACTCAGACAAACGCCCAAGAAAAAACCCCGCGAAGCGATTCGCGGGGTTTTTTCATTGTGGGCTTTGAGTCGCTTACTTCATCATGGCTTCGAGCTTGATGGTGTCCGCCACGAAGGCGCGGATGCCTTCGGCCAGCTTCTCGGTCGCCATCGCGTCTTCGTTGAGCGCAAAGCGGAATGCGGCTTCGTCGTACTGGACGAACGGAATGTTCATCGCCTTGGCACCTTCGACGTCCAGGGCCCGGGCCAGCGACGCCTCGCTGGCCGCCAGCTGAGCCAGCAAATCCGGGCTGATGGTCAGCAGGTCACAGCCCGCCAGCGCCGTGATCTGCCCCACGTTGCGGAAACTCGCACCCATCACCTCGGTGGCGATGCCGTGCTGCTTGTAGAAGTTGTAAATCGCCTTCACCGACCGGACGCCCGGATCGTTCGCGCCCGCCATGGCCGCTTCGTCCCAGCCGGCGCCGGCCTGCTTTTTGTACCAGTCGTAAATGCGACCGACAAAGGGCGAAATCAGCTGCACCCGGGCCTGCCCGCAGGCCACCGCCTGGCAGAAGCTGAACAGCAGCGTCAGGTTGGTGTGGATGCCCTCACGTTCCAGGCGCGCCGCCGCCTGAATGCCTTCCCAGGTGGCGGCAATCTTGATCAGCACCCGGTCCACATGCACGCCCTCGCCCTGGTACAGGTCGATGATGCGGCGCGCGCGGGTCACGGTGGCCTCGGTGTCAAAGCTCAGCCGCGCGTCCACCTCGGTTGAAACACGGCCCGGGATGTGCTGGAGGATCTGGCAACCGAACGCCACCAGCAACCGGTTCATCACCTCGTCGCGGCCCTGTGCGCCGTAGCGCGCCACCGCGTCCTGCAGCAGGTGCGCGTACTCGGGCTTCTGCACCGCCTTGAGGATCAGCGAGGGATTGGTCGTCGCGTCCTGCGGCGTATAGGCCGCGATCTGCTTGAAATCGCCGGTGTCGGCGACCACGGTAGTGAACTGTTTGAGGGCCTGGAGCTGGTTCATCGGTGGATCTCGGGTTGAACAGGTTTCACGAAAACATGTAACTGGGTTACCATTTTCGCATGCTCGATCGCATCAAAGCCTCCCTGCCGTCCCTGGCCCCCGCCGAACAACGTGTCGGCAAGCTGGTGCTCACCGACCCGCGCACCTTTGCCAGCCTGCCCGTCACCGAACTGGCCGACCGTGCCCACGTCAGCAAGCCCACGGTGGTGCGCTTTTGCCGCAGCATGGGCTATGACGGTCTGTCGGACTTCAAGCTCAAGCTGGCCGGCACGGTCAGCGAGGGCGTACCCTTCATCCACCGCAGTGTGGACGTGGACGACAAGGTCGGTGACGTCCTGGTCAAGGTGATCGACAACACGGTCGCTGCCTTCCTGAAATACCGCAACGACGCCTCGACCCACTCGATCGAGAGAGCCGTCGACGCCCTGCTGGCCACCTACAAGAACCGCGGCCGCATCGAATTCTTCGGCGCCGGCAACTCGGGCATCGTGGCGCAGGACGCGCAGCACAAATTCTTCCGCCTGGGCATCAACGCCATCGCCTACAGCGACGGCCACATGCAGGTGATGAGCGCCTCGCTGCTGGGGCCGGGCGACTGCGTGGTGATCATCTCCAACTCGGGCCGCACGCGCGACCTGATGGACGCCGCCGACATCGCACGCAAGCACGGCGCCACGGTCATCACCGTCACCGCCAGCGGCTCGCCCCTGGCCACCGCCGGCCACATCCACCTGGCGGCCGACCACCCCGAGGGCTACGACCGTTACAGCCCCATGACCTCGCGCCTGATGCACCTGATGGTGATCGACGTGGTCGCCACCTGTCTGGCGCTGCGCATCGGGGGCGGCCAGCTGCAACCGCTGCTCAAGGAAATGAAGGACAACCTCCGTAGCAAGCGCTACGCCTGAGCGTGCGCGGAGGGGGTGCTCGTCGGCCGCGCCAACGCCCACCCGGTTCCGATCAGATCCGGCCTTCCTCCACCGCATGACACGCGATGCGAACGCCGCCAATGGTCTGCAACGAAGGGCGCTCCACGCGGCAGCGCTCGTTCACATGCGGGCAGCGCGGGTTGAAGGCACAGCCGGCGGGCGGGTTCAGCGGGTTGGGTACTTCACCCTGCACCGGCGTGCGTGCCTGGCCCGTGGCGTGCATCTTCGGAATCGCGTCCAGCAGCATGCGTGTGTAGGGGTGGCGCGGCTGGCTGAACAGCGTGGCCTTGTCGGCCAGTTCCACCAGCCGCCCCAGGTACATCACCCCCACCTGGTCGCTCACGTGCCGCACCACCGCCAGGTTGTGGCTGATGAACAGGTAGGTCAGGCCCTGCTGGCGCTGCAAGTCCTGCATGATGTTGAGCACCTGCGCCTGCACGCTCACGTCCAGCGCGCTGGTCGGCTCGTCACAGACCAGAAACGCCGGCTGCGTCGCCAGCGCCCGGGCAATCGAGATGCGCTGGCGCTGGCCACCACTGAACTGGTGCGGGAACTTGCCCGCGTCCTGCGGCGACAGCCCCACCGACTGCAGCAGTTCGGCCACACGCTCGCGCAGGGCGGCCGGCTCGGTCAGGAGCCCGTGCTCGATCAGCGGCTCAGCAATGATGTCGCTCACCCGCCAACGCGGGTTCAGGCTGGCGTACGGGTCCTGGAAAATCATCTGGATGCGCCGCCGCAGTTGCCGCCCCTGCGGGGTCTTGAAGGCGGCGTGCGCGTCCTGCCCGTCGAATTCAAACCCGCCGCGCGTGGGTTCGTACAAGCCCACCAGCAGCCGGGCCACCGTGCTCTTGCCACAGCCCGACTCGCCCACCAGCGCCAGCGTCTGACCGCGCGGAATATCAAAACTCACGCCATCGACCGCCCTCAGCAGCTGGCGCGGCTGGCGCTCGATCACGCGGTTCAGCCAGGGCGCCGACACGTCGAACGTCTTGGCCAGGTCGGTGGCGCGCACCAGGGGCACATCGGCCGCACTCATGCCGCCTCCCCGGCGTTCGACACACCCGACGCTTCGTGCAGCCAGCACGCTGCGCGCGTGGCACCGGCGGCCATCAGCTCCGGCCGTTGTTCTTGGCAACGCCCGAAACGGCGGTCACAGCGCGGGTTGAAGGCACAACCGCTCGGAATGGCGTTCAGGCGCGGCATGGCGCCGTCGATCTGGTGCAGGCGTTCGCGGTCTTCGTTCATGTCGGGAATGCAGGCCATCAGACCCCGCGTGTAGGGATGTGCCGGCTGGTTGATGACCGCATGCACCGGGCCGATCTCGGCCATGCGGCCGGCGTACATCACCGCCACGCGGTCGCAGGTTTCGGCAATCACGCCCATGTCGTGGGTGATCAGCATCACCGCCGCACCGCGCTCGCGGCAGATGGTCTTGAGCAAGGTGATGATCTGCGCCTGGATCGACACATCCAGCGCGGTGGTGGGCTCGTCAGCCACGATCAGCTGCGGCTCGGCCGCCAGCGCCAGGGCGATCACGACCCGCTGGCGCATGCCGCCGCTGAACTGGTGAGGGTAGTGGTCGATGCGCTGCTCGGGCGCCGGAATGCCCGTATCGCGCAGCAGCCCGATGGCGCGTTCGCGCGCCTGCGCTGCGCTCACCGGCAGGTGGGTGGTGATGGTCTCGACCAGCTGCCGGCCCACCGAATACAACGGGTTCAGCGAGGTCAGCGGGTCCTGGAAGATGGCGCCGATCTGCCGCCCCCGCACCTTTCGCATCTGCTCGGGCGGCAGGTTGTCGATGCGGCGCCCTTCGAGCAGGATCTCGCCGCTGGCCACGCGGCCCGGCGGCTCCAGCAGGCCGATGATGGACGCGCCGGTGAGCGACTTGCCCGCCCCCGACTCACCCACCACGCCCAGGATTTCGCCCGGTGCGATGTCGAAGGAAACGTCGTCCAGTGCCCGCAGGGTGCCGTGGCGGTTCGGAAATTCGACGACCAGGTTGTTGACTTCAAGAAGGCTCATCGGGTGGTCAGCGCAGACGGGGGTTCAGGGCATCGCGCAACCAGTCACCCAGCAGGTTCACCGACAGCGCAATCAGCACCAGCATGGCGCCGGGAAAGATGGTGATCCACCACTCGCCGGAAAACAGGTAGTCGTTGCCGACCCGGATCAGCGTGCCCAGCGAGGGCGAGGTGGGCGGCGCGCCCACGCCCAGGAAGCTCAGCGTGGCCTCGGTGATGATGGCCGTGGCCACCTGGATGGTGGCCAGCACCAGCACCGGCCCCATGACATTGGGCAACACGTGCCGGCGCATGATGCGCAGCGGCACCACACCCGTCACGCGCGCCGCCTGCACATACTCCTTGTGGCGCTCGACCAGCGTGGAGCCGCGCACGGTGCGCGCGTACTGCACCCAGCCGGTGAGCGTGATCGAGACGATCAGCACCCCAAACGCCAGCGAGTCGTGGGCGTGGGGAAACAGCGCACGGCCCACCCCGGCCATCAGCAGCGCGATCAGGATGGCCGGGAACGACAGCATCACGTCACACACGCGCATGAGCAGGCTGTCCACCCAGCCGCCCAGGAAACCGGCCAGCAAGCCCAGCGTGACGCCGATGAGTACCGACAGCAGCACCGAGGCCAGGCCGACGGCCAGCGAAATGCGCGCGCCATACATGAGCGCCGAGAGGATGTCGCGCCCCTGGTCGTCAGTGCCCAGCCAGAAGACCGGGTTGCCCCCCTCGATCCATGCCGGCGGCAGGCGCGCGTTGGACAACTCCAGCGACGCCAGGTCAAACGGGTTGTGCGGGGCGATCCAGGGTGCAAAGATGGCACAGACCACGCAGCCCATCGCGATCAGCGCCGCCAGGAGGGCCGTGGGCGAGGTGCGGAAACTGTGGCCGACATCGCTGTCGAACCAGCGGCGAACAAGGGCAATCAAGTGTCAGGCTTTCGAAAAAATGGTTCGGCCGGCAGGACGGTCAACGGTGGAAGGTAAGCCCCCGGCCGGCTCAGGCCGCCGACACCGGCATGCCCTGTTCAACCAGGCCGGCGTGCAAGGCAGCGCCCAGGGGTAACACAGCGTCGTTGAAGTCGTACCGGCTGTTGTGCAGGTGGCAACTGCCCACCCCGTGGTCGGTGCCCTGGCCCAGGCGCAGGTAAGCGCCCGGCTTGACCTGCAGCATGAAGGCAAAATCTTCTGCGCCCATGCTCGGCTCCAGCTGCTCGTTCACATGCTCGTGCCCCACCAGGTGCCGCGCCACGGACGCGGCAAAACGGGCCTCCTCCCGGGTATTCAGGGTGGCCGGGTACACACGTTCGTAGTGCACGTGCGCGGTGGCGCCCAGGCCCATGGCCACACCGGTGCAGACCTCCTGCAAGCGGCGCTCCAGCAGGCCCTGCACCTCGGCGCTGAAGCTGCGCACCGTGCCCACCAGCGTGGCCTTGCCCGGCACCACACTGAAGGCGCCCGGCTCGCCCGCGTGCATCGAGCACAGGCTGATCACCGCCTGGTCGAGCGCGCGCACGTTGCGTGAGACGATGCTCTGCACCGCCGTGATGATGTGCGCCGCCACCAGCACCGGGTCCACCGTCTGGTAGGGGTGGGCACCGTGGCCGCCCTTGCCGGTGATCTCGATGGTGATGCGGTCGGCCGCAGCCATCATGGGCCCGGCATTCAGACCCACCGTACCGGGTGGCATCTGCGGCCAGTTGTGCATGGCGTAGACCGACTGCACCGGGAAACGCTCGAACAGACCGTCCTCGATCATGGCCTTGGCGCCGGCAAAGCCCTCCTCGCCCGGCTGGAAGATGAGCACCGCCGTGCCATCGAACGAACGCGTCTGCGCCAGGTAACGGGCCGCGCCGATGAGCATGGCGGTGTGGCCGTCGTGCCCGCAACCGTGCATCAACCCCGGCCGGGTCGATCGCCAGGGGACTTCGTTGTCCTCCTGCATGGGCAGCGCGTCCATGTCCGCGCGCAGGCCGATCATGCGGCCGCTGGTGCGCTGGCGCCCGTGGATCACCGCCACCACACCGGTCTTGCCGATGCCGGTGTGAATCTCGTCAACGCCGCAGACCTCCAGCGCCTGCACCACGCGCCGCGCGGTGACATGCTCCTCGAAGCCCAGCTCCGGATGGGCATGCAGTTCACGCCGCAGCGCGGTCAGCTCGGGGTGGAACGCCGCAATGTGCGCAAACGCGCGGCCATGGGCCTTGATGCGGGACGTCGGCACGTCAGTGACCTCCTGCCTTGTCCACCCGCAAGCGCGGGTCGACCACGACATACAGCAGATCGACGATCAGGTTGATCACCACGAAGATGAGGGCGATCAGGCACAGGTAGGCCGCCATGACCGGGATGTCGGCAAAGGTCACCGCCTGGATGAACAGCAGGCCCATGCCCGGCCACTGGAACACCGTCTCGGTGATGATGGCAAAGGCGATCAGGCCACCCAGTTGCAGGCCGGTGATCGTCATCACCGGCACCAGGGTGTTTTTGAGGGCGTGGCCAAAGTGCACGGCGCGCTGCGTCAGGCCACGGGCGCGCGCAAACTTGATGTAGTCGGTGCGCAGCACCTCCAGCATTTCCGCCCGCACCAGCCGCATGATCAGCGTGAGCTGGAAGATCGCCAGCGTGACCGCCGGCAGCACGATGTGGTGCCAGCCCTTGGCCGTCAGCAGGCCGCTGCTCCACCCGCCCAGGTGCACCACCTCGCCACGGCCAAAGCTCGGAAACCAGCCCAGTTGCACCGCAAACACCAGGATCAGCAGGATGCCGATCAGGAAGGTCGGCAACGACACGCCCAGCAGCGACAGCGTCATGAACACCTGGCTCATGACGCTGCCCCGCCGCAGCGCCGCATACACCCCCATGGGAATGCCCACCGCCAGCGCCAGCGTGGCCGCCACCAGCGCCAGTTCCAGTGTGGCCGGCAAACGCTCGGCGATCAGGCCGGACACCTTGGCGCCCTGGCGCAGGCTCATGCCGAACTCGCCCTGGGCCGCGTTGGCCAGGAAATGCCAGAACTGCACGACCACCGGCTGGTCGAGACCGAGCGCGGCGCGCACCTCGATGACCTGCTCGGGCGTGGCGTCCTGCCCCAGCAGGAACACCACCGGGTCACCCACGTACTGAAAGAGCATGAACGCGATCAGCGCCACGCTGACCATCACCACCAAGGCCTGCGCCAGCCGCCGGAGAATGAATGCAAACATGAAGCAACCCGCCGGGGAGCCGCCACCACCGTGCGCGGCTCCCCTGTGTCAGAACACGATCAGTTGACCTTGACCAGCCGCCAGTCCAGGCGGTTGTCCGCGCGGTGCACCACGTCGACGTTCCGCTTCATCGCCCACGGAATCACCTGGTTGTGCAACGGAATGTGGGCCACCTCCTCGTTCTGCAGCAGCAGCGCCTTGGTCAGCAGTTCGTTGCGGCGCTTGAGATCGGTCTCCTTCTTGGTGCGCTCGACCAGCGCGTCCATCTGCGGGTTGCTGTAACGGCCCACGTTGTAGTTGCCGTCGCCGCCCGCCCCCACCGAACGCACCAGCGACTGCAGGCTGTAGAGCGCGTCAAACGTGGGCACACCCCAGCCGAGCATGTAGATGCTGGCCTCGTAGCGCTGGATCATCGGGAAATAGGTCACCAGCGGCAGCGTGCGCAGCTTGGCCTTCACGCCGATCTTGGCCCACATGGCGGCCACCGCCTGGCAGATCTGCTCGTCGTTGATGTAGCGGTTGTTGGGGCAGGCAAAGTCCACCTCGAAACCGTCGGGGTAACCGGCGTCGGCCAGCAGCTTGCGGGCGGCGTTGATGTCGTAGGGATGGCGCTGGTCCACCGCCTTGGTCCAGCCATTGACCTGCGGCGCCACCAGCGCGCCAGTGGCCTGGCCCAGACCACGCAGCGTCACACGGGTGATGGTGTCGATGTCGATGGCCTGGTACAGCGCCTTGCGCACCTTCACGTCTTTCAGCGGGTTCTTGCCCTTGACGTTGCTGCCCGGCAGTTCGTCGCGGAACTGGTCCATGCCCAGGAAGATGGTGCGGTTTTCGATGCCGTCGATCACCTTCAGTTGGCTGGCCTGGCGCAGGCGCGGCAAGTCCTGCGGGCTCGGGTCGAGCACAAAGTCCACCTCACCCGACAGCAGCGCCGCCATGCGCGTGGCCGTCGCCTTGACCGGTGTGTACACCACCTCGGTCACGTTGCCTTCTGCCTTGCCCCACCAGGCGGGGTTGCGGGTGAGCACCAGCTTCTGGTCAGGCTGCCATTCCTTGAGCATGAAGGGCCCGGTGCCATTGGCGTTGCGGTGGGCAAAGTTTTCGTCCTGGGTCTTGATGTCCTTGGGCTCGACCGACTTGTTCTTCTCGGCCCAGGCCTTGCTCATCATGCGCAGCTCGGTCAGCTGGTTCAGCAGCACCGGATTGGGGTCCTTGGTGAAGATGTCGATGGTGCTCGCGTCCACCTTCACCACGCGGTCGATACCCTGCGCGTACACACCGAAGTTGGACGTCTTGGCCATCGCACGCTGCAGCGAAAACACCGCGTCGTCAGCGCTGAAGGCCGAGCCGTCGTGGAACTTCACACCCTGGCGCAGGCTCACGCGCAGCTGCGTGGGCGTCACCTGCTTCCAGCCGGTGGCCAGCACCGGCTCCAGCTGGAAGCTGCGGCTGTTGTAGTACACCAGCGATTCGTAGACCGCGGCGTGAATGCCGTTGGCCAGCGCGTTGTTTTGCGAATGGATATCCCAGGTCGGGATGTCGGCGGCACTGGTCCACTTGAAGGTCTTGGCCTGCAGGCCGGTCACGCCCAGGACGAGGGCTGCAGCCACCAGAGAGAGGCGAAATTTCATGCTTGACACCTGAAATGGTTTGACAAGCCCCGCACTATGCAACAACTGTTCCCGGCCGGCGCGTGGGTCTAACCCGAAGGCGGCATGGCCTGGGGTCATTGGCGCCCGCCCGGCACCGCCATCAGCTGCATCGGACCGTACCAGGCGCGCAAGGCCGAGGCGGTGTTGTCGGTATCGGTCATCAGCGCCACCGCCACCAGCGGCCCCGGTGCCTCGCCAAACGCACGCCGGAAATCGGCCTGCACGTCCCGCTGGTGCTCGCGCCACTGGCCCAGGTGGGCATGGCCGCTGTCCACCACCACTTTGCGAATGCGGTCGGTGCGCGGGTTGTGCAAGACCGCCTCGGGCGGGTCCTCACGGCTCCAGACGTAGCTCAGGGTGGCGTAGGGCAAAGGCTCGCCGGTGAGCAGCTGGCTCAGCTCGGACAGGCGGTGCGTGCGCGCCGACCACTGGCTGCGGTCGCCGTCAAACGCCAGCAGCAGGCGCACGGGCGCATCGGTCGCTGCGGCATCCCGCAGGTCGGCCCCCTCGGGCAGGGCCTCCACCTTCCAGGCAAAGCGCAACACGCCGGGCGCGGGCCCCGCGTCGCCAAAGCGCTGTCGCAGCACGCTCACGCTGCCCTGCGCCCGCACCTGCAAGGCCTGCCGGCCGTCCTCCCACACCGGTTCAAACGGCGCCGCCACCTTGCCCGGCAGCCGGAACACCTGCCAGTCCCCGCCGCCGGCCGGCGTCTGGAACAGCCTGCTCGCCACCGGGCCCACATCGGACACGCCCGCACCCTCCGGCCCCGGCGCAGGCACCACGCAACCCGGCAACAGCAGCGCCCCCACGGCACCCAACACCCCCGTCCAGCTGACCCACCCACGACGCCCCATGCGCAACCTCCACGCAACACCCCAACCGGGCGGGCGCCAGTGTAGCGGGCCCCTCCCCTGGACGGGGGAGCCCCGGCCACAGCCCCCTGCGTACAGTGGCCCGCGGAGCGATCACCGCTCCCGGGCAGCCGGCACCCTGCCGCCACCGCCCGTTCACCCACAGACCCACCCCCGCACCAGGAGAAACACCATGCGCAACACCATTTTGACCATCGTGCTCGGCCTGGCCACCAGCCTGGCCATGGCCGCCGTGGACGTCAACACCGCCAGCGAAGCCGACCTCGACAGCATCAAAGGCATCGGCCCCGGCACCTCCGGCAAGCTGATCGCCGCCCGCAAGAACAGCACGTTCAAGGACTGGGCCGACCTCATCACCCGCGTGCCCGGCATCGGCCCCAAGCGCGCCGTCCAGCTCTCCGCCCAGGGCCTGAC
>JBJTNV010000107.1:0-11895 GCA_046074205.1 Hydrogenophaga sp.
CACCCCGCACCGGTCAGCGCGCACGCAGGGTGCGCGAGAGCAGGATCACCGGCGCCAGCCCCACCAGCACCAGCGTGAGCGCCGGCAATGCGGCCTCTCCCAGTCGCTCGTCACGCGCGAGCTGATAGGCGACCACGGCCAGGGTATCGCTGTTGAAGGGGCGCAGCACCAGGGTGGCCGGCAATTCCTTCATCACGTCGACGAACACCAGCAAGGCCGCCGCTGCGGTGGAGCGGCGCAGCAAAGGTCCGTGCACCCGCAGCGCCAGGCCCCAGCCGGTGGTGCCCAGCATGCGGGCTGAATCGTCCAGGCTCGGCGGCAAACGGGCATAGCCGCTCTGAACCGATTGCAAGGCCACGGCGGTGAAGCGCACCAGATAGGCCCAGACAATGCCCACCACCGTGGCGGTGATCCAGTAACCCAGCCGGGCGTCGGGCCACAACGTCTGCACCCAGCCAACGGGCAGCAGCAGCCCCACCACCACCACCGCGCCCGGAACGGCATAACCCAGACCGGTGAGGTGCACCACGCCGCGCGTCACCAGACCGGGGCGGGTGCGCTGCGCAAACGCCAGGGCCAGGGCCAGGGCCACGGCCAGCGCGGCCGACACGCTGGCCAGCCAGATGCTGTTGCCGGCCCACTGCACGAACATGCCCCAGGGCAAGCCGTCCCAGCCGCCCACCAGCGGCCGCAGCATGAACAGGACCGGCAGCACAAAGCCGAAGACGACGGGTGCGGTGCAGACGGCAACCGCCAGCAGGGCACGACCACCGCGCAGGCGCACCGGCTGTGCCTCCGCGCTGCCGGCGCGCTGACCGCGCAGCGCGGCAAAACGCAGGCGGCGCTGCGCCCGGTGCTCCAGCCAGAGCAGCAGTGCCACCGTGGCCAGCAGCACTGTGGCCAGCTGGGCCGCCGCGATGCGGTTGTCCATCACCAGCCAGGCCTTGTAGACGCCGGCGGTGAAGGTCTGGATGCCAAAGTAGCTGGCCACGCCAAAGTCCGCCAGGGTTTCCATCAGCGCCAGTGCCACGCCGGCCATGACCGCCGGCCGTGCCAGGGGCAACGCCACCTCACGGATGCGCCGGGCCAGGGGTGCGCCCAGCAGGCGCGCGGCTTCCATGAGCTGTGCGGCGCGTTCGCTCAAGGCCGTGCGGGCCAGCAGGTAAACATAGGGATACAGCGAAAAGGTGAACACCCAGACGGCCCCCGGCGTGTTGCGCACCTCGGGGAACACGCGTCCGCGCAGGTCGAAACTCTCCCGCAGCCAGACCTGCAAGGGGCCGCTGAACTGCAGGAAATCGGTGTAGGCGTAGGCCACGACATAGGCTGGCATGGCCAGTGGCAGCAGCAGGGCCCACTCGAAGTGGCGGCGACCGGGAAACTCAAACAGCGTCACCGCGCTGGCGGTGGCCATGCCCACCAGCGCCACGCCCACCGCAACGCTCACGCACAGCAGCAACGAGGTGGCGGTGTACTCGGGCAACACGGTCTGCGCCATTTCGCGCAAGATGGCCTGCGCCTGGACATCCCATTGCAGCCAGGCAGCGCCGAGCGACAGCACGGGCAAGGCCAGGCACAGCGCGAGCGCAAGCAGCGGGAGGGAGGCGAGCCAGCGGGGCATGAAATGGGCAGTAGAGAGCGGATCAGCCAGCGGTCACGCTCGGGGCCGGACCTGTTGCGGCCAGGCCGGACAACACAAATGAGAATTGTAGTTATCTACAATGAAAACCATGTTCCTCAGTCTCTCCCAGCTCAGCGTGCGCTACCCCGGTCAGCCGCATCCCGCCGTGGACGCGGCCACGCTGGGCTTGCGTGCCGGGGACATCGGCGTGCTCATCGGACCCTCTGGCTGCGGCAAGACCACGCTGCTGCGCGCCGTGGCCGGCCTGGAACGGGCCAGTGGCGGTTCCATCACGCTGGGTGGCGAGCGCGTCAGCGACGCCACGCACCACCGCCCCCCCGAGCAGCGCCGCATCGGCATGGTGTTCCAGGACTACGCACTGTTCCCGCACCTGGACGTGGGCCGCAATGTGGCCTTCGGCATCCACCGCCTGCCCAGGGCCGAGCGCGAAGCGCGCGTGGCCGAGGTGCTCCAGCTGGTCGGCCTGGACGGGATGCAGACCCGTTACCCGCACGAGCTGTCCGGCGGCCAGCAGCAGCGTGTGGCCCTGGCCCGCGCGCTGGCGCCCAGCCCGCGCCTGCTGCTGCTCGATGAACCGTTCTCCAACCTCGACGTGGACCTGCGCGAGCGCCTGGCGCACGAGGTGCGCGCCATCCTCAAAGCCGCGGGTGCCACCGCCCTGTTCGTCACGCACGACCAGCTCGAAGCCTTTGCCATCGGCGACGTGATCGGCGTCATGCACCAGGGCCACCTGCACCAGTGGGACGACGCCTACGCGCTCTACCACCGGCCGGCCACGCGCTTTGTGGCCGAATTCATCGGCCATGGGGTCTTTGCACCGGCCCAGATCCGGCAGTCCGGTGCGGAGGTGGTGGTGCAGACGCCGCTCGGTGCGCTCCAGGACGTCGAGGAATGCCCCCTGCCCGGCGCTTACGAAGCCGGGCTGTGCGACGTGCTGCTGCGCGCCGACGACATCGTGCACGACGACGACGCACCGGTGAAGGCGCAGATCGTACGCAAGGCCTTTCGCGGCGCCGAGTTTCTCTACACCCTGCGCCTGGCCAGCGGCGAGACGGTCATGACGCACGTGCCCTCACACCACAACCACGCCGTTGGCGAATGGATTGGTATCCGCCCGCAGGTGGACCATGTGGTGACGTTCGCGCGGGGGGGAAGCGCCACCTCCGCCCCGGCGCCCTGGTCAGCCGTGCCGGCGACCTCCGCCCCGGCGGTCTGAACACGCGGCGCACGGCGGGCATGACCGGCAGGGCCGCACCTCCATCAGCCGACTCGGCGACCCTGCGGCAGGCCATGGCCCCGCACGCTGCGCAATGGGTGGAGTGCGCCTGTGCCGACCTCAGCTCGGTGGCCAGAGGCAAGATCGTCCGTGCCGACGATTTCGTGCACATGACAGGCTGCCGCCTGCCGTCGGTGGTGCTGGGACTGACCCTCACCAGTGGGGAACCCGAGGCCGTGTTTGGCCCCCTGCTGCCGGACAGCTACGACGATGTGCACCTCAGCCCCGACCTGGGCACCCTGCGCGCCCGCCCGGGACGCACGTCCGAGCTCACGGTAATCTGCGAACCGGCGGGCATGCTGGGCTGTGCCACTGGCGTGTTTGATGCCAGCGAACTCTCGCCCCGTGCCGCGCTGCGGCAGGTGCTGCGGCCATACACGGCGGCCGGGCTCTCGCCCCTGGTGGCACCCGAGCTGGAGCTGTTCCTGTTGCAGCACGACGGCGAAGGCGCGCTGCAAGCGGCCCGCAGCCACCCCGAAAGCCCCTTGCAAGAGCGGCAGTGCGAGGCCTACTCGCTGGAGCGCCTGACCCACTTCGAACCATTTTTTGACGCGCTGTACGCCCACAGCGAAACGCTGGGCATTCCACTCAATGGGCATGCACATGAGTCTGCACTGGGCCAGTACGAGGTGAATTTTCTGCCCGGTCCGGCACTGGCCCAGGCCGATGCGGTCTGGCGCTTCAAGCGCCTGGCGCGCGAACTCGCGGCGCGCTGGGGCATGGTGGCGAGCTTCGCCGCCAAACCTTTCCTCGACCAGCCCGGCACCGGGATGCACTGGCACATCAGCCTGCAGGGCGCACACGGCCCACTGTTTGCGAGCGGCGATGGTGGCGCAGACGACCCGCTGCTGCACTTCATCGCAGGCCTTCAAAGCGAAGCCGCCGCCAGCCTGGCGCTGTTCGCGCCGTATGAGATGTCGTTCGAGCGCATCCGCCGCGCCAACGCCTCACCGTCGCACGCCAGCTGGGGCCACGACGGGCGCACGTTGGCGTTTCGCATCCCAGCGTCGAGCCCGGCCAACCGGCGGGTCGAACTGCGCCTGCCCGGCGGCGACGCCAACCCTTATCTCACACTGACGGCCGCGCTCGCACTGGGCTGGCACGGTTTGCAAGAACGCCTGACACCCGGTGAAGGCGAACCCCTGCCCTCCACGCAAGTGGCGGCTTTGGAGGCCCTGGCCCAGAGCCACGTGCTGCGCCAGGCGCTGGGTCCCCGGCTGCTGAACCTGTACCTCGCCGTCAAACGCCACGAACAGGCCGAACGCACCGCACTGGCCGACCCCAGACACGACTGGGATCTGCGTTACCTGATCGAGCTGTCCTGAACACCTGCCCAGTGGCCCGGCCAAGGGTTGGCCCAGCGCCGATCAGCCAACAGGGTCTGATCGGTCAGGCTGTGCAAAAAAGCCACCAGATCGGCCACCTCGTCGTCGCTGACCTCAAACCCCGCGACCAGCTCGCTGCGCATCGGGCTGGGCCGGCCAGCGTCTGAAGTGGAGCGCCCTGCGATCGCATAGTGGCGACGGATGACATCCTCCAGCGTGGCAATGGAGCCATCGTGCATGTAGGGCGCGGTCACCGCCGCATTACGCAGGCTGGGTGTTCGAAAGCGGCCGCGGTCGCTGTCTGCGCCGGTGAACTCCACCATGCCGGGGTTGTCATCGGGATAGCTGCCGCGCCCGTCCACGTTGTAGAGCCCGGTGTTGTGAAAACCCCGCTCGGCCAGGGGCAACCGCAGGTGCTGGATGTTGTCGGTGAAATTGAAGCCGCCGTGACAGTGGTAACACTCCATCTTCTCGCCGAAAAACAGCGCTTCACCGCGCCTGGCCGATGGGCTAAGGGCGTCGGGATCACCTGCGTACCGGTAACGGTCGTAAGCACTGTTGAACGACAACAGGCTGCGCTGGAACGCCGCCAACGCCTTGGTCAGGGTGGTCAGCGAATACAGTGCGGCATCGCCCTGCCCGGCTTCCTGCGGAAAGGCCCGAGCGAACAGGCGCCTGTAGGTGGCGTCGGCCTGCAGGCGCTGGAACAACTCGGCCTCGCGCCCGGACATGCCCATCTCCACTGGGTGTTCACCAAAGATCGGAATCAGCGCCTGCACCTCCAGCGAGGTGAGCTGCGGGTTGGCCCAGGTCAGCGTCGGCAGGTAGGCCACATTGCCCAGACTCATCGCACTGCGCGCGCCGCGTTCGCCGGTCACGCCGACCGACACGGCCTGGCCGTCGGTGAAGGCCTTGTCCTGGTGGTGGCAACTGGCGCAGGACTGGCTGCCGTCGGCCGACAAGCGGGTGTCGTAGAACAGGTGCCGCCCCAACTCGACCTTGGCCACGGTCATCGGGTTGTCGGCGGGTACTACCGGCGGCGGTACCCAGGCCGGCAGGTTCCAGCGGTAGCTGTCAGCCTCGCTGCCCGAGAGCAGCAGCCAGGCCAACGCCACCCCGGCTCCACGAAGCGTCCAGCGCCAGTGATAGACCATGGCCGGCTCAGCGCAAACCAAACAGTTGTTGCGCACCGGGCGCCGGCTGGCCGTCGTAGGCCAGGCCCAGCGCGCCCATGACCGGCGGGCAGTCGGCGTCGCCCGGGAAGCTCATGCAGCCGGGCGAGGTCTTGGGGGCGTTCACGTCCACATTGGCACCCGTCAGCACCCGGCCGATATCGGCCACGATGGTGCGCCGGGCCCAATCGACGTCGCGGAACTCCACGGTGACGCGGTTAGGGTTCTGGCAGTGGCCGGGTGCGCTCGTCTTGCTGGCCGCGGCACACACCGTACTGCCCAGGTGCACCGAGTAACGTGTGACCGGGTCCCGCACGGTGGCGGCGGCTGTTGTCTGGGGCGTGAGCCCGCTGGAGGTGGTGTCGAATTTCAGAAACTTGTAGCCACCCTGCCAGTTCCAGAACATCGCAGTGCTGTTGAGCGGCGCGGGCGAGACGGTGGGGTCGCCATGGTTGCGTTCAAACGGGATGCCCAGCGTGAAACGCACACCGGTGTAGCGCCCTGCGGGCACCTGCCCCCGTACGCTGGTGTTCATGGCGGGCGTGCCGTTGCGGCAAGGCCCGCTGGCGTCTTCAAAATCGAGCAAAGCAATGTTCTCCAGCTGCCAGACGCCGTCCTGCTCCAGCTGCACCGGCACAGCACGGCCCTCGGCTGTGAGCAATTGCACCTCGCTCACGTAGTAACGGAGATCGGCCGGTGTGATAGTGGAGCGGGTGGTGCCGATGTCGGCGTACTGCCGACCGCAGGCGAAGGCCTGGCCATTGACCTCGGCGGCGAAGTTCAACTTGACCGCCTGCTGCCCGGCCAGGCCCGTCGGGGCGGAGGTGGAGCAGGCGGCCAGTGCGCCGACCAGCGTCAGGTGAAGCGCAATACGTGTCATGGGAGTCTCCTGTGGTGAAAAACGAAGGGGAGGTTCAGTGCCTGTGGTGTGCATCGCCAGACCGGGCGCGAGGCACCTGCACCCAGACCTTCACCTCATGAGTGCCGGCCTTTTCGAAGTTCAGGGTGATCGGGAAGCGGTCGCCATCCTTCAGCGGGGCTTTGAGGCCGATCAGCATCAAGTGGTACCCGTCGGGCATGCCGTGCTTCATGGCTACCGTGGCGCCGGCAGGTATTTCCAGCGACGACACGGCGCGCATCTGCATCACCTCGCCCTGCGCACCCGCCAATATCCGCATGCGGTGGACCTCGACACGGCCGGCCACCGGCGTGCTGGCGGACATCAGGCGGTCGGCCTCGGCGCCGGTGTTGCGGATGCTACGGAAGTACACCGCACCAGTGCTCAGGCCAGGGCGGGTGGGCGTGGCGTAGGGGTGGTCGATGCGCAGCTCGCCGGCCTTGAAGTCGTGGGCATGCAGCCCACCGGACGTCAGCACGGCCCAGGACAACACAAGGCAGTGACGGCGGTTCATCTTTTCAACTCCGTTGGATCAAAGGCTGGGACGCGGGCAGGTTCATGCCGAAGCCCCCAGGGCCAGGCCGTGCGACGACCAGGCACCCGCAGGACGCTGCACCTGACCACCCGGGGCTGCGACCGGCTTGCGGGCCGGCCCGCCCTTGCGGCTGCGCGGGGGCAGCAGCTGGGCCAGGACACGGCACACAGTCTCGGTCTTGGCGTCCACCAGCTCGGCCACCTCGCGCAAGGTCGGCAGCGCCTGGCGGATGGCGTCGGCCTGGCTGCCGGCCGCCGCCTGCGCGCCCTGCCAGGGCAGGCCCAGCAGGCGCAGCAGGTGGACCATTCGCTCGATCACGCTGCCGGTGCGCAGGGTCGCCATGTCCTGGCTGCGCGATTGCTGCTGCAGCAGCACCTCGCGCAACAAGGCCTGGCGCAGGGTGTCACCTTCGGCGGCGGTGCCCAGCGGCACGGGCTCCAGTTCGCAATCGGTGAACGCTTCGGCGCAGAACTGGTTGGGCTGCTCGCACAGCGCTTCGATGCCGATGAGGTCGCCGGGCAAAGCCAGTTGCACCGGCAGGCGGCCAGCCGCCGCGGGGCGGTTCAGGCGCACCACACCCTGGCGCACTCGCCAGACGGTGCCGGTGTCACCGGACTGGAAGATGGGGGTTTGGCCGGCGCTTACGCGCAGCGGCCGGTGGTCAGCATGGGACATGGTTCGCTCCAAAACGAGGCCTGATCGGTGCAACCGGGGGCCTGAGGCGCGCGACGGGTTGCAGGTGTGCTGGTGCAGGCACCAGCGGAGGGGATCAGCCCAGGAGCGGGGGGCCGCGCGCCTGGGCGGCGCGCAGCAAAGCGTCCACGCATGGCGTGGCGGCCAAGACAGGAACAACCCACCGACCAGCGAGCACCGGCACCACCGGCAGGTCGGGGATCAGCGGGGCAAACCGCTCGGCAGCGAGCGTGCAGTGCCCGCAGCGGTCGAGCGCGGTGGAAGCTGGCGCATCAGGGTCCGGGGCATCGGCTGGGGTTCGGGCCCCCAGGTCCATCGCGACCCACTGCATGCCCTGGCTGGTGCACAACGCCACCCAGTGCTGTCCCGGCTGGGCCTGCACGTGCCCTGCCATCCCTGAGGACAGGGCACGGGAAACACCCGGCGCCAGCGTGGCCAGCACCAGAGCAGCCAGCAGCCAGCCCGACCAGCGTCGGGTCAGAAGATGCCAAGTGCGCATGGACATGGGTGCGGGCGGTCAGACGATCAGCGCGGGCGATCAGTGCTTGTGCTCGCCGTGGGCGGGCTTGCCGGCCATGCCGGGCATGCTGGCCAAGGGCTTGACTGGCGCCTTGATCTCGACGCTCTCGCGCTTGCCGTCCTTGCCCTCGAACACCAGCGTCACGGGCACCACGTCACCTTCCTTGACCTGGGCCTTGAGGTCCATGAGCATGACGTGGTAGCCGCCCGGCTTGAGGTCCACCATCTTGCCGGCTGGCAGTGCAAGACCGGGGATCTGGCGCATCTTCATGACGTCCTTTTCCATGGCCATTTCGTGAATTTCCACCACGCCAGCCACGGGCGACTTGGCTTCGATCAGCTTGCTGTCGCTCTTGGCGGTCAGCTGCATGAAGGCACCGGTGGCTTTCTGTTGCGCCACCGTGGCGCGGACCCAAGGGTCCTTGATGTCGACGGTGCTCTGGGCCATGGCGGTGGCGGAAAAAGCGATGAGTGAGGCGGACAGGATGTGTTTCATGGGATTTCCCGGGAGTTGAACAATGCGGAGGAACAGGGACTTTGGGTCGCCGCACACGCGCGCCTGACATGGGCCCGGACGGGCCCGGCGAAGGAACCCGCTATGGGCAGGGATACGGGCGGGCGTGCATGGCGGCGGCTGAAACGGGAACACGCCTTGCGCCCGGCAGGGCACAACGGGGGCGTGGGGTTTCAGGCGGCCGGCGGGGGAGCTCGGGACTGCGCTGGCGCCCAGACCGGGGCGGCCAGCGGGGCGCGGCGCCAGGCGGAAGACAAGCGGCCCGGGAGCGGTGAGGGATCGGGCAGCCAGCGTGCGGCCGGCCCGGCACAGGCTGCGCCGTGCAGCATGCACCAGGGACACGACGGGCCCGCCCCGTCCGAGGGATCCCCGCCTTCGGACGACGGGTCCTGTGCGGCGCTGTTGGCGTGGACCCAGACCATGCCGCTGACGCTGCAGACCTCCTGCCAGTCACCCCGGTCTGCGCCCACCCGCATGGCCTGCGCCACCGTGGGCGCCAGCGCGCCCAGCACCAGGGCCAGCAGGGCGACCCAGGCGGTGAAACGGCGGTGCAGACGCGACGCGGACATGGGCAGCAGTCTATCAGCGCCACCCGAAGCAGGTGTGCCGACAGGGTTACCCAAGTGACGGGGCCACCGCACATCCAGCACCACAATGGCCCGTTTTCAACCCACCCATCAGGAGACTTCCCATGCTCACCCTCTGCGGCTTCTCGGCCAGCAATTACCACAACAAGGTCAAGCTCGCCCTGCTGGAAAAGGGCGTGGCGTTTGACGAAGAACTGGTCTGGGTCGGCCAGGTCGACACCGCCGCCAGCCCGCTGGGCAAGGTGCCTTACCTCAAGACCGATCAGGGCACGCTGTGCGAATCGACCGTGATCCTGGAATATTTGGAAGCGAAATACCCCGAGCACCCGCTGCTGCCGGCCGACCCGTTTGCCGCGGCCAAGGCGCGCGAACTGCTGCGCTTCATCGAGCTGCACCTGGAACTGGTGGCACGCAATCTCTACCCCGAGGCCTTCTTTGGCGGCCAGGTGAGCGACGCGACCAAGGAAAAAACCGGTCAGCAGCTGCAGAAAAACGTGGCCGCCTTCGCCCGGCTGGCGAGCTTCTCGCCCTTCATCGGCGGCGCCGACTTCACCCTGGCCGACGTGGCCGCTGCGGTGCACCTGCCGCTGGTCGGCAGCGCCAGCAAGATCGTCCTGGGCCAGGACTGCCTGGCCGGGCTGCCGGTGCGCGACTACCTCAAACGCCTGGGCGAGCGGCCGAGCGTGCAGCGCATCAACGCCGACCGCAAGGCCAACACCGAGCTCATGCTGCAGCGCATGAAGACGAAATAGGTCTGACCGGCAGCGTCTCAGCGACGGCGCAGATCGTTGACCGCGATGCGCAGGTCCTGCGCCCAGGCGCGGCGATCGCGCCCGTCGGCGTTCTGCGCAGCCCCGTAGTGCACCACCGCTTGCAGGCCGACCGCGCGCAGGGTGGACCAGATGGACTGCAGCAGGGTGGTGTCACCCACGAACAGCGGCGCGTCGCTGCGCTGGCCGCTGGCAGCATCAACAAAGTCCAGCGCCACCGGCATGACCGGTGCGTGCGCCGAAATGGCGGCCTGGATCAGGTTGGCATGAAAGGGCAACAGGTCGCGTCCGTCGCCGGTGGTGCCCTCGGGAAACACGGCCACCGTGTCCCCGGCCTTCAGGGCGCCGGCCATCTGGTGCACGACGCGCATGGCGTCGCGCCGGTTTTCACGTTCGATGTAGAGCGTGCCCGCGCCGGTGACCAGCGACCCCAGCAGAGGCCAGGCCTTGACGTTGGCCTTGGATACGAAACGCGCCGGTCGGGCTGCGTTCATCACCAGGATGTCGAGCCAGGAAATATGGTTGGCCACCAGCAGCACCGGTCCGTGTACCGGCGGGGTTCCCCTCACCACCAGTTCCACCCCCATGATGGCCAGCATCTGGCACGACCAGGTGCGCACCAGCAGCGCGCAGGCGTCGGGCGTGAGGCGACCGAACTCGCTGCGGATGGTCCACAGCCCGCTCAACACATGAGCCATGGCCCGAACGATGCGCCAGGCCGCCGCGGTGCGCGAACGCTGCACGTTCAGCCGCCAGCCCGCGCCGCTTCGTAAGCCACCTGGCCCGCCACCAGCGTGACGCGCACGCGCACCGGCATCTCGTGGCCTTCAAACGGCGTGTGCTTGCCCTGGCTGCGCAGGGCCGCCGGGTCCACCGCCCAGCTGGCGTTGGGGTCAAACAGGCAGAGGTCAGCCGACCCGCCCACACTGAGCTGGCCCACGCTGTGCTGCAGCGTGCCCAGTGCGCCACCCAGCACGGCCTGCGGGCCGCTGGTGAGCACGGCGAGCGCCTGCATCAGGCCCAGACCATCCTGCTGCGCCCATTTGGCGGCCAGCCCCAGCAGCAGTTCGACCGCTGTGGCGCCGGGCTCGGCTTCGGCAAAGGGCAGCACCTTGGCATCGGCGTCCACCGGGTTGTGGTCGGACACCAGGGCGTCGACGGTGCCGTCGGCCAGCCCCGCACGCAGCGCCTCGCGGTCGCGCTGCTGGCGCAGCGGTGGCTGCAGGCGGGTGCGGCTGTCGTAGAACCCGATGTCCACATCGGTCAGGTGCAGGTTGTGCACGCTCACGTCGCAGCTGACGGGCAGGCCCTCGGCCTTGGCCTGGCGCACCAGGGCCAGACCGGCGGCGCTGCTGATGCGGCACAGGTGCACGTGCACGCCTTTTTCTCCCGCCGCCTTGGCCGCACCGTGCACGCCGCGCAGCAATTCGAATAGTTTGTGCAGCGCGATGGTCTCGGCCGCGGCCGGCACGCCGGCCAGACCCATGCGTGTGGCCAGCGGGCCGCTGGCGGCCACGCCCTTGCCGAGCCAGAAATCCTGCGGCCTCAGCCAGACGGTGTAGCCGAAGGTGGCGGCGTACTGCAACGCGCGCTGCAGCACCTGCGAATTCACGATCGGCACCTCGGCCTGGCCGAAGCCGATGCAACCGGATTCGGTCAGCTCGGCCATTTCGGTCAGCACCTCCCCCTTGAGGCCGCGAGTGAGGGCGCCCAACGGGAACACGCGCGACTGGTGCAGCTTCTCGGCGCGGAACTTGAGCATGTCCACCAGGCCGGGCTCGTCGAGCACCGGATCGGTGTCGGGCGGACAGACCAGCGACGTGACGCCACCGGCCACGGCGGCCGCCATTTCGCTCTCCAGCATGCCGGCATGTTCCTGGCCGGGTTCGCGCAGGCGCACCGACAGGTCGACCAGGCCAGGCGCGACCACCAGGCCCGAGGCGTCGATGGTGCGGTTGGGGTGG